>DATFRY010000330.1:0-13640 GCA_035262925.1 Kofleriaceae bacterium | reverse complement strand
CCGGATGACGTCGGGGCCGCTGACGATGGCGCGGACCTGCCCGCGCACGTCGTCGCCGCGGTCGAACAGCGGCACCTCGGAGCGGAGCTCCTTCTCGATGAGGTCGCGGATCGCGTCGTAGGCTGGGCTGGTGTCGTGCAGGTGGGTGAAGACGAGCAGACCCTTGTCGCGCAGTCCGCGCGCCGCGGTCCGGATCGCCTGATCCCAGGGCAGAGCGCCCTTGCCGATGAGCTCGTCCCACACCAGGCGGCGCTGGTAGTGGCGATCGACGGCGAGGAACGGCTGGCCGCGCGACGTGCCGGTCATCGTGCCGGTCGCGAACTGGCAGGTGCACGGCGGTGGGGGCGCGGCGGGCGAATCCAGCGCGGCGAGCAGCACGCGCGGGTGATAGAGCTCGCGCAGCGGGTGGCCGCAGCGATCGGCGAGCGCCGCCAGCACGGGCCTGCTCCAGCGCGCCGGGATGGCGCCGGCCCCGTGGAAGGCGCCGAGCAGCGCGCCGGTGATCGCCGCGTTGGTGTCGGCGTCGCCGCCGCGGTTGACCGCGTCGATGAGGGCCGCCTCGAAGGTCGGGGCGTGCAGGAGGTGCCAGAAGGCGAGGCGGAACGAGACGCGCACGAAGCCCTGGGCCGCGTGCACGAGATCCGACAGGCAGGGATCGTCGAGGGTGGCCAGGTGCAGGTCGTCGGCCAGCGCGTCCTCGGCGGCGTCGATGATCGAGACCAGATCGGGATGGCGGCCGCGCAGGAGCTCGGCGGCGGCGTGGAGCTCCAGCTCGGCGGCGCCGTGCAGCGCCCACGGCGAGCCGGGCAGCTCGGGCGAGGCGATGGCGCGCGCGATGGCGGCGTCGAAGGCGGCGCAGGCGAGCTGGCAGCGCGGATCGAAGTGAGTGAGGGCCGAGTCGGTCAGCGCCGCCTCGCGCCGCGCCGCGACGTCGTTCCACAGGATCGCGCCGATCGGCGCGGTGCGCATGAGCGAGCCGTTGCCGGCCGACTCGCGGCCGCTTGCCTCCCACGCGAGCCGCCCGGCGTGGAGGTCCTCGCCGCGCGAGAGCGCGGTCGCGGTCAGGTTGCCGACGTCGAACGCGTGCGGCTCCCACGCGAGATACGCGCGCAGCACGTCGTCGCGCACGAAGCGTCCGTGCGCGGCGAGGCTCGACGCGAGGCACGTCGCCATCTGCGTATCGTCGGTGGTCTGCCCCGGCTCGACGTCGAATGGCCCGCCGCCGGTGATGTCGCGATGTGGCCCCTCGAGGAGGCACCACGGCATCGTCGGTGTCGTCGGTGTCGGGCGCTCGAACTCGAGCGTCGTGCCGAGTGCATCTCCGACAGCCAACCCGAGGAGCGCGCCGCGCGCTCGTACGTCTTGCATGCGGGCAGCATACTCCTACCACCCGCGAACACGGTTGGCCATACTCTACGCCAGTGTGACCGCAGGTGCAACATGGAGTGGCCGGGATTCCGTCCACCGCGAAGACTGGTCACCCATGGTGGCGCCAGGCCGACGCCAAGCTGGCGCGAGCACTGCCAATCAAGATTCCTCGTCGCTGCGCGTCAGCGCGGTCGCGCTGGCTTCGCGCGCACGCCGCGACGGGGTCCCCACAGCTCGAGGTCCGGCCCGATCCGATAATAGGGCTCCCAGCCGTAAGCCGTCGACCAGCGCTGGCGCACCTCGCTGTACGGCCGGCCGCGGTACCCGGGTCGCCCGCGAGAGGCGAGGTCGTCCTGCAGCGTGGGATTGATGAAGTGGGTGGCGCCGCCGGTGGGATCGAGGATCGCGGGCGACGCGAGGATGCTGCGCGCGAGCAGCCGGTCCGCGTCGGCGGCGTCCTGTCGCGACGACACCGGACGGCCGAGCTCCTGCGGGCCGCATGGAGAGCACGCCATCCGGGCGATCGTCTCGCCGCGCTCGGCGGCGAGGTTGCGCGTCACCCACGCGACGTGGATGCGCTGCTGCGGAGATCCGACCCCGGCCTCGCTGCGGATGACGCGCGCGAGCGCCTCGGTCTCGTCGTCGACATAGACCGGCGGCGCGGGGCGCGTGGCGATGACATGCGCCGCGGCCAGCGATCCGCCGGCCAGGATCGCGACGACGATGAACTGCGCCGCGCGGTCCAGGCGGCGGAACGATCTCGCGCCGGCCGCGGCCGCGAGCGCCGCCGCGCGCAGGAGGAGGCGCAGGATCCAGACCAGGCCGCTCCAGACCGTGGTCAAGATCCAGTGGCCGGAGCGCTCGATCTGATCGGCGAACGGCTCGCGCCGGCGCGGCCGGGTTCGCTTGACGGCGCTCCCCATTGGGCAGCTCGTATCCTAGCAGGCCGACCGCGCGTGCGCAGGGCCCGCGCGCGGGCAGCCGGCGACGCACCGCCGCTGGCCCTCGGGCAGCCCTAGGGCTCCCGAGGAACGCCGCTCGCGCCCGAGAAATTTCAGGGCAGGGCAGGGCGACGGCAGGACGGCCCGGGACGGCCGCGCGGGGCCGCTGCCGCGCGTTCGCGGTCAGCGGCGTCGTCGCACGGCCGTCTCGGCCTCGTCGTCAGTTCCGCGATTCGGTCGCGGCCGCGCGCGCGCCGGCCTCGTTCTGCGAGTAGTACGTGCGCGCGAGCGCGCGCAGCGTCGGCGCGCCGCACTTCGACAGGAGCAGCCTCACGTGGCGCTTGAGCGTGTTGCAGGTGATGCCGAGCTGCTGGGCGATCTCTGCGTTCTCCAGCCCGCGAAGGGCCAGGCTCGCGATCTCCACCTGACGCGGCGACAGCGAGAACCGCCACTGCAGGTAGTCCAGAAACTCCGCCGCGCGCTCATCCGACGGATGCCCGCGCGACTGCAGCCGGTCTGCCAGGAGCGAAAGGTTCTCCAGGCAGTTCTCCTTGTGCAGGAACTCCGCGCCCATGCGATGCGCCTGGTTGACCAGGTGCGGCAACAGATGCCCGGTCAAGATGACCACCCAGCACTGCGGGGACATCGAGCGGATACGCGACGCCACATCGAAGCCGAAGCCACCTGGCAGGCTCGGCCCAAACGGTTGACCTCCTGGTAAGTCGAGATCCACGACCGCCATCTTCAGGTCGGTCAGGTGCTCGAGCGACTCGTGGGCCTGCGGTACGTTGAACGCGAACTCCACATGCCAGCGTCGTGAAAACGCTGGCGCGACAACGATACGTGCAAAGGCCTCGTCATCATCGACGATCAGTACGGTTCCCTGGTCCGCCATCCTAGCTCCACTTGACTCTGCCCTGGACCAGGGGACGGCTGGTCCGTGGCAGGGCCCGATTCTAAACCCGGAACACGCGCCGGCGCGGCAGGAATTCTCTAACCGCCACCGACTCGGGCTCCGACCCCCCCCTGCCAGCGAGAAGCAACCGTGATCCCGACCCCCCGATCGGTGATCTCCACTGCAGGCGCCAACCCATTGGTAGGCGCCATCGCCAGCAGCCTTCCTGAACGAGTGCTTCATTCACCTGCATGGTCGGCAGACCCGGTGTCCGCCACCACACGGCCGCCAGTCCGGACGCGTGTGGGACTCCCATGCCGGCACGACGTGACGCCGATAGTCCTCCTCCTTTGCGGACTGAAGAGATGCTGCTGCCCCCGGGTGGGACAGCGATGGAAATCGCTTCATGCGGTGAGTCGTGCGAGTCGTGCGACTCGGTCGACTCGATCGAGTCGTGCGAGTCGTGCGAGCGATCGCCGCGCATGTGATCGCTGCGCACTCGATCGCCGCGCAGCTGATCGCCCATGCGATCGCTGCGCATCCGATCGCTGCGCATGCGATCGCCGCGCGCTCGATCGTCACGAGCGTCACGCACTCGATCGCCGCGCGTTCGATCGCGCTCCGAGCGATCGAGACGACCGGCGAGCCCGTCGACATCGACGTCGTCGTCGACGAGGAGGCCCTCCACGCACGGTGTCGCGAAGCGCACGCGCGGGGCGAGCGTGGTCTCGGCGAGAGGGTTCACCCGCGCGATCATCGGCAACTCGAACCGTATGCCCGATATCGGCGTGGATGGGTCACCGAGCTGCGGACCACGTACGGCCCACCACACGGCGTGCCTGCCCTTGATCGCCATTCCCCCTGCCCTCCCTGACCCCCGGTACTCCCCAACCCCTATCAATAGAAGCACATGAGGCGAGATAGCGAAATAACCCCCTCGGGGTGACCCGTGTCCGGTTCACTCCGGCGGCAGGATGCCACGAACAGGGCGTCATCCGCCGCCGTGCGCCCCGGCGCGGCGCAGCCCCCCAGGCGCCGCGAATCGGCGCCTTCTGGCCCTCCACGCCGCTCTCGCCCGGGTGGGCTCGCGGTGTCGATCGACCGATCGATGGATGTGCCCGCCGCATGTGGGCCCGCCGAATGTGGGCCCGCCGAATGTGGGCGAGAAGCACCGCGACCCGGCGCGCAGTGCGTCACGACCGCTCACTCAATGTGTGGTCCTTGTGGCCGATTGAGAGACGAGCGGTGGAGCGTGTGCTCTCTCGCGACCGACCGACGCGATGTCCGCAACTCGACAACCGATCGTTCGCCTGTTCCGGCTGGTCGCGCTGCTGTTCCTGCCGCTCGGGCTCATCGCCGCCGGCGTGCTCGTCACGCTGCCGCGGCGGATGAACGAGCTCGCCCTTTCGTCCGCCACCGATCGCGCCGACGGCGTGGCCGAGGTGATGGCGTCGCTGCTTGCGCCGGATCTCGACTTCGACGACCGCGAGCACGCGGGCGAGGCGCTGGCCCGCCTGCAGGTCGAGCCGGACGTGGTCAGCGCCGAGCTGTTCGGACGCGACGGAGAGCCCTTCGCGACCTGGCCCGCCGGCATCACGAGCTCTCCGCCGGAGCCGCCGACCGCCCTGCCGCGCACGCGCGTCGACGTGGTCGGCGACACGATCGAGGCGACCGCGACCGTGCAGGCCCAGGGCGGGACCCGCGGCGTGCTGCGCCTCCGCTTCGCGACCACGCCCATCGTCGAGAAGCAGCACGCCAACAACACGCTCGCCGGCGTCGCCGCCGGGGTGGTGACCGCGGTCGGGCTCATCTTCAGCATCCTGACCGCGTGGTTCCTGGCCCGCCGGCACGCGGCCGAGGAGGCGCTGCGCCGCTCGGCCGAGACCTTCGCCGCCCTGTCCGACAGCCTGCCGGTGGCGCTCGTCCTCCACCGCGACGATCGCATCCTCTACATCAACCCTGCCGGCGTGAAGCTCCTGGGCGGCGACGGGGTCTCGCTGGTCGGCGCCGCGCTGTCGGCGCAGCTGGCCGCGCGCGAGACCCTGCCCACTCCGACCGGCGAGCCGCGCGTCCACCTCGATCCGCGCACGCTCGCGCTGGCCGCCGGCAAGGTGCTCAGCGTGGAGGCCGCCACGCTCGAGGTGCAGTTCGGCGAGGCCGACGCCGCCGCGCTCGTCGCGCTCGACACCACCGAGCGCACGCGGCTGCAGGAGCGGCTGCTCATGTCCGATCGCATGGCGTCGCTCGGGACGCTGGCGGCCGGCGTGGCCCACGAGATCAACAACCCGCTCTCGGTGGTCATCGGCAACCTCGACTACCTGCGCGACGTGCACGGCCCGGGCTCGGGCCCCACCGACGACACCGCCACCGCTCTCGGCGAGGCGCTCGACGCCGCTCACCGGGTCGGACACATCGTCAAGGACATGAAGACGCTCTCGCGCAGCGACAGCGACACCCAGGGCCCCATCGACCTGGTCCAGGCGCTCGAGAAGTCGCTGCAGATGGTGCAGGGCCACCTCAAGCACCGCGCTCACGTCGTGCGCGACCTGCGCGCGGTGCCGATGGTCCTGGCCAACGAGTCGCGCCTGGTCCAGGTGTTCGTCAACCTGCTCATCAACGCGGCCCAGGCCCTGCCGGAGGGCAAGGCGCAGGAGAACCGGGTCGAGGTGAGCACCCGCGTGGTCGAGGACGGCAGCGTGGTCGCGACCGTGCGCGACACCGGCTGCGGCATCCCCGAGGCGGTCCGCGACCGCATCTTCGATCCGTTCTTCACCACCAAGCCGGTCGGCGTCGGCACCGGCCTCGGTCTGGCCATCGTGCACAACCTGGTGCTGGCGATGGACGGGCGCATCGAGGTCGACAGCGCCGAGGACGTCGGCACCACGTTCACCGTCCGCCTGCACCCCGCCGGCCGGGCCGGGCGAGCCCGTGAGTCGTCGCAGCTGCCGCTGGGCGGGCGCGGCAAGGTGCTGGTCATCGACGACGAGCCGGCGGTGGTGAACGCGGTCGAGCGCCTCCTGTCGGAGAGCCACGACGTGACCGGCGTGCACAGCGCGCACGTCGCGCTCGAGCGCTTCGGCCGCGGCGAGGCGTTCGACCTCATCCTGTGCGATCTGCGCATGCCGGACATGTCGGGCCTCGAGCTGGCCCGCCACCTGGACGACCGCCACCCCGACCTGCGGCCGCGCCTGGTCTTCATGACCGGCGACATCGGCGACGCCGGAGAGATCGAGCCGGACGGCGCGCCGATCGACCCGAGCGCGGTGGCGCCGGTCCTGGAGAAGCCGTTCTCGCGCCGGGGGCTGCTCAGGTTCGTGGGCCGGCACCTCCTGCCGCCGGCCGGGGGCGATGACGCGCATGCGTAGCGCCCTCGCGGCCATGGTCGTGGCCGCGCTGGCGAGCGCGGGCGCGCGCGCGGCCGCGGCCGACGTGCCGCCCGACAAGCAGGCCATCATCATGCTGCGGGTGCTGGCCTACGACCACGCCCTGGCCGCGCGCGCGGGCGCCGCGGTCAGGCTGGCCGTGGTGCACGGCGAGAGCACGATGGCGCTGGCCTGCGCCGGCCGCATGCGGGCCGCGCTCGACGACATGGTCCGCCGCGTGGTCGTGATCGGCAAGCCGCTCGAGGTCGCGACGCTGTCGGTCACCGACGCCAGCGGGCCGGCCCTGATGCGCGGCGGGTTCTCGGTCCTCTACATGTGCGGCGGCTCCGACGCCGACGTGGCCGCGGTGTCGCAGGCGGCGCGGATGGCCCACGTCCTGACCTTCACCGATCAGGCGTCGTATCTGGCCCGCGGTCTGTCGATCGCGCTGTCCGAGGAACAGACGCGCGTCGGCATCTCGGTCAACCTGGTGGCGGCGCGGGCGGAGGGGGCCCGGCTGGCCGGTCAGCTCCTGCGACTCAGCAAGGTGGTGGCGCGATGACGATGCGGCGGCGAGGACGGATGCAGAGGCTGGGCGCGGCCCTGCTGGTCGCATGCGCGGCACCGGCGGCGGCCTGGGCCGGCGGGCAGGAGTCGCTGCCGGAGCAGCCGACCGGCGCCGCCCCCATCGAGGTCAGCCAGCTCGAGCTGGACAGCCTGCTCGACCTCGAGGTCAGCGCCGCGACCAAGCAGCCGGTCAAGATCGCCGACCTGCCGAGCACCGCTTCGGCGGTCATGCGCGAGCAGGTGCTCGACTACGGCTGGCAGAGCATCAACGACCTCCTGTTCGCGCTGCCCGGCTTCGCGCCGTCACAGAGCTTCGAGCGGCGGGTGGCGGGCTTTCGCGGCGAGTCGGAGCGCTGGAACTCGAACCGGCTGCTCCTGTCGATCGACGGCATGCCGCACAACAACATCGAGACCGGGGCCGCCTTCACCTGGGAGAGCGCGCCCCTGTTCCTGGCCCGCAAGGTGGAGGTGGTGCGCGGCCCGGCCTCGGCGGTCTACGGGTCGAACGCGATGCACGGCGTGATCGCGGTCGACACCGTGTCGGCCGCCGACCTGGGCGACGGCGGCATCGAGGCCCGCTTGACCGCCGGGACCCGGACCCAGACGGTCGACGCGGTCGGCGCGCAGGCGGGCAGCTGGGCCGACGCCGTGGTCGGCTTCAACGCGCACCGGACCGACGGCGACGAGTATTTCGGCACCGACGACTCGCACCGCACCGACGACGAGGGCGCGCCCGCCCTCTTCAAGGTGCAGGACGAGCGCTCGTCGTCCTATCTGTGGTTGAAGGTCGAGCCGCGCGCCGCCGCCCGCGGGCTGGAGATCTCGATCCACCGCCAGACCGAGCAGAGCGAGACCGGCCACGGGTGGATGGGGTGGTCGCCGGACGCCCAGGAGTACGTGCGCGACCAGCGCTCCACGGTCGACCTCCTCTATCGCCACGCCGCCCGGCGCGTGAAGCTCGAGGGCGCCGCGCAGTATCAGCGCGAGGACTACCAGTCCGACATCCGCCTGTACCCGGCCCGCGCCCTGGACGGCTTCTACCCGCAGGGCGTGACCGAGGCGCTGGAGACCACCTTTCACTCCGTGTTCGGGCGAGGCCAGGTCGAGCTGGGCCTGCCGCGCGGCGCCAGCGCGCTGGGCGGCGTCGAGTACGGCGGCGTCCTCTACCTCGGCGACGACACGCACTACGCCAACGCCAAGCTGGTCGACCCGGACGGCGTGTATCCCCAGCTCGACGACTACGAGCCGCTCGGCGACGTGTACGAGCCGATC
Source organism: Kofleriaceae bacterium (assembly GCA_035262925.1). Taxonomy (GTDB): domain Bacteria; phylum Myxococcota_A; class Polyangia; order Haliangiales; family Haliangiaceae; genus DATFRY01. Next base: position 5,235 of record DATFRY010000330.1, on the reverse strand, counting down.
CTCCACCGGCCGGTGCACCGGGTCGGCGTCTACGCGCAGGCGGTGTCGGGCGCCCTTCTGGGCGAGCGCGCCGAGCTCACCCTCGGGGCGCGCTACGACGAGCTGTTCTACCGCTACGTCGACGTGGCGTCGGACGCGCGCCCGGTCCTGTCCGGCTCGTACGAACAGGTCAGCCCGCGCGCCGGGCTGGTCGTGCGGCCGGCCGACACGGTCCGGCTCAAGCTGATGGCCGGCCACGCCTTCCGCACGCCGACCATCGTCGAGCTCTTCGCCAGCAACAGCTGGACCGCGACGTCCAACCCCAGCGCCCTGCGGCCGGAGACCATGACCACCTACGAGGCGGCGGTGGACTGGGCGCCTGCCCCGCCGGTGCGGGTGCGCGCCAACGCCTTCTACATCGACTACCGCCACGCCATCGACTACGGCGAGCAGGATGGCCTGCTGCGCAACATCTTCTCCAACCGGCGCGCCGGGGGCGAGCTGGAGATCCTCGGCCAGTCGAAGATCGGCCGCGTGTCGCTCGACGGCAGCGCGAGCTACAGCTACGTGCGCCTCCTGGACGAGAAGGTCCTCGATCCCGAGCTCAGCGAGTCGAAGAACCTGGTGTGGGCGCCCAGCCATGTCGGCAAGGCCGGCGTGCGCGCCTCCACCGGCCGCCTCGGCGGGACCGCCACGCTCTTCTATCAGGGCAAGACTCGCCGGCGGTCCAGCGACCGCACCGACGCGATGTGGAACTCGCTGCGCCCCGGCGACGTGCCGGGCTGGCTCAGCGCCGGCGCAACGATCTTCTACCGCCCGCACCCGGGCATCAAGGTCGGGGTGAACGGCACCAACCTGTTCGGCACCGAGGGCCCCATCATCAGCACGGGCGCCAACAGCTTCGACTACCGGACGCCGCCGCGCGAGATCCTCGGCGTGGTCGAGCTCGATCTGTAGGCGCGGAGACGCGGCCCGCAGACCCGGCCGGGAGACCAGGTCAGAGACCGTCGAACGGCGCCTGGGCGCGGACGCGGCCGCGCCCGAGGTCGGCGAGGAGGTCGCCATTGCCAAGCAGCGCCTCGGCGCCGCCCCCCTCGAGGACGATGCGCGACTCGAGCGCGCTGGCCACGCTGAGCGCGACGCGGCCGGGCAGGTTGGCCTTGATGCCGCCCGGGACGTTCTCGCGGGTCGGGCGCTGCGTGGCCAGGACCAGGTGGATGCCTGACGCGCGCGCCTTGGAGCCGAGCCGCTGCACGATGTCGATGAAGCGCTCGCGCGTCGCCTTGACCGCGACCAGGTCCTGGAACTCGTCGACCAGCACCACGCGCCGCGGCAGCGGCTCGGCGCCCGCGCGCAGCTCGTTGTACTCGTCGATGTCCTGCACCCTGGCCGCCTCGAACAGGGCGTAGCGCTCCTCCATCTCCTCGATGAGCGATGCCAGGACCGGGATGGCCTCGTCGACGTCGTGGAGCAGCGGACCGGCCAGGTGGGCGCCGACCGCCGCGGCCAGCCTGGCGAACGAGACCCGCTTGGGGTCGACCAGGGTCAGCTGGACCTCGGCCGGCGAGTGGAAGTGGACCAGGCTGGCCGCGATGCAGCGCAGCAGCACCGACTTGCCGCTGCCGGTCTTGCCGCCGACCAGGAGGTGACACGACGAGGCGTCGGACAGGTCGCCGCCGAGCGGCGCGCGCTGCGTGGTCTCGCCGAGCAGGAAGCGGCCGGCGCGCTCGCGCAGCCAGCCGGCGCGCGCCGCCAGGAGGCCGGCCAGGCTCACCCGCTCCGGCTCGGCTCGCGCGATGACGAACACGCGCAGCGCCCCCTTGCGGTGAAAGCGCGCCGTCAGGCCGTGGTCGGCGGCCAGTCGGTGCTCGACGTCGCCGGCCGCGCGCTCGATCGCGCTCACGCTGCCGCGCGCGACCGACACCTCGATCTCGATGAGCCGCGCCCCCACGATGGGCGGGCGCGCGGTCGGCTGGGCCACGCCCTGGCGGCGCAGGATGGCGAGGATGAGCTGCACGACCCGCGAGGCCTCGGCGGCGGTGGCGCCGGCCGGCGCCGCCGGGGCGGCCGGCGCGGGGGGCGCGACGTCGCCCTCGCGGAGCTCGCCGACCGGATCGGGCCGCGGGCGCAGCGCGCCGGCCGGCGGATCGTCGCGCGCGGCCAGCGGCTCCGGGTAGAGCGACGCGCAGGCGGCGCGCACCGGGCAGGCGGCGCACAGGTCGCCGCGCGCGGTCGCCGGCGCGGTGCGCGGATCGTCCGCCCACCCCGCCATGTCGGCCAGGAGCGGCAGGAGCTGGCGCTCGACCAGCTCGTCGGCCTCGCGCGCCGCCAGCCGCGTGACGGTCAGCCGGGGATTGAAGCGCAGGATGACCGGGGCGGCGTCGAGCTCGCGCTCGCCGGCCAGCAGGAAGCGGTAGAGCGCGACCTGCGCCCGGTCGAGGTCCTCGTTGGCGTCGTCGGTGAGCTTGTACTCGACCACCTCGGCGGCTCCGCCCGGCGGGAGGTGGAGCGCGTCGATGCGGCCGGTCAGCCGGATGGGCGCCTCGCCGCGCTCGACCGCGGCCGCGACCGGCAGCTCGGCGCCGGCCAGGAAGCGGCGCACCGCCTCCGCCGGCGCCGCACCGGACGCCAGGCTGGAGCGGGCCACGTGGTGGGCGAACTCGCGCAGCGCCTCGGCCAGGTCGTCGACCTCGGACGGCATCGACGCGTAGGCCGGGACCCGCCCGAGCTCGGTGGCCAGGAGCAGCAGCAAGGTGGCGGCCAGCGCGTCGGCCACGTCCGCCGCCGGCGCCGTCGGTGGCAGGCGCTCGAGTCGCGCGGCGCCCGGCTCGCGCGCGAACTCGGCCACCAGCCGGTGGAAGACGCTGCCCAGCGACGAGGCGCCGATCGGGAACATGACCTGCTGCCCGCGCATCCGGCCCAGCGCGAACACGCGCGGGCAGCGCAGCGCGTTGCGCGTCTCGGTGACCGAGAAGGAGGCGGACGACGCGCTCACCTGTCGTCCTCTTCCCACCACACGAGCGAGCGGCCGAACCAGCGCAGCCGCGAGGCCAGCGCGCGCAGCCGATCGAGCGCCGACGACAGCATCAGCTCCGGGTCCACGGCGCGCGCCTCGCGCAGGATGCGATCGATCGACGCGAGCCGCAGGCGGCGGATGGCGGCCACGACCGGGTCGGCCGCCGACAGGACACCGCCCGGCGCCGGATGATCCGCCGGGTGGGTCGGGCCGGCCGCCTTCCGCGCGTCTCGCGGCAGGGCCGGGACCAGGGCGATCGGCGCCGGGCGCGGCGGGGGCTCGCCGCGGTCCTCGCCCGCCTTCCGCGCGTCTCGCGGCAGGGCCGGGACCAGGGCGATCGGCGCCGCGCGCGGCGGCCCCGGCTCGCGGTCCTCGTCAGCGGCGCCTGGCTCGAGCAGCGCGGCGATGGCGCGCCAGCCGCGAATCCCCAGCTGCTCGCGCGCCCAGCTGCGCACGTCGCTCTCGGGGATGGGCCGGCCGTCGACGCCGGCGAGGTCCTGCGAGCGGGCCGATGCCAGCAGATCGTGCACCGCCAGCAGGCTGGCCACCTCGTCGTGTCCGAGCTCCAGCCAGCGCGCGCGCGGCCTGTCGACCAGCGCCTCCAGGTGCGCGGCGACCTGCCTCCAGCTGGGCGGGAAGGGGCGCGCCGCCTCTCGGAGCGCGACCACCGGGCGGGTGGCCGCCGCCTGGGCCGCGCGCTCGAGCTGGGCGGCGACCGATCGCGGGTGCGCCTTCTGCACCACATAGAGATCGACGGGGGCCGGCCCGTCGCCCACCCGGAGCTGATGGGGCTGGCGGGCGCTCGCCACCTCGACCGCCGCGCCCAGGAGGCGCAGCGCGGCGGTCACGCCGCTGGTGATGCGGCCGCCGTCGACCGGATGGCCGGCGCTGGCCGCCTCGTCGATGGCGGCGCGGGCCTGGTCGACGTGCTCGTCCCACAGGTCGTCGAGGCTGTCGGCCAGGCTGGCCGGCTCGAGCGGGCCGACGGGCTCGCCCGCCGCGCCGGCGCCTGCCTCGGCCTCCGAGTCGAGCGAGGCCGCGGCCGCGATTCCGCGCTCGAGCGCCTCGCGCGCGGCGATCATCAGCATGCGCGGGGTCACGCCGAGCGCGTCCTGCCACATCTGCCACGACTCGGCGGCGAACGGCCACGGCAGGGGTCGGCGCGCCTCCGGCGGCAGCGCGCCGAGCCACGCCTCCATCAGCTCCGCGCGCTGGGGCGGAGTGGGCAGCACGAGCCTGAGCACGGCGGCCTCCATGCGCGATCGCTCCGAGCTGGCCAGCGCGGGCGAGATGCGGCGCTGCCACTCGGCCTCGAGCGACATCTGGACCAGCACCAGGCCGGGCACGGTGTCGTGCAGCTCGCAGAACAGGCGCGCGTGGCTGTGAATGCGGCCGGTGCCGCCGTCCTCGTCGACCAGGTTCTCGAGCTGATCGAAGACCACCACGAACGGCGCGCTGAACGACGCGACCGCGCTCAGGGTGCGGAGCGCCGGCAGGACGCTCGCCTCCGGCAAGGGGTCGCGGAAGCCGAGGCGCTCGAGCTGGAGGACGTCCGGCTCCCGTCCGCTCAGCCACTGAAACGCCGCGCGCCGGTCCGCGCCGCCGGCGAAGGGGAGGGCGAGGAAGCGGACGAGCCAGTCCGGCTCGATCTCCGGGTGCGAGCGCTCGATGACGTCGACGGCCCGCTCGAGCGCGTCCTGTCGCTCGCGATCGGGCGCCGCGCGCAGCTGATCGAGCGCGACCGCCGGCCAGCGCGCGCCGGCGCCGTTCAGCACCGACACCGCCGAGCCGACCACCACGTCGAGCTGGCTGCGCTCGGGCTGCTCCGGGATCGGGCGGCGCAGCGCGTCGACCGCCTGGGCGAGCACGTGGCGCGGGGTCGGCTCGACCGCCAGCTCGGGGCGCAGGAGGACGAAGGCCGCGCGCGCGCCGGCCGAGCGGCGCAGGCGGGCGAAGAGGTGGGTCTTGCCGGCCCCGGCGGGCCCGAGGACCAGGAAGCTGTGGCTGTGGCGGTCGGGTCCGCCGGCGAGCGCGGCCCCGCGCGCGGAATCGATCGCCGCCAGCACGGCGTCGGACACGCGCGCGTTGAGCGAGGCGACGTCGAGCAGGCTCGTGCTCCACGGGTCGGCGTGCTGCTGGTGCAGGATGGACGTCACGGCCCACCTCGATCGACCGGTCCAGCTCGATCGACCGGATCCAGCACGCGCATCCACGAGAGCGGCGAGCCGTCGGGTCCGCGC
>DATFRY010000329.1:0-8064 GCA_035262925.1 Kofleriaceae bacterium | reverse complement strand
TCACCGCCCGACTCGCGCGCGATCGCGTCGGCCACCTGGTCCAGATCGCTGCCCTCGCGCTGCAGGCGGTTCTCGGCCAGCTCGCGCGCCTCGTCGGGGGCGAGCGCGCCCACCTCCACCTCGCGCATGTCGCCCGCGCCGGCCCCGGGCGCGCGCAGCCCCTCGAGCAGGTGGCGCACCGACTCGCTGGTCTCGGCCTCCTCGCTGCGGTATGCGAGCACCAGCAGCAGCGACGGCGGATCCGGCGGGCGCAGGAGATCGAGCAGCAGCATGGTCGAGTCGAGATCGCCCCACTGCGCGTCGTCGATGGTGAGGACCAGCGGCCGCCGGTCCGCCATGCGGGCCAGGAGGTCGCGCAGCGCGCCCATGCCGCGGCGCTTGAGCTCGTGCGGGTCCGGCGCGGCGATGCGGCGCGGCGCCGCCTTGACCGCGTCGACCCGGCGCAGGACCGGGAACAGGCGGGCCACCGCCAGGACGTCGCGCGGCATCAGCGCATCCACCTCGTGGCGCGGCAGCTGCGCCAGGTGGCGGCTGAGCGCGTCGATCAGGCTGTCGAGCGCCTTGTACGGCACCGACTCGCGCTCGTAGCAGCGGCCGGCCAGCACCACCGCGCCGCGCTCGCGCTGGAGCTCGCGCGTCACCCGCTCGAGCAGGATGCTCTTGCCCATGCCGGAGCGGCCGCGCACCAGCACGGTGACCGCGCGCCCCTCGCGCGTGGCGCTGGCGAACGCCTCGCGCAGCACCTCGGCGTGGGCGGCGCGCCCCACCAGCGGCGTGTCCTGCGATCGCGAGCCGGTCGGCCGCCGCCGCGCCGGCGGCGCCGCCGCGCGGCTGCCCAGCCGGCGCAGGATCTCGTTGCCGTCGGGCCGCGCCGCGGCGTCGCAGCGCAGGAGATCGCAGCACAGCTGCGACAGGTCGGACGGCGTCTCCGGCAGGAGCATGCTCGGCGGCTCCGGCTCGCGCCGCTGCTTCTCCATCAGCACCACGATGGGGGGCCCGTAGAACGGCAGCATGCCGGTCAGCGCCCGGTAGAGCACGGTCCCGACCGAGTACCAGTCGCTGGCCGGGGCGAGCGGCAGCGACGCGCCCTGCTCGGGCGACATGTAGTCGACCGTGCCGACCACGCTGTACTCGTCGGAGACGCCGCCGCCCGGCCGCGACACGTCGGTGATGAGCCCGAAGTCGAGCAGCACGACGCGGCCGCCCCGGTCGACCATCACGTTCGAAGGCTTGATGTCGCGGTGGAGCTTGCCGGCCTGGTGCAGGACCTGGACCCCCTCGGCCAGCTGGCGCAGCGCGTCGCGCAGGCGCTCGTAGGACGCGGGCGGCGACGGCTCGGGGATGCGCGTGTTCCAGCTGCCGTCGAGCGACAGGTCGAGGCCCGGGCTCTGGCTGCGCGTCGAGTAGTCGTTGCCGTAGGGCGGGCTCTCGTCGGGGATCGGGCTCAGGCTGTCGATGTCGAGCAGCTCGGTCGTCGTCTCCTCACCGCGGACCCAGGTGATGAAGTCGACGCCCTCGACCAGCTCCATGGTGAAGAACCACTCGTCTCCGGAGGAGACCAGCTCGTGGAGCGCCGCCAGGTTGGGGTGGCTGATGTCGGCCAGGCCGCGAAACTCGCGCTTGAATCGGTACAGCGCGGCCGCGTCGCGGTGGCGAAGCGTCTTGAGCGCCACCGTGCGCGCGCGCTCGCGGTCGTAGGCCTGATAGACCACCCCCATGCCGCCGGCGCCGAGTCGCCTGACGACCTCGAATCGATCGGTGCCGCCAAACTCGCCGTCTGATCCGGTCGCCACCAGCGGGCCCTCTGCGGGGGCCGATTATATAGCCGCGCGCGCGCGCCTCCGCGCCCCCGCCGGGGAGCAAAAGCCGCCTTGCCGGCCGGCGCCGCGACTCAGCCGGGCGGGAAGCAGAAGCCGTTGACCGCCGGGTCGGGCTGCTCGCAGGTGAGGTTGCTCGGACAGGTGCCGAACGACCCGGCCGGGGTGTCGCCGCAGGCCAGCACGCACGCCCACGGGACGATTCCGTTCATGGCCGCCAGCGGCGCCGCGCAGGCCGGCTCCGCGTCGCCGGTGTAGCCCTCGCGGCATGCGGCGTGGGAGTCCTGCGGCGGCAGCATCGGATCCTGTCCCTCGGGGGGCGCCGGGGTGGTCGCGCAACCCTTGCTGCAGAAGCCCTCGGTCGCGTCCTGGCCGACGGTGAGGCAGACCGGCATGTTGTCGGGACACGGGGTGCTGGCGTTGCAGGTCTGTCCGAGGACGCCGGCGCCGCCGCCGGCGCCCGCGTCGCCCCCGGCCCCGCCGCCGCCGTCCACGATGTTGACGTCGTCATCATCGCCGCCGCACGCCGGGACGATCATGAGCGCGAGTGCGAGGGATGCACAGCCGAGCCGGACAGACGGGGGCATGGGACCTCCAGGTTCCCCGCGGCGGCGCCAGGATACCGCGAGCTTCGGCCCGGGCGCCAGAGGTTGTGTGCTCCGCCGCACCCCGTCACGAGCCAAAGCGCCGGACGAGCTCCGTGGCGCGCTCGACGAAGGCCGCCCGGTGATGTCGATCGAACTCTGCCCACGTGCAGAGCGATCGGGTGTCGGCGACCCGGTCGACGAAGAGGACGCCGTCGAGGTGGTCGACCTCGTGCTGATAGGTGCCGGCGCTGAGGCCCTTGATGACCATGTCGATGTCGGCGCCCAGCCGGTCCCAGGCCCGCACCCGCACCTGCGTGCCGCGCGTGACCAGGCCGCGCAGGTTGGGCACGCTCAGGCAGCCCTCGTAGTTCTCGAAGGTCTCGTCGCCGATGCGCTCGATGACCGGGTTGACCAGGATGGTCAGCGGGATGTTCGGCTTGTACGGATAGCGCGGGTTGTCCGAGACCTCGATGGCGCAGATGCGCACCGGCTCGTGCACCTGGTTGGCCGCCAGGCCGGCGCCGCTGGCGTCGCGCATGGTCTCGACCAGGTCGTCGATGAAGGACTGCATGGGCTCTGCTGCGAGCTCGTCGCGCGAGACCGTTCGGGCTCGCTCGCGCAGGACCGGGTGACCGATGGCGGCGATCTTGCGAATTGACATGCGTCGCGATCCTACGTTGCGTTCCTGTGTTGCAGGCTGCGTCGCGATGCGATCGTGCCTTGCAGCCCGTGTTGCGATCCGGCGTTGCGGGTTGTGTTGCGATCGGGCATTGCGATCCTGCGCTGCGGGCGGCGCTGCGATCCGGCGTTGCAGGTGTGTTGCGATCCGGCGTTGCAGGCGATCCTGCGTTTCAGGCGATCCTGCGCTCGAGGTGCATGGTACCGCAGCACACCGCTCGGGGGTGATTCCAGCGCCGTCGCTATCCCGCTCGCCGTGACTCGTGGCACGATGCGCGCGACGACTCGCGGCCGGGAATTTCCCTGCGCGGCCGCGCGGTCCTCATCCGTGCCGTTCCACCTCGCGCCGGCGGCCGCAGCCGCTATCCTTCGGCACCTTGTCTGATCTGGAAGACTCCTTCGGGCCCGCGCGCCCGGACGCGAGCGATCGCGGGCGCCGCACCGCGTCCGCCGTCGCCGCGCCGCTGCGCGCGCTGTTCGTGCCGGACCGCGGCGTGCCTCCGCTCGTCGCCGCCGGCCGCTTCCGGCTGGCGATGGCGATCGTCGTCGTCGCCGCCCTCCTGGCCGCGGCCGCGCTGTCGCTGCGGGTCGACGTCGGGCCGCAGGTGCGGAGCGAGAACGCCGGCGGTCCGCCGCCCGCCGCGCAGCCCGGCGCATCGAACGCCGGCGCGCAGCCGCCCGAGGAGGTCAAGACCGACCGCGAGATCGCCGAGGAGATCGGGAAGCAGACGGCGGTCTTCCGGGTCAAGGTCGCGCTCGCCGCCGCGCTCGGCACGCCGGCCCGCATCCTCCTCCTGGCCCTGGGTCTCTTCCTCCTCGGCCGCTTCGTCGGCGGCAGGCCGAGCACGCGGGGCGCGCTGGCCGCGGCCTCGGTCGGAGCGCTGCCGTGGGCGGTGCGCTCGCTCATCGCGGCGGCCGCCGCGCTCCGCCAGGACGCCATCGCGCCGGCCGACCTGGGCGCGCTGGTCGCCGGCGGGTTCGCGAGCACCGTCGGCCATCCGCTGCTCGCGCGCCTGTTCGGCAGCGCCGACCTCTTCTCGCTGTGGTCGGTCGTCCTGTGCGCGTTCGGCCTGTCCGCCGCCGCCTCGATCGGCCGGGTTCGCAGCCTGGTCGCCGTGACGATCGGCTTCGTCCTCATCCTCATGATCAGCTCCCTAGGTGCCCGATGACGATCGCGCGGTGGATCTTTGCTGTAGTGGTGATTGCGCTGGTGTCGGTGATCGCGCTGTCCAGCCTCAAGCCTCGCTCCGCCCCGCCGGTGCAGGTCCACACCGCGACCGCGGCGCGCATGTCGATCACGCGCACGGTGACCGGCGCCGGCAAGCTCGAGCCGGAGCGCAAGATCAACGTGTCGTCGAACATCACCGGCGTGCTGCTCGACCTCAAGGTCGAGATCGGCTCGTCGGTGCAGAAGGGGCAGGTCATCGGCCAGATCGACACGTCGCGCTACAAGGCGCAGTTCCAGCAGCAGCAGGCCCAGCTGCACTCGGCCCAGGCCGACACCGATCGCGCGCGGGCCAACGTGGCCTATCTGGCGAGCGAGGAGAAGCGGGCGCAGCAGCTGGTCGACAGCAAGGTGTCGGGCACCTCGGAGCTGGACAAGGCTCGCTCGGCGCGGGCGCTGGCCCAGGCGGAGCTGAACGCGGCCGAGGGCAAGGCGAAGATGGCGCGCGCCGGCCTCGACGAGGCGCGCAGCGCGCTCGGCTGGGCCACCCTGACCGCGCCGCAGGCCGGCACGGTGCTGTCGATCAACCACCGCGTGGGCGAGCGCGTGCGCGGCAGCGACTTTGCCGAGGACGTGATCCTCGTGCTCGGCTCGGTCGGCGAGGTCGACGTCAAGCTCGAGGTCGGCGAGCAGGACGTCGTCTTCATCAAGACCGGCCAGACGGCGTCGGTCGAGATCGACGCGTTCGGCGACAGGACCTTCCCGGGCAAGGTGATCGAGACCGGGCGCGACGCGATCGTCAAGAACGAGGGCACCGAGAACGAGGTCACCACCTTCCCGATCTGGGTCGCGCTCGACGGGAACCCGCCGCGCGCGCTGTCCGGGATGAGCGCGCAGGTCACGATCTCGACCGAGACGCGCAAGGACGTCGTGACCGCGCCGATCCAGGCGGTGACGGTGCGGCCCGCCGGCGGTGCGGGTGCGGGCGGCGCGGGGGGCACGGGGGCCGGCGCGGCCGGCGCGGGCAAGGGCGCGGCTGGCGCGGCGGGCTCGGGCGCGGCCGGTGCGGGCGCCGCGGTGGCGAGCGACCCGCCGGCGGGCAAGGCCAGGCTCGAGAAGGTCGTCTTCGTGGTGGAGAGCGGCAAGGTCTCCCGGCGCGCGGTCGAGGTCGGCCTGTCGAGCGACACGCGTGTCGAGATCACGCGGGGCCTCAAGCCGGGCGAGGTGGTGGTCGAGGGGCCGTACCGCACGCTCGCGCGCGAGCTCGAGGACGGCATGGCGGTCACCAACGCGCCGGAGGGGGGGCCCGGCGGTCACGGGGGCGCCAAGCAGTGAGCGCACCGCTCCTCGAGCTCGCCGGCGTGTCGCGCCTCTATCAGATGGGCAGCGAGACCATCCACGCGCTGCGCGAGGTCAGCTTCCGCGTGATGGCCGGCGAGTACCTCGGCATCGTGGGGTCGTCGGGCTCGGGCAAGAGCACGCTCCTCAACATCCTCGGCTGCCTCGACACGCCGAGCGCGGGCACCTACCGGCTGCGCGGCAAGGACGTGCGCGGGCTGTCGGACGACGCGCTCTCCGACCTGCGCAACCGCGAGATCGGTTTCGTGTTCCAGACCTTCCAGCTCCTGGCCCGGACCAGCGCGCTCGAGAACGTGGAGCTGCCGCTGGTCTATCGCGGCATCCGCGCCGCCGAGCGGCGGAGGCGCGCGCGAGACGCGCTGGCCCGGGTGGGCCTGGCCCGCCGCATGCGCCACCGGCCCAACGAGCTGTCGGGCGGGCAGCGCCAGCGCGTGGCGATCGCGCGCGCGCTGGTCGCGCAGCCGTCGATCCTCCTGGCCGACGAGCCGACCGGCAACCTCGACTCCACCACCGGCCGCGAGATCCTCGAGCTCTTCTCCGAGCTCCACGAGGCCGGCAACACGCTCATCCTCGTCACCCACGAGCCGACCATCGCCGCCCAGTGCCCGCGCGCGCTGCGCATGGCCGACGGCGAGATCATCCACGACGGACCGGGCGCCCAGGTGGTCGCCGACCTGGTCGCCGCCCAGGCGGCCGGAGCGCCGGCGTGATCATCATCGTCAGGGCGGCGTGGCGGGGCGGCTGGCGGCTGGCGGTCGAGCTGGCCGCCGCCGCGGGCACCGCGCTGCGGGGCATCGCCGCCAACCGGATGCGCGCGTTCCTGTCGACCATCGGCATCGCGATCGGCGTGGCGACGCTCATGACCATCTATGGCCTGGTCACCGGCTTGACCAGCTCGTTCACCCGCCAGCTGGCCGCGCTCGGGTCGAGCACCATGTATGTCAGCAGCCGGCCATGGGTGCTGCGCAACGACTGGTGGATGTACCGCAACCGGCCGCCCATCCGGCGGGACGACGTGGTGGCGCTGCGCCAGCGCGGCGACCTGCTCGCGGCGGTGGCGCCGGTGGCCAACGCGGTGGCCGAGGTCTCGTTCCGCGGCGAGCGCATCGGCGCGGTGCAGGTGCAGGGCACGAGCAGCGAGTACATCGACACCTCCACCATCAAGATCGCCAGCGGGCGGTTCCTCGCGCCGCTCGAGGGCTCGGGCGTGAGTCAGGTCGCCGTCATCGGCAGCGAGGTGGCGTCGCGCCTGTTCAAGGGGGCGAGCCCGCTGGGTGCGCGCATCGGGCTCGGCCCGCAGCGCTTCACCGTGGTCGGCTCGCTCATGCCGCAGGGCAAGGCCTTCGGCCGCTCGCTCGACAACCTGGTCATCATCCCGATCGACACGTTCGGCAAGCTCTACGGCATGAAGCGCAACATGTCGATCGCGGTGGCGGCGCGGCCCGACTCGCTGCAGCAGGCGGAGGATCAGGTCATCGAGATCCTGCGCCGGCACCGCGGGCTGGCCGCCGACGACGAGGACACGTTCTCGATCAACCGGCAGTCGGAGCTGGTCAAGATCTTCAACGAGGAGACCTCGGCGCTGTTCGGCGTGGCGATCGCCATCGGCCTCATCACGCTGCTGGTCGGCGGCATCGGGGTCATGAACATCATGCTGGTGGCGGTCACCGAGCGGACGCGCGAGATCGGCGTGCGGCGGGCGCTCGGCGCGCGGCGGCGGACCATCCTGGTCCAGTTCCTGACCGAGGCCGCGCTGGTCACCATGGTCGGAGGCGCCATCGGCACCGCCATCGGGGTCATGGCCTCGGGGATCATCGACCGCACCGCCCCGGTCAGCGCCGAGCTGTCGACGGTCGCGATCGCCGGCGCGCTGCTGTTCTCGGGGCTGATCGGGCTGGCCTTCGGCACCTGGCCGGCATACCGCGCTGCACACCTCGATCCGATCGAGTCGCTCAGGTACGAGTGAGATACCGTGTCGCCCGTCAATCTCTTTCTTTGCCCGCGAGCGCCGGCGTGATCGTGCGCCGACCTGAGCCGGGCGGTCGAGCTTGGCGGCGTTGCCCACAGCCGCAAGAGGCTCGGCGCGAGCTGACGGGGGCTTCGTCGGGCGGCCCGTTTGGAGAGGGCCGCCGCTCCGACTTCGCCCTGACGCGGCTGTGGACAACGCCGGCTGCGAAGGGCTGGCGGTGGAGCGCGACCGCCTCCGAGACGAGGCGGGCTGCTCGGAGTGGAGCAGGCCGGCCTCGCCGCGCGCTGCGGTCCGCGTCTGCCGTGGAGGTCCTTGAGTCTGTCTGGTCATGGCGCAGGCCGTGGTGGAGGAAGAATCGGGACGAAGGGGCGACGGTGTTTGGCGACGCTGTAGATGGCGGTGAGAAGCTTGCGCATGCAGGCGATGAGGGCGACCTTGGGCAGCTTGCCGCGCGCGAGCAGGCGCTCGTAGTGGGCCTTGAGCCAGGCG
>DATFRY010000328.1:0-7057 GCA_035262925.1 Kofleriaceae bacterium | reverse complement strand
GTCGATCGACTTCCCGCCCGAGTGCGGCCCCTGGACCGACGACTGCGACAGGCAGCGCGACGAGGGCCCCTGCCCGTCCGGGCAGCAATGCGCCGGCGGCGTGTGCCAGACGACCAGCTGCTGCGGCGGCCTCTCGTGCGGACCGGACCCGTGCAATCCGAGCGCGTCGTGCGGCGAGTGCGTCCCGGGGTTCGACTGCGAGAACGGCACCTGCACGTGCACGTCGATCGATACGCCGCCGGAGTGCGGCCCCTGGACCGATGACTGCGGCCGGCCGCGCGACGCCGGCCCGTGCCAGAGCGGCTTCTCGTGCCAGGGCGGCACGTGCGTCCAGGACGACCCGTGCCAGATCGATCCCGAATGCTGCCTGGACCCGCTGTGCGGCGCATGCGGCAGCGCGTGCGGCTCGGCGTGCGGCACGGCCTGCGGCTCGGCGTGCGGCAGCGCATGCGGATGTGGCTGTGGTTGCGGATGCGGATGCGGATGCGGATGCGGATGCGGCGAGGAGCTGCCCGACATGTCCGGCGAGGAGCTGTTCTGACCGCCATGCCGATCACACGACGCCGTTCTTGACCGAGGTGGTCTGGTCCGGCATGGGGGCCGCGCTGTCGGCGAGCGGCCGTCCCGCCCGCGCGCTTGTCATCGGCCTGGCCGCGTGCGCCGCAGCATCCCTCGGTCTTCGCCTGTCGTCGGCGGTCCTCGCCCACCCGGGTGCGAGCGCGAACCGGCTGGACCTCGCATTTCGCCTGCACCCGCGGCCCGACATCGGCGCCCGGCGCGTCCAGGCCCGCCCGTGCGGCGAGGAGTCGCTGGCAGCGGCCGACGACTCCCTCGCGCTGGCCCCACACCGCTGGGGCCTGCTTCGCCTCGCCGAGGCCTCCGCCCGTCGCATCGGCGAATCCGAGCGCGCCGACGACTATCACCGGCGCGGCCTCGCCGTCGAGCCTCACCTCGACCAGCTCGAATCCGCCCGCGGTCGACGTCGCCCCCGTGCCGGCCCCACCGCGCGGTGAAGCCTGAAACGGATCCATTGTCGCTTTGTCGCCGCTGCGTGAGGCGGAACAGGTGGATGATGGAGACAGCGCGATGAGGGCGTTCGACAAGCACGAGACCCCTCCCGCGCTGCTCGAGCGCGGCCTGGCGCTCGGCCTGATCGATCTGCCCGCCGCGCGAGAGCTGATCGAGCTGCCCGCGCCCTCGGCGGCGATGCTGGACCGGCGCGGCAAGTGGATCGCGGCGGTCCTCGCGGCCGCGGTCCTCGATCCGGGGGAGCGCGATGCGCTGGAGCAGCGCGGGATCGCCGCGGCGGACGCGCTGCAGGCGCTCGAGCAGCGCCGGGGACTTCAGCTGCTGGCCGAGCTGGCGCCGCACCTGTCGCCGACGCGGCGGGCGCACGTGCGCGCGCAGGCCCGCCCGCTGCTGGCGGCGCATCGGACGCCGGCCGATGGACAGCTCTGGCGCATGCTGGCTCCCGACGAGTACGCCGACTGGCTGCGCGAGATCGGCGTGCTTGGCCGCGCGTGGGGCCCTCTCTCGCTCGCCGGCTTTCTTCAGCGGCTCGCGCTGCTGCCGGGGCTGGCCGACGCGGAGCGACGCCAGCTCCTGGACTCCGCGCTGGCGAGCGTCGAGGAGGTGCGCGGGTCTCATCTCGACGAGTCCGCGGAACAGGGCATCGGCGGCGTGCCCAGATACACCGCCGAGCAGATCGCGAGCGCCCACTCGAACGCGCCGGCCGCCGCATGGAACGTCCTCGGGGCGCTGTTGCCGGCGGATGTCCGCGAGCGTGCCCTGGCCCTGCGGCCCTCTCGCTCGGCGCCCTCGCGGACGCCGGCACGGCTCGTCCGTTCCCGCTGGGGCGCGCTGCGCTGGGTGCCGCAGCAGCTCGGCTCGGTCGCGGCGATCGCCTGGATCGCGGCCGGGCTGAGCGCCGGCGAGCTCGCCCCGCTGGCCGCCGCGCTGGCCGCTCGCTTCGCCGAACTGGCCCCGCTCGCGGCGCGCGGAGTGACGGCGGCCCGCGAGTCGCTGGATCTCGTCCTCCCTGTCGCGCTGCCGCCGATCGCGCCGGCGCTCGGCCCGGTGCACACCGCCGCGATGCTGACCCACTACGGCCTGGCCGACGAGCCGCCTCCGCGCCTGGTGGCTCCGGCGCGCGGCTTGCCGGCAGCCCTGCTCCCGCCGCCCTTGCTCGCCCCGGTGCTGGCCTTCGGGCTGCTCGATCTCGATCGCGCGATGCGCCACGTCGCCGCCGCGCCCGTTCGCCCGCCGCGCAGCATCGGATCGTGGGTCGATTTCCCCGCTCCGGCGCGCCGGGTCGATCTGCTGATCGCCGTGCTGGCCGGCGCTCCGCTCGACGAGGGTCAGCGCGCCGGGCTCGAGGCGCAGGCGGTCGACGGCGCGCACGAGGACCAGCAGACCGGCCCCGTGTCGCGGGCGATGCTGCTCCCATCCCTGAGCGGCGAGCGGCGAGCGGCGAGCTTGCAGGAGCTGCGCGCAGAGCTATCGCCACACCGCCTGCCGGGTGAGGGGCCCGACGGCTGGGCCAGCCGGATCGGGTCGCTCTGGTGGAACCGGCCCGAGCTGCTCGAGCACCTCGCGCCGGCGCTGCCGGACGACCTGCTCCACGCGGCCCTCGAGCGCCACATCGCGCAGCACCCGCCGGCGCAGGACGACGCGTTCGGCGACGAGGTGTTCCGGGCGCGCCTCTCGCTGATCCCGTACCTGGACGGCGCAACGCTGCGGCGCTGCCAGGAGGCGGCCCTGGATGCGGCGCTGCGGCCTCGACCAGGATCGCGCGCGCGAGGTCCGATCGACGACGACGTGGCGGCGCGGTCTGCCGGGGCAGCGCTGGCCCTGCTCGCCCTGCTCGCCCCGTACCTGCCGGAGGATCTGCGCGCCGCGGCGAGGGAAGCGGCGCAGCGAAGCGGCCTGTCCGCGCCGGAGCGGATGGCCTGGACTCGCGCCGAGCTCGAGGGCGCGATGCGCGACCACTTCCTCAGCCCGCGCTGCCATCGCCGCTGGACCGAGCCGCACTTCCTCGCGCCGTACAGCGCGCGGTCGCGATGGCAGGACGCCCTGCCCTCCTGGCGGCGCATCGCGTCGATCCTTGCCGGCCTCGGCGCCGACCGGCGCGCTCCGGCGCTCGACGACCTCTGCGAGCGTCTCGCGGCTCTGGCGGTGGCGCGGGCCCGGGGCCTGTCGATCGATCGGACGTACTGGCCGCTGGTGACGGTCGGACTGCGCGCCGCCGCATCGTTCCTCGACCGCGATCGGGTGGCGGCGCTCCTGGGTCTCTTCGCGGAGGAGTGATGGCGACATGACACGACCTGCGCCCGAGCTCGCGGCTCTCATCCAGTGCTGGATCGACGAGCTGCAACCGTCGACGTTCGGTGACTGGCCGCTGCGCGTCTGCCGGGACGATCTCAACGCCCTGCCTCTCCGCGGCAACCGCATCTTTCTGTGGGCGCTGCGGCCGGACGGCACCGTGCTCTGCATGGATCACGAGGCCTTTGGTCATCCGACCGAGCCGGAGACCGATCCGCTGATCCTGTACGCCGTGCTCTTCCAGGCCGCGCGCCGGCATCCTGAGCTGCAGGAGCTGGTCCCCCCTCGCCCGGAGACGGCGCAGCCGTGCGACACCTGCGAGGGCGTGGGCTGGACGGACCGGCCGGATGGCAGCGGCGAGTCCTGCATGAGCTGCAACGGCCTCGGCTGGTTCACCGCACAGCGGTGAGGCGACGACCCGGTCCGCCGGCGCGCGCCCGATCGAGGACGCGGGCGCCGTCGCGGGGGGTCCAGCCGCCGCCCAGGGCCTTGAAGAGGAGCACGGTCGACACGAAGCGCTGGCCGCGGGTCTGCGCGGTCTGGAGCTCGTCGCCGAGCAGGGTGCGCTGCGCGTCGAGCACCTGCAGGTAGTCGACCAGGCCCTGCTCGTACTGGAGCTGGGTGAGGCGAAGGCCCTCGCGCGCCGAGGCTGCGGCGCGCTCGTACGCTGCGCCCGCTCGCCGGAGCGCGCCGATGTCGGTGAGGCCGTTCTCGACGTCGGCGAGCGCCTGCAAGATGGCGGCGCGGTAGGTGGCCCGCGCCTCGTCGTAGGCGCCCCGGGCCTGCTCTACCTGGGCCCGCAGGACCCCGCCCTCGAAGATCGGCGCGAGCAGGCCGCCGGCGATCGACCAGCTGCGATTCGCCCATCCGAGCGCGCCGGTCAGGCTCGCGCTGGCCAGACCCGCGCTGCCGGTGAGGCTGAAGCTCGGGTAGAGGTTCGCCCTGGCGATGCCGATCGACGCCGACGCGGACGCCAGGGTGTGCTCGGCCGCGGCGACGTCGGGCCGCCGGCGGAGCAGCGCCGACGGCAGTCCGGCCGGCACGGGGGGCGGATCGCCGCCGAGCGGCAGCGGCGGCAGGGACAGCGCGGACGGCGGCTGGCCGATCAGGATGGCGAGCGAGTGCTCGGCGTCGCGGCGCTGTCGCTCGACGTCCGCCTGTTGCCCGAAAGTGGCGTCGAGCTGGGCCTGGGCCTGGAGGACGTCGGTGGGACCGACCAGCCCCGCGCCGCGCTTGGTCTGCGTGAGCGCGAGCTGCTTACGCGACGAATCGACCGAGCGGGCCAGCACCTCGGCCTGGCTGTCGAGCGAGCGCAGCGTGAAGTAGGTCGTGGCGACGTTGGCGGTGAGGCTGAGCAGCACGACCCCGTGGTTGTCGGCGGCCGAGAGCGCCTGGGCCCGCGCCGCCTCGACGGTGCGCCGCACCTTGCCCCAGACGTCGAGCTCGTACGACAGGTCGAACGGCATGACCAGCGCGGTGGCGGCCTTGCCGCCGGGCCTCGACGACGTGAGCGGATTGCGCGATCGGGTGAGGGTCGGCGCGAGCTCGATGGTCGGGTAGCGGCCGCCGGCCGCCTCGGCGCTGACCGCGCGCGCCTGGGCGACGCGAGCGAGCGCGGCCTCGAGGCCGGGGTTGCCGGCCACAGCCCGGCCCTCGAGCGAGCTCAGCCGCTCGTCGCCGAAGAGCCGCCACCAGGTGGGGTCGAGGCCCTCTCCGCCGCGGCTCCCGATGCCGGCACCGCCGTAGGCGGACGGCACATCGACCCGCGGCCGCCGGTAGTCGGGCCCGACGGTGCAGGCCGCGATCATCGACAGGGCGAGCCACAGCGCAGCGCGTGTCGCGTCCCGTCTCATGGCCGCGCCCCTGCGACCGCCGTGCGCCTCGCGCGGCCGGTGAGCCAGCTGCGCAGCCGCTCCATGCAGAGATAGACGACCGGCGTCGTGTAGAGCGTGAGCGCCTGGCTCACCATCAGGCCGCCGACGATGGTCACGCCGAGCGGCTGGCGCAGCTCCCCGCCGGTGCCCAGGCCGAGCGCCAGCGGCAGCGCGCCGAGCATGGCGGCCACCGTGGTCATGGTGATCGGCCGCAGCCGCAGCCGGCAGGCCCGGAAGATCGCGTCCCTCGGCGACAGCCCCTCGTCCCGCTGCGCGCCGATCGCGAAGTCGATCATGAGGATCGCGTTCTTCTTGACGATACCGATGAGGAGGAGGATGCCGATGAGCGAGATGACGCTCAGGTCGATGTGCAGCACCAGCAGCGCGAGCAGCGCGCCGATGCCGGCCGACGGCAGGGTCGACAGGATCGTGACCGGGTGGGTCAGGCTCTCGTACAGGATGCCGAGCACGAGGTAGACCGCGATGAGCGCCGCCGCGATGAGGACGGGCTCGCTGGCCAGCGAGCTCTGGAAGGCCTGCGCCGCGCCGGCGAAGTGCGTCCGCACGTCGGCCGGTAGACCCAGCTCGCGCTCGCGCTCCCGGATGCGCTCGACGGCGTCGCCGAGCGACACGCCGGGCTCGAGGTTGAACGACAGGGTCACCGCCGGCATGGCGGACTGGTGGGCGATCGCGAGCGGCGCCCACGACGAGCTCAGCGTCGCGACCGCGGGGAGCGTGACCGCGGGCTGTCCCGGCGGACGGATGCGCACGCCGCGCAGCGCCTCCGGGCCGGTCGACAGCGCGGGGTCGACCTCGAGCACCACGTGATACTGGTTGAGGTCGGTGTAGGTGGTGGAGACCTGCCGCTGGCCGAACATGTCGTACAGGTCCTCGTCGACCGCGCGCGACGACAGCCCCAGCCGCGCCGCGGCGTCGCGATCGACGTCGGCCTGGACCTGGCGTCCGTGGTCCTGGAGGTCGCTGTTGACGTCGACCAGACCGGGCACGCGGCGCAGCGCGGCCAGGACCCGCGGCGCCCAGGCGGCCAGCTCCCTGAAGTCGGGGCCCCCGAGCGTGTATTGATACTGGGCCGCGCTCCCGCGACCACCGATCTGGAGGTCCTGCACGGCGCGCAGGTAGAGCGTCGCGCCCGCCAGCCTGGCCAGCCTGGTCCTCAGGCGCGCGATCACCTGGTCGGCCGAGACCGTGCGCCGATCGCGGGGCGCGAGGCTCACGAACATGCGGCCGCTGTTGCCGCTGGTGAAGGCGACGGTGCCGCTGACCGCGGGGTCGGCTGCCGTCGCATCGGCGAGCCCCGCCATGAGCCGCTTCATCGCCTGCGCCGACGTGTCCTGGTCGGCCACGATCGATCCGATGAGCCGCCCCGTGTCCTCCTGCGGGAAGAAACCCCTGGGGACGACGCGATAGAGCGCAACCGTGAGCCCCACGGTCGCGAGCGTGACGACCAGCATGGTCCGGGTGTGGCGCAGCACCCAGGCCAGCGAGCGAGCGTAGGCCTGCGTCATCGCGGCCAGGGCGCGCTCGCCGGCGCGATGCAGCCGGCCGCGCCCGCCGGCCCGCACCGGCCCGAGCAGGAGCGCGCACAGCATCGGCGTGGTGGTGAGCGAGATCGCGAGCGACACCAGCACGGCCACCGACAGGGTGACGGCGAACTCGCGGAACAGCCGCCCGACGATGCCGCCCATGAGCAGGATGGGCAGGAACACCGCGATGAGCGAGATGCTGATCGACACCACGGTCGTGCCGATCTCCCTGGCGCCGCTCAGCGCGGCCCGGATCGGCGGCAGGCCGCCCTCGAGGTGGCGCTGCACGTTCTCGACCACGACGATGGCGTCGTCGAC
>DATFRY010000327.1:0-4549 GCA_035262925.1 Kofleriaceae bacterium | reverse complement strand
TCCGGCGGCTCAGCCGATTTAGGTCGCGGGCCCGGCCGCGAGCTTGACGCGGCAGCGAGGTCGGTTCGAGGCTGCCAGCCGGCTGAGGTAGGTGAACCCGGCCGCGTCGAGCAAGCTCACCAGGGCGGCGACGTCCTCGAGGCCCCAGTTGTGGTCGATCTCGTAGCCACCGTCGCGGACGGTGGTCTCCAGGATGCGAACGTCGCGCCCGGGCACAGCCGCGCCACTCTATCACGTGTGCGCGGCGACCACGCTCGCCGGCCGCCGCGCCGCCCTCGCGCCCGCCGGTGTGACGTGAGCACACCCCGCGCGCGAGGCCGCCGCCGGCGCGAGCGAGCGCGCCGCCGCCCTCGCGATGGCGAGCGAGGCGAGCGGCATGCACAGCGCGACCGCCAGCGGGGTGGCCAGGCCGGCGAGCGCGAGCACCACCGCGGCGCCGCTGCTGGCGCATGCGGCCCGCCGGCTGCGCCGCGCCGCCGCGTCGAGCGCTCGCGCGGCGTCGAGCGCGCTCGCCACGGGGGCGAGGCCGGACGCGACCAGATAGAAGTCCGACCGCGCGGCAACCAGCGGGCGGTCCGCGCTCGGCGTTCCGGTGACGAGCGCGCCGGCGCCGACGGCGCCGTCGTTGAGCCCGTCGCCGAGAAACAGCGTGCCCTGCCGTTCGCGCGCGGCCAGCCAGGCGGCCTTGTCGCCGGGCTGCATCGCGCCGCGCGCGCGCTCGCGCGGGATGCCGGCCTCGGCGGCGATCGCGCGCGCGCGGCCCGGCTCGTCGGCGGTCAGGAGCCAGGCCTCCACGCCGTGCGCCCGGAGCGCATCGACCTCGGCGCGCGCGTCGGGGCGGAGCTCCTCGTCGGCCACCAGCCAGACCAGGAGGCGTCCGTCGCGCGAGAAGCCGAGCCCGGCGGCGGGCGCGGCGCCGCGCTCCACCGCCCAGCGCGGCGCTCCGAGTCTGTATCGACGGCCCGCGATGTCCGCCTCGACGCCGAGGCAGGGCTCCTCGCGCACCGGCGGGCCTCCGGCGGCGTCGACCGGGGCGGCGCCCCCGGTCGCGGCCAGGGCGCGGCGCACCGCGTGGCAGCGGGGGTGTCGGCTGTGGGCCGCGAGGTGATCGAGCGCGGCCCGCTCGTCGGCAGAGAGGCGCGCGACGCCCTCCGGGAAGCGCAGCTCGGCGCCGGCGGCGACCAGCGTGCCGATCTCGTCGACCGCCACGAGCCGCACCGCGCGCGCTCGCTCGAGGAAGTCGGGCCGCCGGACGATGAGGCCCCGACGGCGCAGCTCGGCCTCGACCTGCCGGCGCGCCGCGGCCAGCGCGAGCGCGGCCGGCGGCGAGGCGAGCAGGATGGCGGCGGCCACGTCGAGGGCCCGGCCGCGCCCGGCCCACAGGAGCGCGCCGGCGGCGGCGGCGACGAGGATCACCCACCGCGCCGCGCGGTCGTGCGGGGACCCGGGCTCGCGCGCGCCGGCGCCGCTCCGCGCCGCGAGCAGCGCGGCCAGCGAGAAGGGCTGCGCGGCGGTGACCCGGACGGAACGCGTCCCGGCGTTCCATGCGCCTGGCGGAACGGCGTCGCCCGGCGCGAGCATCCGCGCGGCCGCGCCCGCCTCCTCCTCCTCCTGCGCGAGCGCCGCGATCGCGATCATCCCCTCGTCGCCCGACCTCGCGGATGCGGCCGGCCAGGTGGCGGCGACCGGGACCAGCTCGCCGGGCGCGATCACGAGATGGTCGCCGCGGCGGATGCTGCGGCAGCTCGCCAGCTCGACCCGCCCGCCGCGGATCCGCCGGCACACGATGTCGTCGCCGGCGTCGCCGCGGCCGTGCCCGCTCCGCAGGGCGAGCCAGTCCTCGATGCCTCGCTCGCCGATCGCGAGCGCGACCAGCAGCGCCACCGCGCCGCCGCGCGCCGTCGACAGCTGTCCCGAGCCGGCGCTGGCGAGCGCGCCGCCGAGCGCGCACGCGAGGCCCAGGCTGACCGGCAGCTCCGGCGCGATCGACCCGCGTCGCAGGTCCCGCAGCGAGGGCCGGAGCAGGACCGCCCCGCCGCGCCACAGCGCGAGCGCCGCCAGCCCGGCCAGCGCGACGAGCCCGGCCGCCGCGTTCCACCGCCTCTCCCCGTCCGGCCCGGCGATGAGCGCGGCCCCGCCGGCCACCGCCAGGCACACGCACGGCGCCGCGCGCTGGAGCACCGACGGGCCGCCGCCGCGTGCGCGGCCGCCCGCGCGCGCGGGCCCCAGCTCGTAGCCGAAGCGCTCGACGGCGGACACGAAGCGGTCGAGGTCGAAGCCGCGCGCGACCCACAGCTCGACGCGCGCCAGCGCCGGATGGACGGCGATGTCGATGCGCCCGGGCTCGCGGCGGAACAGCTCCTCGATCAGCCACACGCACCCGCGCGAGTGGAGCCCGCGGACCTCGAGCGCGACGTGTCGCATCACCTCGGCCGACGCGATGCGGCGCGCGAGCGGGGCCACCCATGCGCGACCATGCGCCGTGCGCGCGGTGACCGGTCGCCGCGCCCCGCCGCCCAGCTCGTAGTAGCGCCCGAGCCCCTCGCGCGTCAGGAGCTCGTGCGCGGCGCCGCAGGCGCGACCGCAGAAGCCGCGGACCGCAGCGCCGCCGCGCACAGGCTGGCCGCAGTGCCGACAGCTTGCAGGCTGGCCTGTGCGCGGCGGCGCGAGCAGCACCGCAGCCGGTAGAGCGGCCGGCGCACGTAGCGACCGGACCATCCGTGCCGCGCGTCCGTGCAACAGCGATGCCCGCCGTGAGCGAGGTGGAATCTCTGGAGGTGGACCTGCGCAAGCGCGCAACCTGTGCGATCGTTGCGCACTCGGCTGCCTTTTTTGCGTAGAAGATTGCGCCCCCACTGAATCGCTCGATGCGGCGCTACCTCGTCCAGCACCACGGCGGTCCCGATGTGCTCCGGCTGGAGGACACCGACGAGCCGCAGCCCGCGGCGGGTGAAGTGCGCGTCGCGGCCCGCGCGATCGGCGTCAACTTCGCGGATCTCATCCAGCGCGTCGGCCACTATCCGCGCCAGCCGCCGCTTCCGTTCACGCCGGGCATGGAGGCCGCCGGTGTGATCGATGCCGTCGGTGACGGCGTTGCCCCCGATCGGCTCGGCCGGCGCGTCATGGCCGTGCCGATCTATGGAAGCCACGCGCAAAAATTCTGCCTGCCGGCCGAGTACACGATGGACCTGCCCGACTGGGCCGACTTCACCGAGGCCGCCGCCTTCCCGGTCATGTTCTTGACCGCGTGGTACGCGCTCGACGAGCTCGGCCGCGCGCGCGCCGGCGAGCGCGTCGTGGTCACCGCCGCCGCCGGTGGGGTCGGCACCGCGATCCTCCAGCTGGCGCGGCGGTCTCGCCTGCGCGTGATGGCCGTCATCGGCTCACCCGAGAAGGGTGAGCTGGTGCGATCGCTCGGCGCCGAGATCGTCACCTCCTATGATCGATGCGCGGCCGAGCTGCGCCGCACCTGGGGCCGCGCCGATCTGATCGTCGACGCGGTCGGCGGCACTCTGTTTCGCCCGCTGTGGCGGCTCCTCGACGTGTCGGGTCGCTACATCCTGTACGGCTTCGCCCAGGCCGGCACGCCGCGCGGCATCTCGCTCCTGCGCGGGGCGCTCGGGCTGGCAGCCATGGGCCTGGTCCGTCCCTACTCGATGGTCGGAGGCAACCGGACCCTGGCCGGGTTCAACCTCTCGGTCGTGCCGAACCAGGTGCCGCTCCTGCGCGAGAACGCGGGCCGCCTGCTCGAGGCGTGGCGCGAGGGCGCGATCCGGCCCATCGTGGGGGAGAGATTCCCGTTCGAGCGCCTGCCGGACGCGCACCGGCTGGTGGCCTCGCGACGGTCGGTCGGCCGCGTGGTGGTCGACGTGGTGTGACCCGAGGTAAAACCGCGCCCATGGATCCCACGAACGCAGTGGCTCTCGTGACCGGCGGCGCGTCGGGGCTGGGCGCGGCGACCGGGCGCCGGCTGGCCGACGCCGGCGCGCGCGTGGTGCTGGTCGATCTCGACGAGGAGAGGGGCCGCGCCCACGCGGCATCGCTCGGCGGCGAGTTCGTGCGCGCCGACGTCTCCGACGCGGACGCGCTCAACGCGGCGGTCGCAAGGGCGGCGGCGCTCGGCGAGCTCCGCGTCGCGGTGGCCTGCGCGGGCGTCGGCTGGGCGGCGCGCACCGTCGACAAGACCGGCGCGCCGCACGACCTGGCGCTGTTCCAGAAGGTGGTGGCGGTCAACCTGGTCGGCACCTTCAACCTCCTGCGCCTGGCCGCCAGCGCGATGGCCAGGAACGCGCCGCTGGACGGCGGCGAGCGCGGCGTCGTGGTGCAGACCGCGTCGGTGGCCGCGTTCGAGGGCCAGATCGGCCAGATCGCGTACGCCGCGTCGAAGGGGGGCGTGGTCGCCATGACGGTGCCGGCGGCGCGCGACCTGGCGCCGATCGGCGTGCGCGTCATGACCATCGCGCCCGGCCTGTTCGACACGCCGCTGCTCGGCCTCCTGCCCGAGGAGGCGCGCGCGGCGCTGGGCGCCAGCGTGGTGTTCCCGCGCCGG
>DATFRY010000326.1:0-10721 GCA_035262925.1 Kofleriaceae bacterium | reverse complement strand
CGATCCGGAGGACTGGCCCGACTTCCTGGGCGAGTACTACCGCGACGAGTCGGCCGACCTCATGAAGCAGTTCTCCCGGCTGCGCACCCGCTACCCCGGCCGCGTGCACGCCATCATCGGCAACCACGAGCACGGCCACATCGGCGGCCCGCACACCGCCAAGTTCGCCATCGACGAGGTGGAGCTGCTCGAGTCGCGCATGGGCCCCGACGCCTCCGCCTGGCTGCGCAACCTCCTGCGCGACCTGCCGCTGGTCGCGATGGCCCCGTGCGGCGCGGTCTTCACCCACGGTGCGCCGGCCGCCGAGATCGAGTCGCGCGAGGAGGTCGAGGCCGCGACCCTGGACGACCTCTCCTTCGACAGCCCGATCGACGTCTTCGAGGTGCCGGTCATCGGCCCGCTCCTGTGGGCCCGCTCGGCGGCGCCCGAGGTGGCCCGCAGCTTCCTGCGCGCGATGGGCGGGACCATCTCGATCTACGGACACGACGTCATCCCCGAGGGGTTCGAGCGCGTCGGCGACGAGCAGATCGTGGTGTCGACCAGCTTCGGCGTGTTCGACAGCAACAAGGTCTATCTGGAGCTCGACCTGGCCGCGACCTACAGGACCGTGCACGATCTTCGCGTCGGCCACGAGATCAAGGCCCTGTATCCTGCAGAAGCAGCGCGCGTACAGCGGGCCCGGGCGCCCGACATCTCCGAAAAAGTCCCATGAACTCCACCCCCTGGCCCTGCCAGGGTGGATTTTCCGTGCAATCATCTGCTATATAGCGCCGTTCCATCCACAGAGGTCCGCGTCATGAAGGCGACTGCCAATCATCCCGACTACCGCCCCTCACGCATCACCTGCGCGTGTGGCATGGTGTTCGACACTTTCTCCACGCGCGGCGACTTCGCCGTCGACGTGTGCTCCAACTGCCATCCGTTCTACACCGGGAAGCAGAAGCTCCTGGACAGCGCTGGCCGGGTCGAGCGCTTCAACAAGAAGTACGGGCGTACCACCGGCGGCCAGGGTTAGGCCGCACCGGTGGGACGCGACCTGGCGGGAGCGGGCACGGCGAGACGCCCCGACGTCGGTGGCCAGGCGGTCATCGAGGGCGTGATGATGCGGTCGCCCGCGTCCTTCACGGTCGTCTGCCGTCGACCCGACGGCTCGATCGTGATCAAGGAGGAGGCGTGGCGCCCGGTCTGGACCGGGATGCCCTTCCTCCGCTGGCCGGTCATGCGCGGCGCCGTGGTCCTGCTCGAGTCGCTGCTCAACGGCATCTCGGCCCTGGCCTTCTCGGCCAACCAGCAGATGACCGAGGAGCCGGACCAGAAGAACGAGAAGGCGGGCCAGAAGGCTGGCGAGGCAGCGGGCGCGGGCGACACGGCGACGGAGCCCCGGGGCAAGGTCGCCGCGGGCAAGGTGGCCGGCGGAGCGCCGCTGCGCTCGCTCGGCGCCCGCGCCGCCGATCAGCCGCCCGATCCGGATCCGGACGACGGGCGCTCCTCGATGGCCACGTGGGGCATGGTCGGCATGAGCCTGCTCTTCGGCCTGGCGCTGTTCGTGGGTGCGCCGCACCTGGCCGCCTGGGGCATCGGGACGCTGGCCGGCTTCGACAGCACCAGCTTCACGTTCCACATCGTCGACGGGGCCATCAAGCTCCTCCTCCTCGTCGGCTACATGGCGGCGATCTCGCTCTTGCCGGACGTGCAGCGCGTGTTCCAGTACCACGGCGCCGAGCACAAGGCGATCTTCACCTACGAGCACGGGCTGCCGCTGACCGTGGCCAACGCGCGCTCGCAGAGCCGCTTCCATCCGCGCTGCGGGACCTCGTTCCTGCTCATCGTGATCGGCGTGTCGGTCGTCCTGTTCAGCGCCTCGCTGACCCACCGCTTCGCCGAGACCCCGCTGTTCGATCACCTCATCAAGATCGGGATCAAGGTCCCGCTCATGTTCCCGGTGGCGGGCCTGGCCTACGAGCTCATCAAGCTGGCCGGCCGCAAGTGCGACACCAGCCGGATGGCCCGCGCGCTGTCGGCCCCGGGCATGTGGCTGCAGAAGATCACCACACGCGAGCCGGACGACGCCCAGCTCGAGATCGCGCTCCTGTCGATCCGCAAGACGCTGTGGCGCGAGCGGGCCGACCGCGAGGGCGCTGCGCTGCCCATCGGCGCCCGTGGCGTCGAGGTCTTTCGCAGCGGCGCCGAGGTCGATCTGCCGCTGGCCGCTTGATCTGCGCGCCGCGCGGTAGGGCTGGAGGTCCCTGAGGTGATCGACGACGCTGCCTTCGCCGGCCGGATGGCCGCGCTCGAGAAGCGCTTCGAGGAGGTGTCCAACCTGCTCGGCCAGCCGGACGTGATCTCCCGCCGCGGCGAGTTCGCCAGGCTGTCCCGCGAGCACGCCGAGCTCGAGGAGCTGGTCCAGGCCTGGCGCGACCTCATCCGCCTGCGCGCCGACCGCCAGCAGGCCGAGGCCATGCTGGCCGAGGGGGACGCCGAGATGCGCGCGCTCGCCCGCGAGGAGATGGCCGCGCTCGACGAGCAGATCGCCGAGCACCAGCAGCGGCTGCGGCTCCTGCTCCTGCCGAAGGATCCCAACGACCAGCACAACGTCGTGCTCGAGATCCGCGCCGGCACGGGAGGCGACGAGGCGGCGCTGTTCGCCGGCGATCTGTTCCGCATGTACATGCGCTTCGCGGAGCGCCAGGGCTGGAAGGCGGAGGCGCTGAGCGCGACCGAGGGCACCGCGGGCGGCTTCAAGGAGGTCATCGCCCTGCTCTCGGCCCGGGGCGCGTACTCGGTCCTCAAGTACGAGTCCGGCGTGCACCGGGTGCAGCGGGTGCCGGCCACCGAGGCGGCGGGCCGCATCCACACGTCGGCGGCGACGGTCGCCGTCCTGCCCGAGGCCGAGGAGGTCGACGTCTCGATCGACGAGAAGGACCTGCGCATCGACGTCTTCCGCTCGAGCGGTCCCGGCGGCCAGTCGGTCAACACCACCGACTCGGCGGTCCGCGTGACCCACCTGCCGACCAGCCTCGTGGTCATCTGCCAGGACGAGAAGTCGCAGCACAAGAACAAGTCCAAGGCGCTCAAGATCCTCCGCTCGCGCCTGCTCGAGCACGAGCGCGAGCGCCAGGAGGCGGCCGAGCGCGACCAGCGCCGGGCGATGGTCCGCACCGGGGACCGCTCCGAGAAGATCCGCACCTACAACTTTCCGCAGGACCGCCTGACCGACCACCGCATCGGCCTCACCCGCCACAACCTGTCCAGCGTGCTCGACGGCGACCTGGGCGACATCATCGCCGCCCTCCGCGCCCACTTCCAGGCCGCGGCGCTCGAGGAGCAGAGCCGCCTGTGATCGCAACCGCCGCGCGCTGAAACCCGCGCGGGGCGCGCGACTCCGACTTCGCCGGCGAATCCGTCGGCGGGCCCAGAACCTACCGTCGGGTGCCGCCGTCGGCGGCGTCCTCGCTATTTCAGCTCGCGGTCGATCGCGGCCGCCAGCGAGCTCTCGTCGCCGGGTGAGAAGCCGGCGTGGACGTGGCGCACGACGCCGCCGCGGATGACGAAGGTGCTGGGCATCTTGGGCGGATCGTAGCTCTCGACCGTCGACTTGCTCGAGTCGAAGATCGCGTGCACGGCGCGCAGCCCGGCCTGCTGCATGAACTTCTTGCCCTTGGCCGGCTCGTTGTCGATGTTGACCGCGAGGAACACGACCGCCGCGCGGCGCTGCTGGTAGGTGCGCGCCAGCTTCTCCATGGCCGGCAGCTCGCGCTTGCAGGGCTCGCACCAGCTGGCCCCGAACGTCATCACCACGACGCGATCGGCGAAGCTCCGCAGCGAGACCCGCTTGCCGGACGCGTCGACCGCATGCACGAAGTCGGCGGCGCGGTCGCCCTTGCGCACCTCCGCGCGCGCATCGACGGGCGCGGCGGTGAGCGCGCCGACGGCGAGGGCCAGGGAGAGGAGCCGGGCGACGGATCGAACGGCGACGGGGACGAGAGCGACAGGCGTGATGCGCGACATTCGGTTGTGTGGACTGGAGAGGGTCGCTAGCGATTCACCGCCAGCTCCTCCTCGATCCACATCTTCACATACTTCTCGATCGCCGGGTCCCCGTACTTGCGGCCGTTGATGAAGAGAGTGGGCGTCCCGTCCACACCAGCCTCCTCGCCCTCCTTCTTGTCGGCCTCGACCTGCGCGGCCATCGCGCCGTAGTCGGACTCGAACTTGCCCATGTCGAGCCCGAGCGACCTGGCGTCGGCGACGAGCTGCTCCTTCTTGTGCGACTCGGGGTTCTGGAACAGGAGGTCGTGCATCTCGTGGTACTTGCCCTGCTTGGCCACCGCCAGCGCCGCCTGCGCGGCGCCGCGCGAGTCGGGGTGGGCCCCCAGCGGGAACTGCTTGTAGTAGACGACCACATCGTTGGGGTAGGCCTCGACCACCTTGGCCAGCTCCGGCCAGAAGTCGTGACAGGCCGGGCAGCCGAAGTCGAAGAACTCGACCAGCACCACGCGCGCGTCGGCAGGCCCCTGGTGGGGGACGTCGGCGCTCAGGCGGAAGGTGTACTTCTTGTCGTCCTTGCGGTAGTGGGCGGCGTAGAGCTTGGTGAGCTCCTCGTCGGGCGCGCCATCGGCCAGTAGATTGAGCACGTAGTCGACCGCGAAGCGGGCGCGGATGCACTGCGCGTCCGTGTTGCGGCTGGTGCGCAGGCTATGGGCCTTGCCGCACGGCGACGGGAGCTTGTCGACCAGCTTCTCGAAGCGCTGCTTCTCGGGTGAAGCCAGCTTGCTCAGGTCGGCCCCCTCGACCGGCTTGCGCTCGGCCGCCGGCGTCTCCGACTCGTCGAACGCGGCGGTCACGTCCTTGTAGCCGCCCTCGGTGTTGGCCGAGCTGTTGTTGTTGCCGCAGCTCGTCGCGAGAAAGAGCCCGACGAGCGCCGCGGCGCATCCACCAAGTGGTCGAGTCACGCCCTCGGTTGTATGCGCAACGTCGCGGTGTTGCAAGCGACCGGGCTCAACCGCCGAGGACGCCTGCCGGTTGACACCGCGCGTCACGGCTGTTACAAGGCTGACTGAATGACGGCTCATTCAGCGCCCGCATCGCCCCGCACGGGCGGCGACAAGCGCGAGCGCATCCTGGCCGCCGCGGAGCGCATCTTCGCCCGACGCGGGTTCTTCCACGCCCGCGTCGCCGAGATCGCGCGCGAGGCGGGCGTCGCCGACGGCACCATCTATCTCTACTTCAAGAGCAAGGACGAGCTGCTCATCTCGCTGTTCGAGTCGCGCATGGAGCGCGTGGTGGTCGCGCTGGCCGCCGCGATCGAGCGCGCCGGCACGGGCGCGCGCGACCGGCTGATCGCCTTCCTCCACACCTACGTCGCGCTGGTGGTCGACAACCCTGCCCTCGCCGAGGTGCTCACCGTCGAGCTGCGCCAGAGCTCGAAGTTCATGAAGGAGTACCAGAGCCGCCAGTTCGGCGACTTCCTCAGGATGCTCGCCGGCCTCGTGGCCGACGGACAGGAGGCCGGCGAGTTCGATCGCGAGCTGCCCGCGCCGGTGGTGGCGCGGGCGATTTTCGGCATGCTCGACGAGCTCGCGCTGGCCTGGCTGTTGGGCAAGGGCGAGAAGTTCGATATTTTGCGCGCCGCCGGCCACGTCGGCTCGCTCGTGCTGCAAGGACTGCAAAGGAGAGATCCGTGAAGATCCTAGTCCCGCTCAAGCGGGTCCCAGACCCGGAGCTCAAGACCAAGATCAAGGACGGCGCCATCGATCTCACCGGCGCCACCTGGGTGGTGAACACGTTCGACGAGTACGCGGTCGAGGCCGCCCTGCGCCTGGTCGAGAACGCGTCCGACGCCTCGCGCCAGGGCGAGGTCGTGGTGGTCACCATCGGGCCGGAGGAGGCCGGGCAGCAGCTGCGCAGCGCGCTGGCCATGGGCGCGGACCGCGCGCTCCGCATCCAGGGCGAGGACAAGGACCTCGACGCCGGCGTGGTGGTCGCGGCGCTGTCAGCGGTCATCGCCGCCGAGAAGCCGGACCTGGTCCTCATGGGCAAGCAGGCGGTCGACGGCGACGCCAACCAGGTGGCCCAGATGCTCGCGGCGAAGCTGTCGTTGCCGCAGGCCACCTTCGCCGCCACCATCGAGCGGGCCGCCGACGGCAAGAGCGTCACCGTCGGCCGCGAGGTGGACGCCGGCGTCGAGTACAAGAAGGTGCCCCTGCCCGCGGTCGTCACGGTCGACCTGCGCATCATCTCGCCGCGCGCGGTCGTGAATCACATCACGCCCGACAGCCACGAGTACCAGGAGGGCCCGCGCTACGCCTCGCTGAAGGGCATCATGCAGGCCAAGAAGAAGCCGCTCGACCAGAAGACGCTGGCCGACCTCGGCGTGCAGGACAAGCCGGTCACGCGCCAGGTCTCGGTCGAGCTTCCGCCGCCGCGCGCGGCCGGGCGCAAGGTCGAGAGCGTGCAGGAGCTGGTCAAGGCCCTGCACGACGAGGCCAAGGTCATCTGAGGAACGGGAGAAGAGACGATGGGAAACGTCCTGGCTTTCTGTGAGACCGCGGGCGGCGCGCTGCGCACCAGCGCCAAGAGCTGCGTCGCCTTTGCCCGCCAGGCCGCCGAGCAGCACGGCGGCGAGGTCGTCATCCTCCTGGTCGGCAAGGGCGCCCGGTCCGCGGCCGCCGAGGCCGCCACCTTCGCGCCCAGGGTCCTGGTGGTGGATGACCCGCGCCTGGAGGCCTATCAGGCGGAGACCTACGCGCCGATCGTGGCCCGCGCCGCCCAGGCCGAGAAGGCGGGCGTGGTGGCCGCCATCGCCAGCGCGCTCGGCAAGGACCTGATGGCGCGCGTGGCCGGCCTGCTCGGGGCAGGCATGGCGTCCGACGTGGCCGCCATCTCCGACAAGAACCGCTTCCGCCGCGCCATCCTGGCCGGCAACGCGTTCAGCGTCGTCCAGGTCGACTCCGATCCGATCGTCGTGACGGCGCGGCAGAGCGAGTTCGAGGCCGCGCAGCCGCTCGGCTCCGCCGGCCAGGTCGCCGCCGTGGAGGCGGGCGAGGTCAATGCGCTGGGCGCCGAGATCGTGCGCGTCGAGAGCTCGAAGAGCGACCGGCCGGACCTGAACGACGCCGACATCGTCGTCTCGGGCGGCCGCGGCATGAAGAACGGCGAGAACTTCAAGGTGCTCGAGCAGCTGGCCGACCTCCTGGGTGCGGCGATGGGCGCCTCGCGCGCCGCCACCGACGCCGGCTTCGTGCCGGCCGACTGGCAGGTCGGGCAGACCGGCAAGGTCGTGGCGCCCAACCTCTACTTCGCGGTGGCCATCTCGGGCGCCATCCAGCACCTGGCCGGCATGAAGGGCTCGAAGACCATCGTCGCCATCAACAAGGACGGTGAAGCTCCGATCTTCCAGGTGGCCGACTACGGGCTGGTCGCCACCTGGGAGCAGGCCATCCCGGAGCTGGTCGCCGAGATCAAGAAGCTGAAGGCCTCGCAGACCTGACATCCGGGGAGTCCGCGCCCGGTCGCCGTCGGCGAGCGTTCGGCTTCGGCCGGTTCGGTTCGAGAAAACCGAAGCCATCGTTCGGGACCGGGGGGCCTCGGGCTGGCCCTCCCTTTCGCCTGCGCGCGTGCTAGTCTTTTTCGAGTTCCGAGGAGGAGGCTGAGGAAATGTTCCAGGCACAAGCCCAGCAGCGTTCGATCCCCGGCGCGGTCGCGACCGCCGGTGTCAACGAGCGCGTCGCTTTCTTGAGACGCACATACGCCCACCTGGCCATCGCCATTCTTGGGTTCGTGGCCGTCACGTACGGCTTCATGCACACCACCGCCGCCGCGCGGTACACGTTCTGGGCCCTCTCCGGCGTGAACTGGCTGGTCGTCCTCGGCCTGTTCATGGTGGTCGGCTTCATCACCGACCGCCTGGCCCGGTCCGACACCTCGGTCGGCCTGCAGTACCTCGGGCTCGCGCTCGGTGTGGTGGCCGAGGCGATCATCTTCACGCCGCTCCTCTACCTGGCCGCGTTCTACGCCAAGGATCCCTTCATCATCCAGAAGGCGGCGCTCTTCACCATCCTCATCTTCGCGGGGCTGACCGCCACCGTCTTCATCACGCGCAAGGACTTCTCGTTCTTGCGCGGCATCCTCAACATCGCGGCGTTCGCCGCGCTCGGCCTCATCGTCGCGTCGATCCTGTTCCACTTCACCCTCGGGACGATCTTCAGCGTCGCGATGATCGTGCTCATGGCCGGCTACGTGCTCTACCAGACGTCGCTGCTCATGGCGTACGTGCGGCCGACCCAGCACGTCGCCGCGGCGCTCATGCTGTTCTCGACCATCGCGACCCTGTTCTGGTACGTGCTGCGCCTGCTCATGTCGATGCAGCGCAACTGAGGCTCCGGCCGGCGCTCGGCTCGACCTGAGCCAGTCACCTCACCCCCGGGAGGCGCGGGCCACGGCTCGCGCCTCTCGTCGTTTCGGCATTCGGTATACTGCGCCGGATGACGCCGGCCGCAGCGCCCGCCCGCTCCCCCTCCGGTGAGGCGCTGGGCGCGCTGCGCGCGGTGGAGGACGCCGTCGCCACCGTCATCCGCGGCAAGCCCGACGCCATCCGCCTCGCCCTCACCTCGCTGCTGGCCCGCGGCCACCTCCTCATCGAGGACATCCCGGGCGTGGGCAAGACCAGCCTGGCCCGGGCCCTGGCCGCGGCGGTGGGCGGCAGCTTCCGCCGCATCCAGTTCACGAGCGACCTCCTGCCCTCCGACATCGTCGGCGTGTCGATCTTCCGCGCCGACCAGCACGTGTTCGAGTTCCGGCGGGGGCCGATCTTCGCCAACGTGGTCCTGGCCGACGAGATCAACCGCACCACCCCGCGCACCCAGTCGGCCCTGCTCGAGGCGATGAGCGAGGGCCAGGTCTCCATCGACGACCAGAGCCACCCGCTCGGCCAGCCGTTCCTGGTCATCGCGACCCAGAACCCGACCGAGCACTTCGGCACCTATCCCCTGCCGGAGTCGCAGATGGACCGCTTCCTGCTCCGCATCCGGCTCGGCTATCCGGCGCGCGGCGAGGAGAGCCAGATCCTGCGCGAGCGCGGCGGCGGCGATCCGGTCGCCGCGGTCGAGCCGGTCATCGACCACCGCACGCTGCTCGGGCTCCAGGATGCGGTCGAGAGCGTGGCCGTGTCGGACGCGCTGGTCGACTACGCGATGAACGTGATCGAGGAGACCCGCGTGGCGCCGGCGCTCGCGGTCGGCGTGTCCACCCGCGGCGCGCTCAACTGGTACCGCGCCGCCCAGGCCCACGCCCTGGCCAGCGGCCGCTCCTACTGCGTGCCCGACGACTTCAAGTCGCTCGCCGCGCCGGCGCTGGCCCACCGCGTGGTCCTGTCCGCCCCCACCGAGTCGCTCGGCCGCGCCCGCGACGAGACCGAGCGCGTGATCGCCGATCTGCTCGCCCGCGTGCCGGTGCCGATGTGAGGGAGGCCCCGCCGACATGACCCGGCGGCCATGAGCGCCGCGCCGCGCGGCCTCTGGCGGCGCCTTGCCGGGCCGCGGCGGCGGCTGCGGCTGACCCGCGAGGGGCGGGTCTTCATCGCCATCACGATCGGGCTCGGGCTGGCCGCCATCAACACCGGCAACAACCTGCTCTACCTGGTGCTCGGCTGGCTGCTGTCGCTCATCGTGGCGTCCGGCGTGCTGTCGAACATCGCGCTGCGCGGGCTGCGCGCGCAGCGCCGGGCGCCGGCGCGCATCCACGCCGGGCGGCCGTTCGCGGTGGAGATCGCGCTCGAGAACCGCAAGCGGCGGGTCGCGTCCTACTCGATCGAGGTGGAGGACGTGCTCGGCGGGCGCGTGCTCGACAAGCGGTGCTACTTCCTCAAGCTGCCGCCCGGCCGCGCGGTCCAGGCCAGCTATCGCCACACCTTCCACCGGCGCGGCCTGTATCGCCTCGACGGGTTCCGCCTGGCCACGCGCTTCCCCTTCGCGCTCTTCATCAAGTCGCGCGAGCAGATCGCGCCCGACGAGCTCCTGGTCTACCCGGCGGTGCGCCCGGTGCCGCTGCCGGCGCCGCGCGCGCCGCGCCACGGCGACGCCACCCAGAGCCGCATGGGCCGGCGCGGCGAGTTCTTCGGCCTGCGCGACTACCGCGACGGCGACGACAGCCGCGCCATCGCCTGGCACGCGTCGGCGCGGGCCGGCCGCCTGCTCCTGCGCGAGATGGAGGAGGAGGCGCAGCGGCGCGTGGTGATCGAGCTCGACAACGCCGTCACCGAGCCGGCCGACGAGGCCGCGCTCGAGGCGCTGGAAGACGCGGTGTCGATGGCCGCGTCGCTCATCGTCACCTACCTGCGCCAGGGCTACGCCGTCCGGCTGGCGGCGCGCGGGCTCGAGGTGCCGTGGTCGGCGGGGCCGGGCCACGAGCACCGCCTCCTGCGCGCGCTCGCCCTGCTCGAGCCGGCCAGCCGCGATGTGCCGCTGTCGGGCCCGGTCGAGCCGGGCGCGGAGGCGGTGCGGGTCGCGCCGCGCGCGCTGGCCGGCGCGGCCGCGGCCGCCGAGGCGGAGGCCGGCTGATGCGCTTCGCCCTGGCCCACAAGCTGGCCACGTACCTGGCGGTCTGGTGCGCGTTCTATGCGCTCGTCCTGTCCGACGAGCTCGCCACCGCCGCGGTGCTGGTCTGCCTGGTCGGCATCGCGGGCAGCTGGTGGTGGGAGCCGCCGCGCGTCGACCTCGCGCGCT
>DATFRY010000325.1:0-3757 GCA_035262925.1 Kofleriaceae bacterium | reverse complement strand
GCCTGCCGGTTGCGCGCGTCCGCGAGCTGCGCGGTCGCCGCGGCGAGCTGCCCCGACGAGGCGGCCAGTTCCGCCTGGGCGGCCTGGACCTCGGCGTTGGCCGCCGCCAGCGGCGCGATGAACGCATCGGCGGCCCGGCGCGCCGCGTCCGCCTGCTGGTGCGCCGCGATCGCGGCACGCTCGGCATCGAACACACGCCTCCGCGCCGCGGTGAGCACGCCAATGGGCGGATGCTCCACCTGGAGGTCGGCCAGATCCTGACGCGCCAGGTCAACCGCATCGTCGGCCGCCGCAGCGGCGGCCTCCGCGCTGTCCGCGTTCGCCTCGGCCGCGCTCGCCTGGGCGGCGACGGCGTCGCGCGCCGGCGTCGCCGCGGCCAGGCGCGCCTGCGCCTCCGCGACCGCCTGCTGCAGCGCGGTGATGCGCCCGGGAAGCTGGGCGAGGTCGGCGCGCAGGCGAGCGCGGTCGGCCTTCGCCGCGACGAGCCGGTCCGCCTGCACGAGCGCGGTGGCCTCGGCCGCCCGCCCGCTCGCGCGCGCGGTCGCGATCGCCGCGAGGTCGGCCATCAGCCGCTCCTCGAGATCAGGCGGGAGGCGTGCATCGCCACGCGGAACGGCTGCTGGAACGTCAGCGATGCCATCCCGGCCGCGTTGCGGCCCCAGATCGCCTGGAGATTGGCCGCGGCGGACAGCGGCCTGGCGACGTCGACATGGCCGGACGCTGTGAGCGGCACGTGAGCCCAGGCGAGCGCGTCGGGCGTCGTCGGGACGCCGGCGCCGGCGACCTCGTCGAACCCGAAGCGCGGCTCACCGGGATGCTCCTCGAAGACAAAGTACCAGCCCGGCCCGACCGGATCGATCCCGAGCGCGCTCTCCTCGCTGAGGGCGAAGCCCACGAACACGATGTCCGGTGGGAGCGCGCCGCGGAACATCGGTGCCAGCCGGGTCGTCGCGTCGAGCGCGCCGGCGGCGGTTGCGCGGGCGGCGTAGATCGTGGTCGTCGGGTAGCGGCGCAGCAGCTCGCCTCGGACGAGCAGCACGAGCTGGCCGCCACTGCCGCGCAGGTGCCCGCCCAGCGGCGCGCTCCCCCATTGCGAGATCGGGGGGATGTCCGCGAGCGCCTCCGGGTCGCCGGCCTGGCCGCTGACGTCCCAGAACTGTCGGAACGCGGTCCCGGAGAGCGTCGCCGGGAATTCGCGCCAGAGCAGCTCGCGGCTGAGCTCGTGGTTCAGACCGGCCATGTAGGCCTCGATCACCCGCGGCGTGGTCTCCAGCAGCGCGACGCCGTCGGCCTCGACGCGCTCGACGCCGGGGAAGAATAGCGATGGCGCGACCTGCTGGAGCCCTTCGTACATCGGATCGGCGAAGCGCGGCCCGGTCGCGACCGGCGCGAGCGGATCGGGCCGCGTCCACGTGCCCGCAGGCGCGTCGATGCGCGCGCGGGTGCGCTCGAGGACCGTCTTCTCGGGCGCAAGGCGCTCGAGCAGCTGGACGCGGAGCGCGTCAGCCGACAGCGCCGGCCGTGTGTCGACCGCCGTGAGGTGCGCCGCGAGAGTGGCCATCACCACCATCCCGCCCGGGGCGGGGGCCGGCGGCGTCATCGCGACCTGGTCGACAGCAGCCAGCATGTTGATCGGCTGGGGAGCCGGCTGGGCGGAGACGGCGCGCCGCGCGATCAGGCCCTGCGGGCTGGCGAGCCGGCGCATCGCCCCGGACACGACGGCCTCGGGCACCCGGCTCGCCCGCAGCTCCCCGTCGACGGTCGCGCTCGCGAGCCGGATCTGGGCGTGCGCGGGCTGCGTCATCGCGAGCAGGTCGGGCGCCCGGAGCGATGACAGGTGGCGCTCCATCACCACGTTGCCGAGCTCGCGCGCGAGCTGGGAGCGGCGCAGCAGCGCGTTGGCGTCGTTGACCGCTCCGGCCTGCTCCCACGCGCGCGCCATCAGCTGCTCCTGGCGATCCTGCACGACGCGCGTGCCGGCCGCGGCGGCGATGCGCAGCCGCGGGTCCAGGTTGACTTCGCGGAGCCAGGCCGGCTGGCCGCCGGCGAGCGGCAGCGCACTGGCACCGGCCTGCAGCTGCCCGTAGACCGGCGGCGCGAGGACGTCCGCGGGCGCGCCCGTGAGCGCCCGCTCGAGCGCGGCCTGGAACGGCGTCCGCGTCGCGTCCGGCCACGGCGGCGGCGCGTCCGGACCGGGCACGCGGAGCGCACTCTGCATCCCGATGACGCCGGCGGCCGGCAATCCGCCGCCGGGCGCGCTCAGGTCGAGCTTCGGCGGCTGCGCCGACGCCGGGTCGAGCGGGCTCGGGTGCAGCCGCCGGACCAGCGTCTCGAAGCTCCCGGCCGAGCCGGTCGCGAATTCCCAGGCGTGGTAGACCGGCAGGCGCAGCGGGGCGGCCGGGGTCGGGCTCCACGCTGGCTCCAGGCTGGCCTCGTCGCTCGCCGTGACCGGCTCACCGCGCCCGGCCTTGGCGCCGGCCAGGAAGGCCGGCACCAGGCAAGCCAGGTAGGCGGTGTCGGCTTGCAGGCGGCGCGGGCAGAGGAGCCGCGAACATGCGCGGCCCGGATCGGACATGAGCATGTCGGACGGCCGGACGCCCACCCCGAGACCTGCGATCTGCGCGTGGGCCCAGGCCCAGGACTGCGAGAGGTCCGGCAACTCGGCGGCCGGATCGGCCGGCGCGGCGATCTCGAGCACCGGCAGCGGCCCGCCGGGATTCGGCACCAGCCGCACGCCATCCTGGCGGCGGACCGCGACGAGCACCAGCCAGGGCCGCAGCCGCGTCTTCGCGGTGCCCGGCGCGGCCGGGGTGAAGAGCCACGGCAGGTCGGCGCGCGCGAACTGGACCTGCGGCATGTAGCCCGCCTCGAAGCGGGTCGTGCCAGGCGGCGGATCGCAGCGCGCGATCTGGGCGGGATCGAGCCCGGTGACGTCGCCGGGCCCGTACAGCCGGACCGTCGCCGGCACGTCACCGGCGCCATCCACGTGCACTATCACCGGCAGCGTCACGCGGGCGGCGAGCGCTGCGCCCGGCTCGTCGGCGGCGGCGATCGAGCGCCCGATGCCGCCCTGCACCCACGGCAGGAAACTGTAGGTGGCTTGCGGGAGGGTGCTCATGCGGCCTCTCGCAGGGCGAAGGCGGGTGGGCGCTCGGCCGGCGTCGCGGTCAGCGTGCCGAAGACGTCGCCCGGGATCGCCACCCGCTGGGACCTCGGCGGCGCGACGCCGGCGGCGGTGACCAGCAACTGCTCGTAGACGACGCTCACGTTGACCGCCGCCCCGGTCGCGTAGCCGTCCGCCCCGAGCGCCGCCCCCGAGGTCATCTCCTCGAACGACGGCGCCGATAGCTTCGCGTCGTCGCTCAGCGCGCTGAACTGGGCCGGCGCAAACCGATCCTGCAGCGGCGTCAGCGTCGTCCGCACCCCGCCGATCGTCGCCACCGTGATCCGGAAGCGCCGAGCCCCGCTGGGCACGCTCGTCCCGAAGCGGTCCAGCGTGCGCTCCAGCGGC
Organism: Kofleriaceae bacterium; assembly: GCA_035262925.1. Classification (GTDB taxonomy): domain Bacteria; phylum Myxococcota_A; class Polyangia; order Haliangiales; family Haliangiaceae; genus DATFRY01. Next base: position 246 of record DATFRY010000325.1, on the reverse strand, counting down.
GCCAGCCGCTGGCGCACCTCGAGCGTCGCCAGCGGGTGCGCGAGCACCGCCGTCCCCGCCTCCAGCGCGCGCAGCGTCACCAGCGCCCCGCCGGCGGGGAGCTGCGCGCTCCACGACCGTGCATCGGCGAACGCTGCCAGCAGCAGCGGCGCCACGTCGACCGGCGCCGGCAGCGCCGCCGGCGCCGCGTCCCCGATCGTCACGTCGAACCCGAACGAGACGTCGAAAAACAGGATCGAGAACGAC
>DATFRY010000324.1:0-7693 GCA_035262925.1 Kofleriaceae bacterium | reverse complement strand
CTCCTCGATCAACTGCGCTGACGCCGACGCCGTAGTAGATTCGGACCATGGAAGCGCGGCTCCCCCGGCGCTCCCTGGTCTCCGACTGGGTCGCGGTTGTCCTCGCCATCACCACCGGTGCGTGCACGTTCGATCCGAGCGCGCCGGTGGGAGGCGCGAGCGGCGGCGGCGCCGCCGACGACGGAGACGAGGATGACGGCGGCGACGACAGCACTCCGGCAGACTGCCCCGAGGCGCTCCACACCGTCCTGTCGGTGAACGGCGTCGAGGCGAGCGGCGGCGACCAACCGATCGCCACCGTGCTGCTCGGCGACACGGTGACGCTGAGCGCCGCCGGGTCGTGCAGCCAGCGCGGCCCGGTCACCTATCAATGGGCCATCGAGGACGGCGATCTGCGCCACTCGGTGGACACCGGGCTCGACAGCCAGTCGCTGCGCGTCTACCCGTCGCTGCCCGGCGACTACCTGGTCACGCTGACGGTCAGCGACGACGTCGCCAGCGGCGAGCCGGTCACGGTGCACGCCCTGCGCGCCGACGCCTGGGGGCAGGTGAGCGACCAGGCCGACGTGCGCGACGTGGCGATGGGGGCGGGGCGCATGTGGATCGCGGCCGGCGCCGGCGCCTTCTACATCGATCTCGACGACACCGCGTCGGGCGCGAAGCTCCTGAACGACGCCGTCCCCGGGCCGCCCGACGTGTCGAACAACCTCAGCGCGGTCCACTTCGGCTCCGGCGACCTGGTCTGGTTCGCCCGCCAGGGCAACGCCAACCAGGTGTGGCGCGTGGGCGACGCGTCGCTCGCCGTGGAGGTGATCGATCTGCCCGGGAACAACGACGTGCGCGACATCGCGTCGTCCGGGCCGGGCGTGATGGTCGGCGGCAAGGACGGCGTCCTGAGCTCGCTCGACAACAACACCTTCGGCGCCCCCAACCCGGAGGTGGACGTGTTCGCGGTCGCCGACAACGCGGACGGCTCGTGGGCTGGCGGCAGCGCGCTCTTCCGGGTGGGCGGCTCGATGTTCTCGCCGTTCCCCGACGCCGACAACAAGATCCGCGCGCTGGTCGGCGACGGTGACCTCGTCTGGGCGGGAAGCGACGGCCAGGGCGTCGCCCGGTTCGACGGCGCCGACGCCACCGTCTTCACCGAGGCCGACGGCCTGCCCAGCAACGTCATCCGCGCGCTGGCGGTCGAATCGTCGGGAGACGTGTGGGCCGCGACGGCGGTGGGCGTGGCCCGCTACAAGCAAGACCGCAAGGTGTGGGTCAAGATGGCCGATCAGGCCGGCCTGACCGGGCTGCTCGACGCCACCGGCATCGCCGTGCTGGAGGCCGGCGGCGAGCGCCAGATCGCCGTCGGCGCCGGCGGCGGGATCGCGATCCTCGGGCCCTGATCGCGCCCTGACCGCCTCCCGTGGCCCCGTGCTACCGTCCCACGCGTGTCGGAGCGGGAAGGCGAGTCGATCGGCCTGGCCAAGACGGTCGCGGAGCGGCCGCCGGACCTGGCGGCGACGGCCACCGATCCGGGCGCGTCCGCGCGCCGCCCGCCCGACAGCCCCTCACCCGGTGACGCGGATCCGCTGGTCGGGCGCCGCCTGGCTCACTTCCTCATCCAGCGCCGGCTGGGGCAGGGCGGCATGGGCCAGGTCTACCTGGCGACCGACCTCGCCCTCGATCGCTCGGTCGCGCTCAAGGTCCTGACCGGCGAGATCGCGTCGCGTCCCGGGCTGCGCGAGCGCTTCTACCGCGAGGCGCGGGCCCAGGCGCGCATCCAGCACCCCAACGTCGGCCACATCTATTACATCGGCGAGGAGGAAGGGCAGCTCTTCTTCGCCATGGAGTTCATCGACGGCGAGACGCTGCAGCAGCTGCTCGAGCGCGAGGGGCGCCTGGCGCCAGAGCGGGCGCTCGAGATCTGCCGCATGGCGGCGCTCGGACTGCGCGAGGGCCAGCGCCTCGGCTTCGCCCACCGCGACGTCAAGCCGTCCAACCTCATGCTCGACCGCCACGGCGTGGTCAAGGTGCTCGACTTCGGCCTGGTCAAGGAGATCGCCCCGCAGCACGGCGACCCGTCGCTCAGCCAGGAGAGCGCGGTGCTGGGCACGCCGCTCTATCTCTCGCCCGAGCAGGCGCGCGGCGAGGGCATCGACTTTCGCTCCGACATCTACTCGCTCGGCGTCACCCTGCACCAGCTGGTCTCGGGCCGGCCGCCGTTCCAGGCCGAGACGCCGATCGCGATCATCTCCCAGCACCTGAGCGAGCCGCGCCCACGCTTTGCAATCGACGGGCGGCACAAGCGCGTGCGCGCCGGGCTCGAGGACCTGTGCGACCGCATGATGGCCAAGCGGCGCGACGACCGGTTCGACAGCTACGACGATCTCCTGGGCGGCATCGAGCGCGTGAGCGCCACGCACAGCCCGCCGGCCGGCTTCTGGGTGCGCGCCTTCGCCGCGATGTTCGATCTGTTCGCGCTCTTCGTGGTCGTGATCCCGATCGATCTCATCATCAGGCACGACACCATCGCGTTCCTCCTGCTCGGGGCGCCCTACGCGGTCCTGCCCACCGCGCGCTGGGGCAAGACGCTGGGCAAGAAGGTGCTGCAGATCGAGGTCACGCGCAGCGACCGCGCCGGCCCCGTCGGGCTGCGCCGGGCACTCGTGCGGGCGGCGGTCCAGGTCGGCCCCTGCTACCTCCTCATCGCCGGCGCCGAGCTGGTCGAAGCTCTCGCCGGAGACGGCGGGCTGGCCAGCGGCATCGCCAACGGCATGGGCATCCTTGCCGTGGCCATCCCGCTCCTCCTCGGCATCAGCACCGCCTTCGCGCCCGACAAGCGCGCTCTCTGGGACCGCGCCGCGCACACCCGCGTGCGCTACGAGCTGCGATAGCCGCCGCCGCTCAGGAGCCGCCGAGCTCGCGCTGCAGCTGGCGCGCGGTGCGAGTGGAGCCGTCGGCGCTCCACCCCGGCGGGGCCAGCGCCGCGGCGAGCCGGCCCTTCAGCGATCGCGCGCGCACGACGTCGCGCGCGATGGCCCGGAACTCGTGGAACGCGACGCGCAGCGGGTTGAACGTGGACAGGTTCCTGGTCAGCCCGTAGTCGACCGGCGCGCGCTCGGGCTCGAAGGTGCCGAACAGGCGATCCCACACGATGAAGATGCCGGCGTAGTTGCGGTCCAGATACTCGACGTTGCGACCGTGATGCACGCGGTGATGCGACGGCGTGTTGAACACCCACTCGAGCGGGCCCAGCCGCCCGATGTGCTCGGTGTGGAGCCAGAACTGGTAGACCAGGCTCACCGCCTGCGCCGTCAGGATGTGGAGCGGCGCGAAGCCGAGAAGCGGCAGCGGCGCCCAGAAGATCGGCCCGGTGATGGGCGTGGTCCACGACTGGCGCAGCGCGGTCGACAGGTTGAAGTGCCGGCTCGAGTGATGGTTGACGTGCGCGGCCCACAGGAGCCGCACCTCGTGGTGCGCGCGGTGGAACGCGTAGTAGCAGAGGTCCTCGGCCGGCACGAGCAGGAGCCAGATCCACCAGCCATGCGACAGATCGAACAGCGCGAAGCGGCTCAGCCACACCGTGAAGGCGAAGGTGACGACCTTGAGCAGCGCGGCCACCACCACGTTGCCGACGCCCATGGCCAGGCTGGCCAGGGTGTCGCGCCGCTCGTAGCCCCTGGCGCCGGCCCGGCGCAGGAACATCTCGCCGACCATCAGGGCCAGGAAGACCGGCACCGAGTACGCGATGATGACCGACACGGCCGCCAGAATAGCAGCCTCGGCCCGCGTCCCGGATCGGAGACCGTGCAGGTCCGGGCAGGCCTCGACCGGGTCCCCGGTCCGCTCGGTTGCGTCGGCGTCGCGATCGACGCTGGCCGCGGGAGAAAGGGGCGTACCTTCGCCGACGCCACCGCCGACGAGCGCGAACAGTCATCCCCGGGTTCGAGCCGGCTCCACACCAGCAGGTGGAGCCGGCCCTCGGTCGGGCAGGCGACTCGACCGATCGATGCGCGCGCCAGCGACGCGGTCACTCGGGCGCCGGGAACAGGTCCGGACACTCCGCCTGCAGAGCCGTGCACTCCTCGGGTAGGTCCTCGGGGAACGGCGGCACCTCTTCGAGGGAGGTCTCGCAGGTGACGGAGTCGAGGACGACGCGGAACTCGTCGAAGAAGGCCTCCAGGCAGGACCGGAGCTCTCCCACCGTGATGTTGCCCGCGCAGTCCGGCAGATCGGGGACATCGGTCGGGTCGACGACGCAGTTCGGCCCCGACACCGGCAGCGGCGACTGCTGCGCGTCGATGCAGTCCTGGACCGCGGTGTTGCAGGCATCCACGTCGTCCGGGTACATGCCGATGCCGGACAGGGTGCAGCCGAACTCGAGGAAGTCGTCCGCCGAGAAGATCCCCAGCACGTCCTCGCAGAAGGCCTGCGCCTCTTCTTCGGTCAGCTGATCCAGCGTCGTGTTGTCGCCGGCGCCGCCGTCGTCGGCCGCGTCGTCGCCGCTGCTGTCGTCGTCGGGCGACGTGTCACCGCCGCCGTCGTCAGTCGTCGCGTCGTCGTCGTCATCCCCGCCGCAGCCGAGGCCCCACGCGAACAGGCCCGCGACCAGCAACCGACACCCCAGTCGAGCTTTTCCCCTCATATCCACCCCTCATGTCAGTGCCGTACCGCGAATACCGCATAAGCAGAATTCGTAGCACTGTGAGGGGTGAAGCGGACGCGCAATCGCCTCCGCGCGCGGGCGCAAATCTTTCAGTCTTGCTCGTCGAGCGAGCCGTCCTGCGCCATCGCGTCAGCCAGGTCCTGATACAGCTCGAACTGCTGGTCCTCGCGTTCGCGATCCCCAGCCAGCTCGAAGGCGACCGCGATCGGAAGCCCCTGTCCATCGAGATCGAGCTCGAGCTCGCAGTCCAGCGCCGCTGGCAGCGCGCGGATCACTCCACCCCCGAGCCGAACCCAACCGGCCATCCCCATTGTCCCCCCCTTGTCCGGACGCCAGGCACCGACGATAGCACGGCCGCGTCGGACATCGCACCCGGAACCCGCGAAGATTGCTACCCTCGCATGATGCGCGGGCGCTCGTCGGCGAGCGGGGAAATAATGATGAGGAGCGCCATGGTTTTTCGAACGATCGGCGTCGGAGGAGGCGCGCTCGAGTGACGACGCCCGAGGAGTATCGCCGCTGATGACCAAGACCATCTCGTGCCCGCTCTGCGGTGGCGAAATCCACGCCATCGCGGGTCGTTGCAAGCACTGCAAGGCAGACCTGGTCGAGCTCCGCGAGCGCGCCGCGCGGGTGGCGCGGGCACAGGCCATGGGCGCGACGGTGCCGCCGACTCCGCGCGCGCGCCCGGCCACCGCCTCGCCGTCGGGGTCGCGCGCAGCCACGCAACCCCCGCCCCCCGGTCCGGCGACGGGCCAGTTCCCGGCCATGCCGGCCATGCCGGCCATGATTTCGATGGCGCCGGCCGGATTCGAGACTGCGCGCGGCGCCGGCCGCGGCTCCGAGTCGGACGCGGCGACGACGCAGGTCGATCCGCCGCGCGAGCCGCCGCCGCCCCCCGAGCTCGCCGCGCCCGGGTTCGCCGCACCGGAATACAGCGCGCCCCAGTACAGCGCGCCCGAGTACCGTGTCCCCGAGTACCGGCCTCCCGAGTTCCGGCCCTCCGATCGCGCGCGGCCGCGGCCGACGCCGCCGGCGCGCAACGGCACCGCGAGCGGAGCCTACGGGCTCGGGTTCGCCGCGGTCCGGCCGCGCCGGGTATCGACCTGGTCGCGGCGCTGGCCCTTCGTGGTCAGCGCGGTCGCGCTGCTCGCGATCGGCATCAGCATCGGTGTCCTTGCCGAGAGGTGGCGCCGCCACACCGAGGCGCGCGGAGAGGGCAGGCCGCGCACGAGCCAGGTGTCGCGCCAGCCGGAGATGATCCCCGACCACATGCCGCAGCCGCTCATGCCGGCTCCGCCGCAGCCGCGCGACGTCCCGATCCCGCCGCCGCAGGGTCAGGAGCCGCAGGGCGGGCAGGTCGAGCCCCCGCCGAAACCGGACACTCCTGCGGTGCCGGGTGCGGATCCGGACAGCTCGGCTGGCGCCGATCGGGCGCGCCCCGGCTCATCGGATCCCTCGAACCCCGACTCGAACGGCGACTCGAACCCCGACTCGAACCCCGACTCGAACCCCGACCGGGGCACCGGCTCGATCCCCGGTTCCGATCCGGATCCGTCCAACCCGGGCAGCCGCTTCTCGCAGCCCGGCTCACCCGACCAGGGTGACGGTCGCGGCGAGGCCCGCGAGTTCCGCACCTTCGCCACCTCGCTCACCGATTCGCTGTGTCAGAAGCTCACCCAGTGCGGCCTCCTCGACTCCGCGACACAGTCGATGTGCAAGGTGTTCGCGCAGGAGCTCGACTCGGAGGACGCCGCCGAGAAGGTGGCGCGCGGCGAGTGCAGCTTCAACCGCAGCGCTGCCGATGCCTGCCTGCGCGCGGTCGCCGATCTGAGTTGCGACATGGGATCGAGCGACCGCATGTGGGACTGGCTCAGGGCGCCCAACCGCGTCGGCCAGTGCGCCGAGGCGTACGTGTGCCATCCAAGGTAGTTGGACGAGACCCGCGTGACTCGACAGCAGAAAGCCCGGCCGGTCGAGAGCACGCGATGTCACGTGCCGCGTCACACCCCTGTCACGTGCGACACCTGCGACAGGGACAGCGCGGCGATGTATCGCGAGCTTGGGCGAGTCGAGCGCTGGAACGGGAGATGCTACTCCCTCCGGGCGTGCGCTCCCCTCCGTCCGACCGCGCGCCATACTCGTGTCGGTGCCCGGCGAACCCGTGACCTGCGGTCGCGTGGAACCGGAGGCGCTATGCGAGAAAAAAATACGCCGCATGGCTGCGGCCCACCGGCCGGACGGGGAGCGCTCTTTTGAATGGCCACAACCGGGAGACGGGGATCCTCGGCGAACCCGACGCGGGCCGCGCGACAGAGAGCGCTGGCCCAGGCGACCGAAGCGGCAACGACAGCGGTAGCAACAACAGCGGGGGCAGCGGCGGCGACGATGTCTGGGTGACCCTCGGACACACCGCCAGCATGTCGCCCGACGAGCGCGCCCGTCGCGGCCTGACTCCGCCCGAGGAGCTGCCCACCGGTGTGCCCGCCCCCTCGCTCGAGCGAGAGGCGGTCGCCACGACCGGGGCCGCTTCGCTGGCGGCGGCGGAGGCGAGCGCCGCGCGCGCCGCCGCCGCGCTGCCGGTCGAGGACAGCACGCGCTACGAGCTGGAGGGCGTGCACGCGCGCGGCGGACTCGGCCGCGTGGTGCGCGCGCACGATCGACTGCTGCGCCGCACGGTCGCGATCAAGGAGCTCCTGCAGCGCACGCCGTCGGCCCAGGCCCGCTTCATGCGCGAGGCGCTCATCACCGCGCGCCTCCAGCACCCGGGCATCGTCCCGGTGCACGAGGCCGGGCGCTGGCCGTCGGGCGATCCCTACTACTCGATGAAGCTGGTCTCGGGGCGGACGCTCAAGGAGATGATCCAGGAGCGCAAGGGCCTCGACGAGAGACTGGCCCTCCTGCCCCACGTGCTGGCGGTGGCCGAGGCGATCGCCTACGCGCATAGCCAGGGCGTGGTCCACCGCGACGTCAAGCCGGCCAACGTCGTGGTCGGCGACTTCGGCGAGACCGTCGTGGTGGACTGGGGCCTGGCCAAGG
>DATFRY010000323.1:0-17951 GCA_035262925.1 Kofleriaceae bacterium | reverse complement strand
TCAGCGTCAAGTGGATGCTCCACCGGCAGGCGCGCCGCCAGACCGAAGATCTCCAGGAGCTGGTGCAGCTGCGCACGCGCTCGCTCGAGGAGGTCAACCAGAAGCTGCGCGAGGAGATGACCGAGAAGGCGCGCATGGAGTCGGCCCTCCGCCTGGGCCAGAAGCTCGAGGCGGTCGGCCGGCTGGCCGCCGGCGTGGCGCACGAGATCAACACGCCGATCCAGTTCGTGGGCGACAGCCTCCACTTCGTGCGCGAGGCGATCGCGGACATCGCCCGCGTGCTCGAGCGCTACGAGGAGCTGCACCGCACGGTGGTGGAGCCTGCCGTCGACGCGTCGGGCGCGGCCGAGGCGGCCGCCCGGCTGACCGATCTCAAGGACGAGGTCGACTTCGCCTACCTGCTCGAGAACGTTCCGGGCGCGATCGAGCGCTCGCTCGACGGGCTCGGCCGGGTGGCCACCATCGTGCGATCGATGAAGCAGTTCGCCCACCCGGACCGCTCCGAGATGACCGAGGTCGACCTCAACGAGGCGATCCTCACCACCCTCACCATCGCGCGCAACGAGTACAAGTACGTGGCCGACATCGAGACCGAGCTCGGCGACCTCCCGCTCGTCACCTGCCACGCGGGCGAGATCAACCAGGCCGTGCTCAACATCGTCGTCAACGGGGCCCACGCCATCGCCGACGCGGTCGCCGGCACCGAGCAGCGCGGCACCATCGCGATCGGCACCCGGCGCGACGGGGACGCGGTGGTCATCTCGATCCGCGACACCTGCGGCGGCATCCCGCAGGACATCCGCGAGCGCATCTTCGACCCGTTCTTCACCACCAAGGGGGTCGGCCGCGGCACCGGCCAGGGGCTGGCGATCGCCCGCACCGCCGTGGTCGAGAAGCACGGCGGCGAGCTGACCTTCGACAGCGCGTCCGGCCAGGGCACCACCTTTCACATCCGGCTGCCCGTGCGACAGACCGCGCGCCCCGCGATCGGCGTCGGCGCCAGCGCCGGCGCCGACTCGGCCGCATAGCCCCGCGACGAGCCCGGCTACTTCTCGGCCGCGCGCGGGAAGGAGGCGGGGCTGCGGTAGCCGTCCCGGTCGTAGGCGCGCAGCGCGAAGAAGACGTTGTCCTTGCTCATCGGCAGGCGCGCCTCGGTCACCTTGCCGACATCGCGCGCCGCCTGCCACACCGGGCTGGTGGTCTCCCGCCACAGGACCTCGTAGCCGGCCACGTCCGGCTCGGGGCTCGGCGACCAGCGCAGCGTGGTGTCGTTGGCCAGCTCGGCGGTGATGATGCGCGCGTCGGCCGGCGCCGACGGCGCGTTGGCCAGGTGCATGAGCGCGGCGGCGTTCACGCGCGCGACGCCGGCCAGGTACTCGCCGTCGACGAAGGCCGGCAGATCGCCGTAGGCGACGCCCCCCTCGCTGCGCACGTCCTGGTGCTGGCGGTTGTAGTGCTCCTCGACCACGGTGAAGCGCACCGCCGGGTAGCCGCTGGTGTTGAACGCGTTGTGATCGCCGCCGCGCAGGAAGCGGTCGTGGCGGAAGATGAGCTGGGGCTGGACCCCGAGGTCCTGCCAGGCGGCCACCTCGGCGATGTAGCGGGCCAGCTCGCGCGACGGAGAGTCGGCCTCGCCGGCCAGCCGGCGCAGCTCGGTCAGGGCCTCGGGCGTGGCCGCCTCGGGCAGCCCCTCGGAGAACAGGCGGATGCGGTCCTTGTGCACGGCGCCCGACGGGGCGGTGGGATCGCCGACGATGTCGTTGTTGAGGACGCCGCGGATGTCGGCGCCCGCCGCCCGCGCGGCCGCGGCGTGGCCTTTGGCCCCGAGCAGGCCCTGCTCCTCGCCGGCCGTGGCCATGAACACCACGGTCGCGTCGAGCCGGCGCCCGGCGAGGACGCGGGCCAGCTCCATCACCACCGACGTGCCCGAGCCGTCGTCGTTGGCGCCCGGGCTGTCTCCGGTCGAGTCGAGCGGATCGGAGCGGCGCGAGTCGTAGTGCCCGGTCACGTAGTAGCGGCGCGCGGCCGCCTCCGGCATCGTGCCGGGCAGCACGGCGACCACGTTCACGACGTCGACCGGCCGGGTGACCCGCTTGCCGTCGGGGGCCACGTGATGGGTGTCGAACGAGACGGTCATCGCGCCCTCGCCGGTGCGACCCGACTCGCTGGCGCCGCGCTCCATCTGGGCCTTGATCCAGCGCCGCGCGGCGCCGATGCCGCGCGTGGTCGACTCGGTGTCCGACAGCGTGTGGCGCGTGCCGAAGCCGACCAGGTCGACGACGTTCTGCTTGAGCCGGACGGCCGAGATGTCGGCCAGCATCTGGGCCACCGCGGGCGGCGGAGGCGAGGACGGCACGCTGGTCGGCGCCCGCGCCGGCGCCGCGGCTGCCGGAGCCGGCGCCACGCCCGAGGCGGCGCCGGACGAGCACGCGGCCGCGAGGGTGAGCGATGCGAGCGGGAGGAGGCGAGGACGCGGGGTCGGGCGTGACATCGCGCGGAACATACCGCGCGGCCGGGCCGGACTGGCGAGCCGGTCCTCGCTCGCGTCCCATCGCGGGTGCCGTCGCCGGCGTGTGGTCCTGGCTCCCCCTCGACCGCACCTGGCCCTCGTGTGCGATGATGCGCCGATGCGCAGGACGGTCTCGGTCTGGGCCATCGCGCTCGTGGTCGTCGGTTTCGCGGCGCCGGCCTGGTCGCAGTCGACCGGCGGCAGCTTCGGCGGCGGGAGCTTCTCGAGCGGCTCGTCGAGCTCGTCGTCGTCGAGCTCCAGCTCCTACAGCAGCTCGGGCTCGAGCTCGTGGGGCTCGAGCGGCTCGAGCGGCAGCTACGGCGGCGGCGTCGGGTGCACCGACGGCGAGTTCGCCGTCATCATGTTGGTCGTCGGCTTCACGATCCTCATGGCGACGATCTCGGGCCTGGTGAACCGCGCGAAATCGCCGGCCGTCACGCCGGAGGGCGAGATGTTCGGCGAGCCGCGGATGCACGGCAGCGCGCTCGAGCTCGGCCTCGACTGGCGCGCGCGCGCGGAGCTGCAGGCGGCGCTGGCGCGCATGGCGACGTCGGGCGACACCGCCACCGAGGAGGGCCGGGCCCGCCTGCTGGGCGAGACCGCCCTGGCCCTGCGCCGAGGCGAGCTTTCCTGGCTCTACGTCGGCTACCAGGACCTCGGCTGGAACCAGCCGTCCGACGCCGAGGTCGCCTTCCGCAAGGCGGCCGGCGGCGCGCGCGCCCGCTTCCGCCGCGAGCTGGTGCGAAACGCCGGCGGTCAGGTCACGACCGGCGCGGCCCCGTCCGATCTGAGCGCGCGGCGCGACGAGGGGCCGGGCCTCATCGTGGTGACCGTCATCGCCGTCGCGCGCCGCGAGCTGCGCGCCATCGACGATCCGCGCCAGGCCGCGTCGATCCGCGCCGCCCTCGAGGATCGGGGCGCCGTCGGCGCGAGCGAGCTGGTCGCCTTCGAGGTCGTCTGGTCGCCGGCCGCCGAGGAGGACCGCATGAGCAGCGCCGAGCTCGAGCAGCACTATCCGGAGCTCGCCCTCATCGATCCGGCCAGCATCGCCGGCCGCGTGTTCTGCTCGTACTGCAGCGGCCCCTTCCCGATGGAGCTGCTCAAGTGCCCGCACTGCGGCGCGCCGGTCGAGCCGAAGCCGCCCGGCGATCAGGGGCCGCCGGCTGCCGCGTGAACAGGAGCGGCAGCTCGGGCGCCAGGGCGCCCTCGTGGCGCAGCAGCCACTCCTTGCGCCACAGCCCGCCGCCGTAGCCGTGCAGCTTGCCGTCGGCGGCGATCACGCGGTGGCAGGGGACGACCAGCGGGACCGGGTTGGCCCCGTTGGCCGCGCCGACCGCGCGCGCGGCGGTGGGCGCGCCGATGGCCGCAGCCAGGTCCTGGTACGAGCAGGTCGCGCCGGCGGCGATGTCGCGCAGCGCGGACCAGACCCGCTGCTGGAAGGGCGTGCCGTCGGGCGCGACCGGGATGGCGTCGAGGGCGCGCACGTCGCCGGCGAAGTAAGCCGCGATGCGCTCGGCGATGGGCGCACCGATCGCGCCCGGCCGACCGCTCACCGGCGGCGGCGCCGGGGATTCGTCGCCGGCGCGAGCGCGACCGCGCGGCTCGGCGTCGATGAAGTCGAGGGCGCACAGGCCCCGATCGGACACCGCCAGGGCGAGGGGCCCGAGCGGAGAGGCGATGCACGAGCGCTCGATGAACATGGCGGGGCTGCGCATGGAAGGATGGTACGCGCGCGCCGCACCGCGGGCTGGCGGTTTTCGGACCTGGACGGAGACGGGCGATCCCTCCGCCGGCGGTGCTACCCTGGTCGGCGTGAAACGCCTCCATCGACCCGATCTGTGGGGCTGGTCCCGGTTCGACGAGGGCCGCAACCTCGACTTCAACAGCGTCTTCTGGGTGCAGCCGGGCGGCAACGTGGCGATCGATCCGCTCGCGCTCGAGCCGCACGACCGCCGGCACATCGATTCGCTGGGCGGCGTCGCCACCATCGTCATCACCAACTCCGACCACGTGCGCGGCGCGGCCGAGCTGGCCGCCGCCACCGGCGCCCGCGTGCTGGCTCCGGCGGGCGAGCGCGGCCGCTTCCCGATCGCGTGCCAGGGTCACCTGGCCGACGGCGACGAGGTGGCGACCGACCTGGTCGCCCTCGCGCTCGACGGATCGAAGACGCCCGGCGAGCTGGCGCTCCTGCTCGGCGGCACCACGCTCATCACCGGCGACCTGGTGCGCGCGCACCGCGGCGGCGGCCTCGACCTCCTGCCGGACGCCAAGCTCGCCGACCGGGCCGCCGCGCTCGCCTCGCTGCGGCGGCTGGCCGATCTGCCCGGCGTCGACGCCGTGCTGGTGGGCGACGGCTGGCCGGTCTTCCGCGACGGGAGCCGCGCCCTGCGCGAGCTGGTCGCCGCGGCCGAGCGCGCGGCATGATCGATCCCTGATAGGCTCGCGCCGTGCGAGCCGCCGCTGCCACCGTCGCCGTCGTCGCCGTCGTCGCCGTCGTCGCTCTGGCGCCATCCCTGCCGGCCTGCCAGACCGCGGCCACCGGAGGCGCCAGCGCCGCGGCGCCGGCGGGGGCGACGCCGGCGCCGTCCGCGCCGACTGACCTGCGCCGCGGCTATTGCCACCGCTCCGGCGCCTACACCGAGACGCCGGGCCCGAGCGCCTCGGCCGAGCCCGGCGGCGCGGCGGCTCTCGAGGCCAGCGCCGACAGCGCCGACAGCGCCGACAGCGCGCGCGGCGAGCCGCTCCGCCCGGTCCACACCTTCTCGATCGTCGCGCGCGATCCGGCGACCGGCGACCTCGGCGTGGCGGTCCAGTCGCACTGGTTCTCGGTCGGCGCCACGGTCACCTGGGCCGAGCCGGGCGTGGGGGCCGTGGCCACGCAGTCGTTCGTCGAGCCGGCCTACGGCCCGCGCGGCCTGGAGCTCATGCGGGCCGGCACGGCCGCGCCCGACGCCCTCGCGCAGCTGCTCGCCCGCGACGGGGGCCGCGCCGTGCGGCAGGTCGCCTTCGTCGACGCGAAGGGCAGAGTCGGCGCCCACACCGGCGACAGGTGCATCGAGAGCGCCGGCCACCACATCGGGGTCGGCTACAGCGTGCAGGCCAACCTGATGGGCAACGATCAGATCGTGCCGTCGATGGCGCGGGCCTACGAGGGCGGCAAGGGCGACCTGGCCGAGCGCCTGATGCTCGCGCTCGAGGGCGGGCAGCGAGCCGGCGGCGACATCCGCGGCTGCCAGTCGGCGGCGCTCCTGGTCGTGCGCGGCGTGCGCAGCGACAGGCCGTGGGCCGACAAGGTCTTCGACCTGCGCGTCGACGACTCTCCCGACCCGATCGGCGAGCTGCGGCGCCTCCTCCGCCTGGCCCGCGCCTACGATCAGATGAACCGCGGGGACGTCGCCGTCGAGAAGGGCGACATGAAGGCGGCCCTCCAGCACTACGGCGCGGCGGCCGACATGACCGGCGGCGACAGCGAGATGCTGTACTGGCAGGCCGTGGCGCTGGCCGCCAACGGCCAGGTCGATCGCTCGATCCCCATCTTCCGCCGCGTGTTCGCCGACGATCCCCGCTGGATCGAGCTGACCCGCCGCCTCGTCAAGCCGGGCCTCTTGCCCGACACGCCCCAGGGCCGGGCCATGGTCGAGCGCATCATCCGCGACGCGTCGCCGCCCAGGTAGCCGGTCGCGGCTGCCGTGGCCGCGAGACCGCGGCGCCGCGCCCCGCCGCGCGTCGCCTTGGCACATGTCTTGTAGTCGCGATGCTCTCATGAGCGAGTTGGCAGCGCGCTCCTCGGAGCCGTCGGTGCCGGATGCGACGCCCGCGGCAGCGCGCGGCGAGCTCTGGCTCTACCTCGGGCGCGCGTCGGTCCATCCCACCGGCGCGATGGCCTTCCTGCTGGGCATCTGCCTGGGGATGTGGATCGGCGGTGCGCTCGGGCTGATGCTCGGCATGGCCGGAAGCATCAGCCTGATCGTGGCGGCCGCCGGCACCCCGCAATTTCGCAGGCTGCTCGACGCCCACATGGCGGCCAGGGAGCGCAACCGGCGCGCGCTCCAGCGCGAGCGGCGACTCCGGCTGGCCTCGCCGCTCAGGCGGGCGGAGTTCGCCGAGCTCGCCTGCATGGTCGAGGAGATCGCCGCGCGCGACGCGGCCCAGGCCGAGCGGCTCGAGCTCGACGATCTGCTGGACTACCACGCCGAGCTGGCCATCGCGCACCAGCGCATGGTCGAGGCGGTGCAGCGAGCCGACCGCGCGCCCCTCTGGGAGGCCGGCATCGCCCACGGCGCGGCCGCGGCCGAGCTGGCCGCCACCGACGCCACGCGGCAGCGCCAGGACATCCTCGCGCGCCGGCTCCGGCACCGCGACGAGTGCCGCAAGCGCGCCGCCAACCTGGCCGACGGGCTCGACGCGGTGGCCGAATTTCTTCATCTCGTCAACGAGCTGACCGGCTGCCCGGTGCTCGAGGTCGCCGCCCACCGCGAGCTCGATCGCCGGCTGTGGGAGCTCCACGCGCACGAGTCCGCGATGCGCCAGCTCGACGCCGCTTGACCAGCGCTCGCTGAATCGAGACCCACCGTGCGGCGCGGACACGCAAAGGCCGCACACTGTGCGCCGGAGCGGACCGGCGCCGGCCCGGCGCCGCCAGCGCCGCCGCGCCGCTCCTGCGCTCGCCCGGCGCGGCGCACGGGTGCGCGCCGCGGATCGTCGCTTGCAGTCCGACCCTCCCACCGACAGCGGATCGCTCGATCCCATGGCCTCTCTCTACCCCGCATGGTCGAACACCGCCTACCGGCTCGCGCTCTTCGCGCTCGGGCTCGGCGCCGCCGGCCTGGTGGTCGGCCCCATGATCTATGTGCGCACGCCGTACAACACGGCCCAGTTCGAACCGTGGGATCAGCCGGTCGAGTTCGACCACCGCCACCACGCGCGCGACGACGGCATCGAGTGCCTCTACTGCCACTCGAGCGCCGAGACCTCCGCCACCGCCGGCGTGCCGACCACCGCCGTCTGCATGGGCTGTCACGTGCAGGTGTGGAACACGAGCCCGCTGCTCGAGCCGGTGCGGCGCAGCTACTTCTCGGGCGCGCCGATCCGCTGGCGGCGCGTGCACACCCTGCCCGACTTCGTCTACTTCAACCACGCGGTCCACGTGCGGCGCGGCATCGACTGCCAGCGCTGTCACGGCGACGTCGGCCGCATGGCGCGCGTGATGCAGACCCAGCCGCTCACCATGGGCTGGTGCCTCGACTGCCACCGCAGCCCGGAGCGCGCCGCCGGACCCGACCCGGCCACGCCCACGCCGCCGCGCTCCGCCTGGGGCGCGACCTTCGACATGTTCACCCGCCACTCGTTCGCCGATCGCTCGATCACCGGACTCATCACCTGCAGCGCCTGTCACCGCTAGAGCCCAGAGGACGACCTTGCCCCCACGCGCGCCGGAAGAGCTGCCCAGCGAGTTCGCACCCGGCGCCGACCAGCGGCCCGGGCTCGACCGGCGCGAGCTCCTCAAGCTGACGGCGGCCAGCGCCGCGCTGGCCGGCCTCGGCGCCTGCATGGAGCACCCGCACGAGCGCATCATGCCGCGCAGCGCAGAGGCGCCCGAGCAGACGCCGGGCGTCCCGGTCGAGTACGCGACGTCGATGGTGCTCGACGGGTTCGCCACCGGCCACGTGGTCAAGGCCATGGACGGGCGCCCGATCAAGGTGGAGGGCAACCCGGAGCACCCGGCCAGCCTGGGCGGCACCACCGCGCTGGGCCAGGCCTCGATCCTCGAGCTCTACGATCCGGACCGCGCGCGCGGGGTCCTCGAGCGCGGGCGGCCGGCGTCGCGCGCGGGCCTGGCCCGGCTCATCGCGTCGTTGCCCGCGCAGTCGGGGCTGTGGTTCCTGCTCTACCCGCAGAGCTCGCCGCTCCTGGTCGAGCTCCTCGCGCGCGTGCGCCGGCGCCATCCGTCGGCCCAGGTCGCCACCGACACGCCGCTCGATCGGCGCGCGGTGTACAGGGGCGCGAGCATGGCGTTCGGCCGCCCGCTCGAGGCGCAGTACCGCTTCGAGCGCGCCGACGTGGTGGCGGCGCTCGACGCCGACTTCCTGGCCGCCATGCCCGGCTCGGTGCGCTGGTCGCGCGACTTCGCTGCCCGCCGCCGCCGGCTGGCCGGGCCAGGCGGCGACCCCGGGCGCCTCCACGTCGCCGAGCCCTCGCCGACGCCGACGGGCAGCCTGGCCGATCACCGCGTCGCGCTGCGCGCCGGCGACATCGGCGCGCTGGCCGCGGGCCTCCTGGCCGAGATCGTGCGCGGCGGGCGCGCGCCGGCCGGGCTGCCGCCGGAGCTGGTCGCTCGCCTGGCCGGCTTCCCGGCGCCCGCGCCCGCGGCCGCCTGGCTGAGCGCGACCGCGCGCGATCTGGCGCGCAGCCCTGGCCGCGCCATCGTGCTGGCGGGCGATCGCCAGCCGGCCGAGACCCACGCGCTCGTTCACCTCATCAACCACGCGCTCGGCAACCTGGGCGAGACCATCGCCCTGACCGAGCCCGCGCTGCACGATCCGCTCGGCCCCGGGCTCGCCGAACTCGTGCGCGCGGCGGCAGCCGGCGAGGTCCAGACCCTGGTCATCGCCGAGGCCAACCCGCTCTACAGCGCGCCGCCCGACCTCGGGCTGGAGCGCGCGCTGGCCCGCATCCCGCTGACCATCCACGCCTCGCTGCACGAGAACGAGACCAGCCGGGCCTGCACCTGGTTCCTCCCGCTCGCCCACTCGCTCGAGAGCTGGGGCGACGCGCGCGCCTACGACGGGACGCTGTCGTTCATCCAGCCGCTCATCCGCCCGCTCCACGGCGGGGCCTCGCTGGTCGAGCTCCTCGCCATGTTCGCCGGCGATCCCGACCCCAGCGGCCACGCGCTCCTGCGCGATCGCGATCGCCGGGCCCGCGGCGAGGGCGGCGCGGCCCGCGATGTCGAGCTCGCCTGGGAGGAGGATGTGCGCCGCGGCTTCTCCCTGCACAGCGGCTTCCCCGCCCAGCCGCCCCGGCTCGACATCCCCGCGCTCGGGGCCGCGCTGGTCCCCGCGCTGGCCACCGCCCGGGCGCGCAGCGGCGCCGAGGAGCCGATCGAGATCTCGTTCGCCCCGTCGCACGCGGTCCACGACGGCCGCTTCGCCAACATCGGCTGGCTGCAGGAGCTGCCGCGGCCGATCACCAAGCTGACCTGGGGCAACGCCGCGCAGCTCGGGCCCGGGCTGGCCGCCCGCCTCGGGGTCGACTCGGGCGACGTGGTCCGCCTCTCGATGGACGGCCGCGCGATCGAGGCGCCGGCGCTGATCGTGCCCGGCCACGCCGACCACGCGGTCTCGCTCGAGCTCGGCGGCGGCCGCCGCGGCGGCGGGCAGGTCGCCGCCGGCGTCGGCGTCGACGCCGGTCCGCTGCGCAGCGCGGCCGCGCCCGGCTTCGCGCGCGGAGTGCGCGTGGCCGCGACCGGCGAGCGCCGCGCGCTGGCCATCACCCAGGGCGAGATGCGCGCGCACGGGCGCGACCTGGCCCCGCACACCACCCTCGCCGCCTACCGCGCCGACCCGAGCTTCACCCGCGCTCTGCGCGGCGGGCTGCCCACGCTCCTGCCCGGGCGCTCCGCGGTCGGCCCGCAGTGGGCCATGACCATCGACACGTCGATCTGCAGCGGATGCAGCGCTTGCGTGGTGGCGTGCCAGGCCGAGAACAACATCCCGATCGTCGGGCGCCAGGGCGTGCTCGACCACCGCGAGATGCACTGGCTGCGCATCGACACGACCCTGTGCGGAAGCGCCGACCGGCCCGACTTCGTGCACCAGCCGATGCTGTGCCAGCACTGCCAGGACGCGCCCTGCGAGTACGTCTGCCCGGTCAACGCCACCACGCACAGCCCCGACGGGCTGAACGAGATGACCTACAACCGCTGCATCGGGACGCGCTTCTGCTCCAACAACTGCCCGTACAAGGTCCGGCGGTTCAACTGGTTCGACTACACCGGCGAGCAGGCGGAGACGATCCAGCTGCAGCGCAACCCCAACGTCACCGTGCGCGAGCGCGGCGTCATGGAGAAGTGCACCTACTGCGTGCAGCGCATCCGCGCCGTCGAGATCCAGAGCCGCATCGAGCGGCGCGGCCCGCGCCCCGGCGAGGTGGTGACCGCCTGCCAGCAGGCCTGCCCGACCGGCGCCATCCAGTTCGGCGCGCTCGAGCACGCCGGCACCCCGATGGTGGAGTGGCGGCGCGAGCCGCGCCGCTACGCCGCGCTCCACGAGCTCGGCACCCGGCCGCGCACGATGTACCTGGCCCGCATCACCAACCCGCCGGCCGACACCGCCGACACCGCCGACACCGACAACGACTGATGGCCCACCCCATCCTCATCGGACGCCCCACCGACGCCGAGCTCGGCGAGCGCCTGCTGGGCACCACCTGGCGGCCGGGCGGGCGCGGCTGGCGCGTCGCCTTCGCCGTGTCCGGCGCGTTCACGGTCCTCCTCGCCGTGTGCGTGACCTACACGGTCACGACCGGCATCGGGGTCTGGGGCAACATGATCCCCGTCGCCTGGGCGTTCGGGATCATCAACTTCGTCTGGTGGATCGGCATCGGCCACGCCGGCACGTTCATCTCGGCCATCCTCCACCTGTTCGAGCAGAGGTGGCGCACCTCGATCAACCGCCTGGCCGAGGCGATGACCCTCTTCGCCGTCATCCAGGCGGCGCTGTTCCCGCTGCTCCACCTGGGCCGCCCGTGGTTCGCCTACTGGCTGTTTCCCTATCCCTCGCAGATGCAGGTCTGGCCGCAGGTGAAGAGCGCCCTGCCCTGGGACGCGGCCGCGGTGACCACCTACTTCACCGTCTCGCTCCTCTTCTGGTACCTGGGCCTCATCCCCGACCTGGCCGCGCTGCGCGACGGCGCGCCCACCCGCCGGCGGCGGATCATCTACGGGCTGTTCGCGCTGGGCTGGAACGGCCGCTCGTCGACCTGGCGCCACTACCGGACCGCGTACCTGATCCTGGCCGGGCTGGCCACGCCGCTGGTGGTGTCGGTGCACAGCGTGGTGTCGAGCGACTTCGCCATCGGCCTCACCCCGGGCTGGCACTCGACCATCTTCCCGCCCTTCTTCGTGGCCGGCGCCATCTTCAGCGGGTTCGCGATGGTGCTGACCCTCGTCATCCCGACCCGCGCCGTCTTCCGCCTGCACGACGTCATCACCGATCGCCACCTCGACAACTGCGCCAAGCTGACTCTCGTCACCGGGCTGGTCGTCGCCTACGGCTACATCATCGAGTTCTTCATCGCCTGGTACTCGGGCGACCTGGCCGAGATGCAGCAGTTCTACCAGGCGCGCCCGTTCGGCCCCGGCAACGCGGTCTTCTGGATCATGCTGGGCTGCAACCTCGTCGTGCCGCAGCTGTTCTGGTCGCGCCGGGTGCGAACGAGCCCGCTCCTCCTGTTCGCCGCGTCGCTGCTCATCAACGTCGGGATGTGGAGCGAGCGCTTCGTCATCATCGTGATGAGCCTGCAGCGCGAGTTCCTGCCCTCGAAGTGGGCGGGGTACGCCCCGACCTGGGTCGATCTCGGCATCCTGTCGGGCACCATCGGCTTCTTCACGCTGCTGTTCCTGTGCTTCCTGCGGGTCCTGCCCTTCATCGCGGCCCACGAGATGAAGGAGCTGCGCCATCAGCTCGCCGAGGAGCACGGCGAGCGCGCGGAGGCGCACCATGGCTGAGCGGCTCATGGCCGAGTTCGCCAGCGGCGCCGGGCTGGCGGCCGCCATCCGCGCGCTCCGGGCCGACGGCCACCGCCGCCTCGAGGCGTACACGCCGGTCGCCGTGCCCGAGGTGGAGGACGCGCTGGGCCAGCGTCCCTCGCGCCTGCCGTACGTCGTGTTCGCGGGCGGGATGGCGGGCGCCGGCCTGGCCTACTTCCTCCAGTGGCTCCTGGTCGCGTATCTCTATCCCATCGACGTCGGCGGGCGGCCGCCGCACTTCCCGCTCGCCTTCCTCATCATCACGTTCGAGATGGGGGTGCTGGCCGCCGCCCTGACCGCCTTCGCCGGCGTGCTGGTGCGTGGCCGGCTGCTGCGCCTGGTCGACGACGTGCAGGGGACCGAGGGGTTCGAGAGCGCCAGCCGCGACCGCTTCTGGCTCGAGGTCCACCTGGACCGACCCGACGGCGACGAGCGGGCAGCGCGCGACCGCCTGGCCGGGCTCGGCGCCCTGCGCGTCGAGCGCCCCCCGGAGGTGCCGGCGTGAGGGCGCTCTCCGCCGCGCTGCCCTGGCTCCCCGCGCTGGTCGCCTGCGCCGCCCTGGCGGCCGCCTGCGATCTCGATCTCAACCGCATGACCGACCAGGCCCGCTTCTCGACCTACGAGGAGTGCGAGTCGTGCCCGGGCGGCACGGTGATGCAGCCGCCGCCGGCCGGCACCATCCCGCGCCACCACGTCATCGCGCCGGCCGAGGTCACGCGCGGCGCCGGCCCGGGCGGCTGGGTCCGGGACATCCCGATCGACGTCGACCGCGCGCTCGTCGAGCGCGGCCACGGCCGGTTCGACATCTTCTGCGCCGCCTGCCACGGCCGGCTGGGCAACGGCCTGTCCCAGGTGGCGGAGAACATGGTGCTGCGCCTGCCGCCGTCGCTGGTCGATCCGCCCTACCCGGCCTACCCGGCCGGGCGCATCTACGGGGCCATCGCGAACGGCTACGGCCTCATGCGGTCGTACGCCGCGGAGCTGCCGGTCGCCGATCGCTGGGCGGTGGTCGCGTATGTGCGGGCGCTGCAGCTGAGTCAGCGCGCCGCGCTGTCGGACCTGCCGGCCGACCTGCGCGAGGAGGCGGGGCCGTGGCTGCGCTAGGCCGGCACAGCCGCCCGCACGGCAGCCGCGCCGAGCGCCGCGCGATCGCGATCGCCGCCGCCCTCGCGGCGGCCGGTTTCCTGGCCTGCGCCGCCGGGCTGATGGTCGACCCGGTGCGCACCTGGGGCGCCTACTTGACCGCGTTCACCTGCGCCGTGTCGATCGCGGTCGGCGGCCTGGTGTTCCAGATGATCGCCTTCGCCACCAGCTCGCGCTGGATGTCGGTCGTCCGCCGCCTGGCCGAGTCGACCACCCTGGCCCTGCCGGTGCTCGCGCTCCTGTTCGTGCCGGTCGTGCTCGGCGCCGGCCACATCTACCCCTGGGCCGACGGGGCGCGCGCGGTCGGCGAGCACCAGCGCGAGATCCTGGTCCATCGCGCGCCCTACCTCAACCTCCCGGCCTTCGCCGCGCGCGGCGCCGTCTACTTCGCGCTGTGGATCGCGGTCGCGTGGCTCCTGCGGGCCCGGTCGCTGCGCCGCGATCGGCAGGGGCAGCGGCCGGGCGCCGATCCCGAGGCGGTACTGGGCCGCGATCGCGCGATCTCGTGCGCGCTCCTGCCGCTGGTCGGGCTCGCGGTCACCTTCGCCGCCTTCGACTGGATCATGTCGCTCGCGCCCGGCTGGTACTCGACCATCTTCGGCCTCTACTACACCGCGGGCGGCTTCGTCGCCGCGCTCGGGCTCTTGCTCCTCCTCGCGCGCGCGGCCGGGCGCTCGAGCGACCTGGCCGGCGCGATGACGCCGGACCACACCCACGCGCTCGGCCGCCTGCTCCTGTCCATGGTCATCTTCTGGGCCTACTGCGCCACCTTCCAGGCCCTGCTCATCGCCATCGCCGACAAGCCGGAGGAGGTGACGTTCTACGTCGACCGGCTGCGCGGGCCGTGGCCCGGCTTCATCGTCGTCCTGATCGTCGGACACTTCGCCCTGCCCTTCCTGGCCCTCCTGCCGCGCGGGGTGAAGCGGAGCTCGCGCGCCATGGCGGTCGCCGGCGGGTGGGTCCTGGTCATGCACCTGGTCGACGTCTACTGGCTGGTCATGCCCCAGGTGGTGGAGGACGGCGACGCGGTCCCGCACTGGCTCGACCTGGCCGCGCTGGCCGCGGTGCTGGGCAGCGCGGTCGCCTTCGCGCTATGGCGGCAGCTCGGCGTCCCGCTCGTCGCGCGCGGCGATCCATTCCTGCCGGCCGGGCTTCGCTACCGGAGCTGGTCATGATCGGGTGGAGGCAGCAGCCGGACAGCGTCCCCGGGCGAGCGCTCCTGACCGTGATCGGCGCGACGCTGGTCGCGATCGCGCTCGGCACCGCGATCGCGTGGGGGCTGGTCGACTGCGGCGGCGGCCGCCCGCTCGCCGTCCATCCGGTCAACCGCGTGCCGCCCGAGGTGAGCGCGATGGAGACCACGCAGTTCGGCGTGCGCGCCCAGGGGCTCGAGGACCGGCGCGCGGCCAGCGCGTGGCTGTCGAGCTACGGCTGGGTCGACCGCGAGCACGGCGTCGTCCACATCCCGATCGAGGCGGCGATCGATCTCTACCTGCGCCGCCGGGGAGGCGCGAGGCCGTGACCCGCCTCGCGAGATGCGCGCCGAGGCGCGCGCTGCTGGCGCTGCTGGTGGCGCCGCTGTTCGCGGCGCGCCTCGACCTCGCCGCCGCCCAGCCGGCGCCGCCGCCGGCGGTCGCCGCGGTGGCGCTCGACGAGAAGCCCGGCTCGCGCGTGCCGCTCGAGCTCGGCTTCACCGAGGCGGGCGGCCGGCGCGTGCGGCTGGGCGACTACTTCGACGGCCGCCGGCCGGTCTACCTCATCCTGGCCTACGCCCGCTGCCCCATGCTGTGCAACCTGGTCCTGCGCGGCGCCGCGCGCGCGGTCGGCGCGCTCGGCAGGGCGGCCGGCGCCGACTTCCGGGTCGTCACCGTCAGCATCGATCCCCAGGAGGAGACCGCGGCCGCGGCGGTGCGGCGCGCCGCCATCCTCGATCTCATCGGCTGGTCCGGCCACCCCGAGCGCTGGCCCTACCTGGTCGGCACCGAGCACGCGGTGCGCGCCCTGGCCGACAGCATCGGCTTCCGCTACGCGTGGGATCCGCGCAGCCAGCAGTACGCCCATCCGGCGGTCACGACCGTGCTCACGCCCGACGGACGGGTCTCGCGCTACCTGCGCGGGATCGAGTTCGCCCCGGCCGAGCTGCGCGCCGCGCTCGACACCGCGCGGGCCGGCCAGGTGGCGCCGGCCGCGATCGGCGAGGCGGTCCTGCGCTGCTTCCGCTTCGACCCGGCGCACCGGCTCTACCGCGACCGCATCGAGCGATTCTTGCAGATCGGCGCCGCCGCCGTGGCCTGCAGCCTGGGCGCGCTGCTCGGGCTCCTCTTCCTCTTCGAGCGCAGGAGGCGGCCCCGGCCATGAACGACTTCCTGCGCCGCATGCTGATGCTGCCCGAGCAGTCGTCGACCATGGCCAGCGAGGTCGACCACCTGCACTACTTCATCATCGGCGTGACCATGGCGGGCGCGGTCGCGGTCGCGCTCGCCACGCTCTACTTCCTGGTCCGCTACCGCGAGGCCGCCAGCCGCCCGGCGCCCCGCGCCTCCGCCGCCGCCGGCCGCCGCGCCGCGCTGTCGCTCGAGCTGTCGGTGGTGGCGGGCCTCCTCGGCCTGTTCGTGTTCTGGTGGGTGATCGGCTTCCGCCAGTACGTGCGGCTCGAGAGCCCGCCCGACGGCAGCCTCACCGTCTACGTCACCGCCAAGCAGTGGATGTGGAGCTTCGCCTATCCCGGCGGCGGCGGCTCCAACGGCGTCCTCTACGTGCCGGTCGGCCGCCCGGTCGAGCTGGTCATGACCTCGCGCGACGTCATCCACAGCTTCTACGTGCCGGCCTTCCGGGTGAAGCAGGACGTGGTGCCGGGCCGCTCGACCTCGGTCTGGTTCGAGGTCGACCACGCGGGCCGCCACCGGATCATGTGCGCGGAGCTGTGCGGCGTCGGCCACTCGACCATGCGCGGCGAGGTGGTGGCGCTGGGGCCGGACGACTACGAGCGCGCGCTCGAGAGGCTCGCGCCCGTCCGCGTGGCGGGCCCGGTCTACGGCGCGCCCGCGGTGGTCGGCGAGCAGGACCCGCCCGAGCCGCTGTCCCTGGCGGCGATGGGCCAGCGGGTCGCCGCCCAGAGCGGGTGCCTCCGCTGCCACACCGTCGACGGCACGCCGCACATCGGCCCGACCTGGGCCGGGCTCTACGGCGCCGAGATCCCGCTCCAGGGCGGCCAGGAGGTGGCGGCCGACGAGAAGTACCTGACCGAGTCGATGATGGACCCGACCGCCAAGGTGCACCTCGGCTTCCGCCCGGTCATGCCCAGCTACCAGGGCCTGCTCGGCGCGGTCGAGATCGGCGCCGTGGTCGAGTACATCCGCACCCTGGCCGACGCGCCGCGCCGCTCGCTGGCCGAGCCGCTTCCGCTCCCCGTGCCCGGCCAGGTCCCGCTGGTCCAGCCGCTGCCGCCGCCGCGCGAGCCCGCGCCGGCGCCGGCGCCGGGAGGTGCGCGGTGACCAGCTACCTCAACGAGGGGCGCGGCCTGCGCTCGTGGCTGCTGACTCGCGACCACAAGCGCATCGGGCTCCTGTTCCTGCTCGGCACCACGGCGTCGCTCTTCCTGGGCGGAGTCTTCGCGCTCATCCTGCGCCTCGAGCTCCTCACGCCCGGCCGCACGCTGATGAGCGCGCTCGACTACAACCGGCTCTTCACGCAGCACGGCATCGTGATGGTGTTCCTGTTCATGGTCCCGGCCATCCCGACCGTGTTCGGCAACTTCTTCCTGCCGCTCATGCTCGGCGCCGAGGACGTGGCCTTCCCGCGCCTCAACCTGGCCAGCTTCTACGTCTACGTGGCCGGCTCCGCCATCGTGCTGACCGCCCTCATGGCCGGCGGCGTCGACACCGGCTGGACGTTCTACGCCCCCTACAGCACGACCTCGCCCACGGCGGTGGCCACCGCTGCGTTCGGCGTGTTCGTCATCGGCATGTCGTCGATCCTGACCGGGATCAACTTCATCGTCACCACCCACACGCTGCGCGCCGAGGGCATGCGCTGGCACGACATGCCGCTCTTCGTGTGGGCGATCTACGCCACCGCGATCATCCAGATCCTGGCCACGCCGGTCCTGGGCCTGTCGCTCTTGCTGGTCGCGGTCGACCACGCCTGGCGGCTGGGCATCTTCGATCCCAGCCTGGGCGGCGACCCGGTCCTGTTCCAGCACCTGTTCTGGTTCTACTCCCACCCGGCGGTCTACATCATGGTGCTGCCGGCGATGGGCGTGATCAGCGAGGTGGTGTGCACCTTCAGCCACCGCGCGCCGGCCTCGTACCGCGCGATCGCCTACTCGTCGCTCGGCATCGCATTCGTCGGCTTCCTCACCTGGGGCCACCACATGTTCGTGGCCGGCATGTCCGAGTTCGACGCCGGCGTCTTCGGCATCCTGTCCATGTTCGTGGCCATCTTCTCGGCCATCAAGGTCTTCACCTGGACCGCCTCGCTCTACCAGGGCTCGATCCACTTCAACACCCCGCTCCTCTACTTCTTCGGCTTCCTGTTCCTCTTCACCTTCGG
>DATFRY010000322.1:0-7013 GCA_035262925.1 Kofleriaceae bacterium | reverse complement strand
GCCATGCTGGAGAAGCACCAAGTCGACGCCGTGCTGATGGACATCATGATGCCGGAGATGGACGGCTACGAGGTGATCCAGCGCATCCGCGCGGTGGAGAGGTGGAAGGGCCTTCCCATCATCGCGGTCACCGCCAAGGCGATGGGGGCAGACCGCGAGAAGTGCATCCTGGCCGGGGCCAACGACTACATCGCCAAGCCGGTCGATATTGCCCACCTGCTCTCGCTGTTGCGGCTGCGCCTGGCTCACTGAGATCGTCCTCGACCTGACCGGCCGAGGGGTTTATGACCAGGACATGGTCCCCTCGACCGGCGCGCCCCGGGCCGATTGACATGATGCTGGACCGCGACATCCCGGCCGTCCTGGGGACGGCCGAGCCGGCTCGCATCCTCCTGGTCGACGACTACCCGCCCAACCTGCTCGCCCTCGAGGTGGTGCTCGAGCCGCTCGGCCACCAGCTGGTGCGCGCCACCTCGAGCGACGAGGCCGTGACCCGGCTGCTCGAGGACGAGTACGCCGCGGTCATCCTCGACGTGCAGATGCCCGGCATCGATGGCCTGACCACCGCTCGGCGCATTCGCGGCGATCCGCACATCCGCCACGTGCCCATCCTGTTCATGACCGCGCAGAGCTACGACGACGACCGCGCGGCCACCGCCTATTCGCTGGGGGCGGTCGACTACATCCAGAAACCGTTTCAGCCGGAGACGCTGCGCGCCAAGGTCAACGTCTTCATCGAGCTCTACCAGAAGAAGTCGGAGCTGCGCCGGTCGGAGCGGCGGCGCTTCGACGAGGCGGAGATGCTGCGCGAGCGGCACGCCGGGCTGGCCATGGACGTCGGGATCGCGCTGACCCGCGGCGAGGGGCTGAGCCCGATGCTGCAGCAGTGCACCGACAGCCTGGTCAACCGGCTGGCCGCCGCCCAGGCCCGCATCTGGACCCTGAACGACGCCGAGCACGTGCTGGAGCTGGCGGCCAGCGCGGGGCAATACCGCCACATGGACCACGAGCAGGAGCGCATCCCGCTGGGCGAGCGCGAGGTGGGCACCGTCGCCGCCGAGCGAAAGCCGATGGTCACCAACCAGGCGGCCGGCGACGCGCGGGTGTGCGACCGGACCTGGGCCGCGCGCGAGGGCATGGTCTCGTTCGCCGGCTACCCGCTCCTGCTCGCCGACCGCATGGTCGGGGTGCTGGCCATGTTCGCGCGCCAGCCGCTGTCACGCGACACGCTCGACGTGCTCGGCACCGTGGCCGACTCGATCGCGCTCGGCATCCATCGCCAGTGGGCCGAGCAGGAGCGCGCCCGCCTGCTCGCGCGCGAGCGGCGCCACAACGAGCAGCTGCAGGGCCTGGCCGAGGCGGCGCTGGCCATGAACTCCGCGGTCTCGCTCGAGGCGGTGCTGCAGACGCTGGCCGACCGCACCCGCTCGATCCTGGGCGCGCGCCGCGCGGTGGCGTCGCTGGCCGAGGGCGAGAGCTGGGCCGCGGTCAAGCGCGCGGAGTCGAGCTCGGGCAAGGACGAGCAGGCCGCCGGCGACGGCGCCGAGCTGGCGGCGCCGCTGGTCGGCCGCGACGGGCGGAAGTTCGGGTCGATCGCGCTGTGGGGCGACGAGGGCCGCTTCGGCAAGCAGGACCAGCGCGTGCTGCTCCACCTGTCGCAGGTCGCCTCGGCGGTCATCGAGAACACCCGCCTCTACCAGCAGACCCTGGCGGCCGAGATCACGCTGCGCGAGCTCAACCGCTCGCTCGAGCGCTCCAACCGCGAGCTGGACGAGTTCGCCTACGTGGCGTCGCACGACCTCAAGGCGCCGCTGCGCGGCATCGCCCACCTGTCGGCGTGGCTCGAGGAGGACCTGGGCCCGCTCCTGCCGGCGGCGTCGCACGAGCACCTGGGGCTCATGCGCGGGCGCGTGCTCCGGCTCGAGGCGCTGATCGACGGCATCCTCGACTACTCGCGAGCCGGCCGGCAGCGCCACAAGCTGGAGCGGGTGGACGTGGCGCGCCTCCTGCGCGAGGGGGTCGAGCTGCTGTCGCCGCGGAGCGGCGTCGTCATCCAGGTCGCGCCCGACCTCCCGGTCCTCACGACCGAGCGAGTGCCGCTCCTGCAAGTCTTCATGAACCTGCTGGGCAACGCGCTCAAGCACGGCGGGCGCGACGACCTGCGCATCGAGGTCAGCTGGCGCGACCTGGGCGAGATGGGCGAGTTCCGCGTGCGCGACAACGGGGCGGGCATCGCGTCCGAGTTCCACCACCGCATCTGGGGCATCTTCCAGACCCTGCGGCCGCGCGATCAGATCGAGGGGACCGGCATCGGCCTCTCGGTGGTGAAGAAGGCGGTGGAGAGCCGCGGCGGGCAGGTCTGGGTCGAGTCGGCGGCCGACCAGGGGACGACGTTCGGCTTCACGTGGCCCAACGTGCCGGCCGAGTGATCGCCGCGCGCGGCCGCACGCGGCGCGGCCGGGCATCGCCCGCTATCCTCCACCGGCATGAAACCAGGACAGTCGAGTCGCACCGCCGTGCTCGTGTGCATGGGGCGCGCCGCCGCGCACGACCTGCCGGCCAGCCCGAGGTTCTCCGATCCGACCGCGATGGCGCTCCTGCCCGACGATGCCCGCGCCCGGGTCGAGCGCTTCCGCTCCGGCGAGGCGCCGCGCGGCATGCGCGAGCGCCTGTCGCGCGCCTACCTCGCGCGTCAGTCCCGCATCATGGTCGCGCGCACCATCGCCATCGACGAGGCCGTGCGCGCCGCCGCCGCCCCGCAGCTGGTCATCCTGGGCGCCGGGCTCGACGGCCGCGCCTGGCGCATGCCGGAGCTGGCCGACGTCACCGTGTTCGAGGTCGACCACCCGGACTCGCAGCGCGACAAGCGCGCGCGCGTCGCCGCCCTCACCAGCACCGCCCGCGAGGTCCGCTTCGTCCCGGTCGACTTCGGCCGCGATCGGCTCGACGACGCGCTGGCCGCCGCCGGCCACGATCCGGCCCGGCCGACCGCGTGGATCTGGGAGGGCGTGGTCATGTACCTCACGCCGGCCGAGGTCGAGGCCACCCTCGCCGTCGTGGCGCGGCGGTCGGCGCCCGCGAGCCGCCTCGTCGTCCTCTACCACAGCCCGGCCCACATCCTGGCCATCATCGGCCTCATCACGCGCCGCCTCGGCGAGCCGCTGCGCTCGGCGTGGACGGCCGACCAGATGCGCGCGCTCCTGGCCCGTCACGGCTTCCAGGTGGCGCGCGACGAGGAGGTGTCGGCCATCGGCGCCCGCCTGTCTCCCGAGCTCGGCCGGGCGACCAGCGTGGCCCGGCACCTCCGCGTCGCGACGGCGGACCGACCGCCCGGACCGGCCCGCCGGCCGGGGTGAGGTGCGGCAGCGAGAGCGCTGCCGCGCGCCTCATCGCCCTCGGCGACGGCGCTCAGTCCCCGTCGCCGTCGTCGTCGCCCTGCATCGCGGCGCCGTGGCCGCCGTGCATGTGCTGCTGCTTCAGCTTCTCCAGACGGGCGCGCTGGTCGGCCGACAGGATGGCGGTCAGCCGCGCCATCCCCTGCTGGTGCACGGCCTCGAGCTGCTTGTGGCTGGCGTACATGGCGATCACCTTCTGGCCGATCTGCGCCGGGTCGGGGTTGCCGGCGTCGAGCAGGGCGTGGATCTCGTCGTGCTGCTGGCGCGCCTGCACCGCGATGGGCTCGGCCCTGGCAGAGATCTCCTGGTGCAGCTTCCTGGCCGCGGCCTGCTGATCGGCGGTGAGGCCGAGCGCGGTGACGAGGTGCGCGAAGTGGTCGCCGTGGCCGTGCTCCATCCCCATGCCCATGGCCATGCCGCCGCACAGAGGGTCGTCGCCGCCGCCGGCCCACGCGGGCCGCTGGCCGGCGGCGACGAAGGCGATGGCGATGGCCAGGATGGCCGCGCCGGCGAGTGGGAGTGGGCGGCGGCGCGAGAGGGCTTGCTTCATGATCGATTCTCCTTTGCTGACGGCGCCGCGTCCGCCGCGGCGCGCTCGGTCGACGACTCCGTCGACAGGGTCAGCCTGGTCGAGCCGCGGCCCGGAGTCCGGCGGCCGCCCGCAAGGAAATCGTAAGGTCTGTAAAAAGCACGCCGCGCCTGCGCCCGCGCCGCGCGCACCCGGCTCAGCCGGCGAACCGGTAGCCGCGGCGGTGCACCGTGAGGATGTACTCGGGCCGGGACGGCCGCCGCTCCAGCTTCTGGCGCAGCCCGGCCACGTGGACGTCCACGGTGCGCGTCGCCGGCGTCGACTGGTAGCCCCACACCTTGTCGAGCAGCTCGTTGCGGGTGAGCAGCGCGCCGCGGTTCTGCACGAAGAAGGTGAGCAGCTTGAACTCGAGCGCCGAGAGCGGCACCGCCTGGCCGCCGCGGTAGACCTCGCCGCGACGGAAGTCGATCCGGTTCTCGCCGAACGAGTAGGTGCCGTCGGGACCCGCGGCCGGAGCGCGTGCCCGGCGGAACAGCGCCTCGACGCGGGCGAGCAGCTCGACCATCTCGAACGGCTTGGTCAGGTAGTCGTCGGCGCCGAGCTTGAGTCCCACCACGCGGTCGACCACCTGGCCGCGCGCCGTGAGCATGAGGATCGGCACCCCGACGCCGAGCGCCCGCACCTCGCGGCACACCTCGAAGCCGTCGATTCCGGGGAGCATCACGTCGAGCAGGATGAGATCGAAGGAGCCGGCCTGGGCGCGGCTCAGCCCACCCTCTCCGGTGCGCGCGCTCTCCACCTGGTAACCCTCGCTGGCCAGCCGATCCACCAGCGTGACGATCAGGCTCGGCTCGTCCTCGACCAGGAGAATGCGGCGAGGCGCGAGCGCGGCGGGCCCGGCGCCGGGATCTCGGATCTGGCTCACGCCGGCGGCTCCGGCGCCGCGACGGCGGCCGGCGGCGCCGCGGGCAGGTGCAGCGTGAAGGTCGCGCCGCGCTCGGGGCCGTCGCGGTTGGCCGCGCTCACCCGACCTCCGTGGGCCAGGGCGATCTGGTGGACCAGGGCGAGCCCGAGCCCCACCCCGGGCACGCCCCCGGCCGCCGCGTCGCGGCCGCGGAAGAACGGCTCGAACAGGTGCGGGAGCTCGTCGCGCGCGATGCCCGGCCCGCGGTCGGCGATCGCGATGGCGACGCCTCCGTCGGCCGCCCGCACGCGCACGCCCAGCCAGCGCGACTCGCCCGCGTGTTTGACCGCGTTCTCGACCAGGTTCTGCAGCCCGCGCCGCAGCGCCCCGGCGTCGGCCAGGACGGGCGGCAGCGAGGCCGGGAGATCGCGCTCGACCGCCACCCCGGCCTCCTCGAGCAGGAGCTCGCTCTCGCGCAGCGCGCCGTCGACGATCTGGCCGACGTCGACCGGCTCGAAGCGGTAGACGCGCCGGCCCGACTGGATGCCGGCCAGCTCGAGCAGCTGCGCCACCAGGGTGGACAGCCGGCGCCCCTCGCCCTCGATCAGCGCGCCGTATCGCCGGACCCGGTCGGCGTCGGCGACCACCCCGTCGGCCAGGTTCTCGCCGGCGGCGCGGATCGCGGCCAGCGGGGTGTGGAGCTCGTGGGTCACGCCGGCCACGAACTCGATCTGCTGGCGCGCGAGGCGATGCGCGCGCTGCGTGGTCGCGACCAGGATGACCGCGGCGGCGGCCAGGAGCCCCAGGAGCCCGAGGCTCACGGCCAGGTTGTGCCAGCGCAGCCCGCCGACCGCCTGCTCGAGCGAGTCGCCCCGCCGGCGCAGAAGCAGGCGCCAGCTGCCCTGCGGGTCGGCCCGCGCGTCCGCGATGGCCTTCCCGTTCCCGTCGCGCGCGGCCCCCGCAACCGCCGCGCCCGGCGGCGTCCCGGCGGCCACCGGGCCCGCGACGTCGTGATGGCGGCGGGAGAAGGCGTCGTGCACGTGCCGCGGCCCGCACGGTCCGCCGCCGCAGTGCCCCCACAGGGCCGGCAGATCGGCCAGCCGGTGCGCGCCCAGGAGCGGAAGGTCGACGTCCGCGTCGCGCGGGCTCGACGGGGCCGCCGGATCGGAGCGATAGACCACGTGACCTGGGCGGGACGGATCGATGACCGACATCATGACGTCCTCGCCGGCGCCCCAGGCGAGCGCGTCGCGCGCCGAGCGGGGCAGGATGTCGGCGGCCAGCGCGCTCTCGCGCAGCTCCACCACCAGGAGCGAGCGGCCCAGCGGATCGCGGTCGCCCGGCTCCGCGCCGGCGCCGGCCGCGGTGGGCCACGACGCGAACGGCATGAGCAGCACGCGAACGCCGGGCGCGACCAGCCGTGCCCGCCCGAGCTCCGCCGGCTCCAGCGCCGGCGCCGGGCCGCGGAGCCGGTCGCGCAGCGAGGCGAGATCGGGCGGCCACGGCGCCGGCACGAACCGCGCCTCCTGCTCGTCGAGCCGCACGATCGCGGGCCAAGGCGCGGCGGCGCCAGCCTCGGTGACGCCGCCCCCCGCCCCCGCCCGGGCGTCGGCGCCGGCCAGCTCGCCGCCGACGAGATACACCGCGCCGACCAGGCCGGGGTGGGCCGCCTCCCGGCGCCAGCGCTCCACCTGGCCGATCACCGCATCGACGCGCCGGTCGGCGGGCATCGCGAGATCGGGATGCAGCGCGGTCACCACCCGGGTCACCTCGACATCCACGTCCTCGGCCAACCGCGCCCCGGTCATGAGCAGCGTCATCTCCAGGCGGTGCCGCTCGAGCGCGCTCACCTCGCCGATCCACCGCCACTGAAGATGGGCCAGGAGGGCGAGCAGGAGCAGCAGCACCGCGGCGACGGCGACGGGCAGCAGGCGCGAGCGCGACCGGAGGGTTCTCGACATGGTGCCGTGACTCGAGCCTAGCGCCGGCGCGGCCGGGCGGGCCGGCCGAGCGGCAGCGCCTTGCAGTCTTTACAGATTCTTTGCGTCTGCCCTGCGTCTGGCGGGCGAGGCGCGCGCGCGCCCGCCGGCCTCGCCGCACCCCCGAGCGCGCACGCGCTCGCCCAGACGAGCTACCCGGCAAGATCGCGGCGAGTCCGCCCCCGACCGCCACGGCCATCGCTGCA
>DATFRY010000321.1:0-34784 GCA_035262925.1 Kofleriaceae bacterium | reverse complement strand
TACGTGGCCAGCCTGGTCACGGTGAAGTCGGTCGACGGCGGCCGGACCTGGCGGTCCCTGCGCGGCGCGCCCGGCGGCGACGACTACCAGAACATCTGGATCAACCCGAACGACTCGAACACGTTCGTGCTGGTGAGCGATCAGGGCGCGGTCGTCACCGTCAACGGCGGCCGCACCTGGAGCAGCTGGTACAACCAGCCGACCGCGCAGCTCTACCACGTGAGCGCGACCGCCGACGAGCCGTACCGCGTGTGCAGCGGGCAGCAGGAGAGCGGCTCGGTGTGCATCGCGAGCCGCGGGGGCGACGGGACGATCGGCTATCGCGACTGGCGGCCGGTCGGGGTCATCGAGTACGGCTACGTCGCGCCCGATCCGCGCGACCCGGACATCGTGTACGGCGCCGGCCGCAACCACGTGTCGAGGTACCGGTGGTCGACCGGACAGGTGCAGGACGTCACCCCGATCCCGGTGCGCGGTTCCTACCGCGTCGAGCGGACCCAGCCGATCCTGTTCTCGCCGGTGCGGCCCGACATCCTCTACTACGCGGCCAACGTGCTGTTCGAGTCGCGCACGGGCGGCAAGTCGTGGCGCATCATCAGCCCCGACCTCGCGCATCCCAGCCCCGGCCTCCCGCGCAGCATCGGCGCGCTCGGCTCGCGCGACCCGCGCTCGGCCGGGCAGCGCGGAGCGATCTACGCGCTCGCGCCGTCGTACCGCTCGGCGAGCACGATCTGGGCCGGCACCGACGACGGCAAGATCTGGGTCACGCGCGACGGCGGCAAGCACTGGGCGGACGTCACGCCCGCGGCCCTGACCGGGTGGAGCAAGGTCACGCAGCTCGACACGTCGCGCACCGACGACTCGACGGTCTACGCGTCGGTGAGCCGCTTCCGCGTCGACGATCTCGCGCCCTACATCTACCGGACGCACGACGGCGGCAAGACCTGGTCGCTCATCGTCGGCGGCCTCCCGCCCGGTCCGGTCGACGCGGTGCGCGCCGACCCGGTGCGCAAGGGCCTCCTGTACGCGAGCACCGAGAACGGCGTGTGGGTCTCGTTCGACGACGGCGGGCGCTGGCAGTCCTTGCAGCTCAACCTGCCCAGGACGTCGGTCAGGGACATCATCGTGCACGGCGACGATCTCGTCGTCGCCACCCACGGCCGCGGCTTCTGGATCCTCGACGACATCTCGCCGCTCCGCCAGGCGGCCGCCTCGATGCAGGACACGCTGTTCCGGCCGGCCCCGGCCCGCCGGGTTCCGCGCAGCAACTACCCCGACACGCCGGTCCCGCCCGACGAGCCGTGGGCCGAGAACCCGCCCACCGGGGCCATCATCGACTACTACCTGGCGCGCGCCGCGAGCGGCCCGGTGACGCTCGAGATCGCCGACGCGCGCGGACAGGTGGTGCGGCGCTACTCGAGCAGCGACCCGCCCGAGCTCACCGACGACGAGCTGGCGGTGCAGCTCATCCCGGTCTACTGGGTTCGCCCGCGGCGGCGCCTGGCCACCGGCGCCGGCATGCACCGCTGGGTGTGGGACCTGCGGCGCGAGCGCCCGCTCGCCGACAGCTACGAGTATCCGATCAACGCGGCGCCGCACGCCACGCCGCGCGTCCCCGAGGGGCCGCGCGTGATGCCGGGGCGGTACACGGTGAGGCTGGCGGTCGGCGGCAAGACGCTGACCGCGCCGCTCGAGGTGCGGATGGACGCGCGCAGCAAGGTGCCGCGCGCCGTGCTCGCGCGCCAGAACCAGCTGGAGCAGGACCTCGCGGACGCGCTGACCAGGAGCTCCGACGCGCTCCTGCAGGCGCGCTCGACCAGCGAGCAGCTGGCCAGGCTGGCGGCCAGGCGCGGCGCCCTGGCCGGTCGCATCGCCGCCGTCGCCAGGACCGTCGAGGCGGTGATGTCGGGCAGCGAGGAGAAGAAGCCGGCGTCCGGTCGCGAGCGCCCGCCCACGCTCTCCAGCCTGAACGGCGACCTCATGACGCTCTACCGGATGGTCGAGGTGGACGCGCCGCCGACCGAGGCGCAGCTGGCCGCGGCGAAGCGGGCGCAGGGCGAGCTGACCGCGCTGGTCAGGAGCTGGAACGCGATCCGCGCCGGCGAGCTCGCGCGCCTGAACGCTGCGTTCCAGGCGGCCGGGCTCCCCGTGGTGAGGCCCGAGCTCCGGCCCGCGGTGCGGCAGTCGAGCGGCGCCGAGGAGTAGGCCGCCAGGCCACCGGTCCTCGTGACGGCCGGGTCGCCGCGGCCGCGACCGGCAGGGCCTGTCCGGGCCTACCGCCCCGGGTGGTAGGTGCGCTCGGTGTGGCCCGCGAGGTCGGCCGGGTAGAAGTAGACCTGGCGCAGGGCTCCGCTCGCGTAGCGCTCGGCCTCGTCGGTGAAGTGAGGCGAGTCGGTGTGCCCGCTCTCGCCGCCGGCGGTGACCGCCATCGCGCGCACGCGCTCGCCGAACTCGACCACCGCGACGAAGCTGTTGCCGCTCGACCCGTACATCCGCCTGGTGCCCGGATAGGTGCGCGCGCCGAACGACGCGAGCGAGCCCCACAGCGAGCTGGTGAACGGCACCGGGATGCTCGGCGCGGTGTCGTCGAAGCGCCCGGCGATGGAGCCGCTCAGGCGCTGGAAGCGGTTGATGTCCCCCCACCGCGTGCGCCAGGTCCCGAAGTCGCGCGTCAGCCGCTCGGACGCCGCGGCCAGCGCCTCGAGCTTGCGCGCCGGCGTGGTGTGCGTGGCCATGGTGTCGGTCACCGACGCGCCGGCCGCCCGCGCCCGCGCCGCCACGTCGTGCAGGAGCTCCTGCCCCCAGTAGACCGCGAGCGAGGTCGCCACCGACCCGACCGACCAGCGATGGTCCCAGGCGCGCAGGACGCCGATCTGGTCGGCCAGCCCCGCCTTGACCTTGTCGGAGGCGGGCGCCTCGTCGTAGGCGCGGAGGAGGAGCGGGACCAGCTGGGCGAACGCGGTCAGGTAGCTGTCGAAGGCGGCGTCGCGCAGGCTGGTCGGCGTGAAGCGATTGCGCCCCTCGAGCACCCGCGTCGCATGCCGGCCGCGCGGGGTCTCGCCGGCGGTGTCCATGTAGCGCGGGAAGCTCTCGCGCACCGGGCTGTACGGCCCGGCGGCCGAGTACGGCCAGTTGTTGGTGTTCATCACCCAGCCGTTGGGCGGGTCGACGACGTGCGGGCTGTCCTCGACCCCGTGCACCCCTTTCCACTCGGTCGCCGGATCGCTGCCGTCGACCGGGTGGGTCCAGTCGAAGCGGTCGTCGCGCCTCGGCACGAACTGGGGATGGAAGTAGGCGATGTGCCCGTCGGCGTCGGCGTAGACGGTGTTGTTGGAGGAGTTGGCCTGGAGGTCCATCACCTTGCGGTAGCCGGCCAGGTCGCGCGCCCTGGTGCGCAGGAAGGACTGGCTGAGCGCCGCGACCGGCTTCTCCATGAGCCGGATGGCGATCCACTTGCCGTCCGCCGAGCGCACGATCGGGCCGTGGTGAGTGCGGTAAGCGGTGAACTCGCGGGCCGCCATCCCGATCGCCGTGCGGAACGGGACCCGGATGCGGCTCGTCGCGATCGGGCGCAGCTCGTGCCCGTAGCGATAGTAGAGGCGATCGCCGGTGCGCACGACCGACTCGGCGTACTCGTCCACCGCGTCGGCGCCGGTGGAGGTGTGCATCCAGCCGACCCGCTGGTTGAAGCCCTGGTAGACGAAGAACTGCCCCCAGGTCACGGCGCCGTAGGCGTCCAGCCCCTCGTCGCTGCTCATCTGCAGCTCGGAGCGGAAGTAGAACGACGTGTGCGGGTTGATGAGCAGCAGGGCGTGGTGACCCACCGTGCTGGCCGGGGCGATCGCGATGCCGTTGGAGCCCGACGGCTCCTTCTCGAGCGGGTCGACCTCGGCCGGCGCGGGGCGCGACGAACCTGCGCCGTAGAAGGCGGCGAGCTCGCCGAGATCGACGCGCTCGATGTCGCCGCCGATGCTCCCCTCGGAGAACGAGAGCGCCATCCACGGCTCGAACCGGGTGATGACGCGCGGCCTCGCGTCCGGGTGGGTGGCGAGGTAGTAGTTGAGCCCGTCGGCCCAGGCGTCCATCAGCGCGCGCAGCCAGGCGGGGCTGGCCGCGTACTGGGCCTCGAGCGCGGCCGGATCGATGAAGAGCTTCATGCGCAGGTCCTGCCAGACCGCGCCGGCACCCTCCACCTCGGCGCGTCGGCCCAGCGCGTCGATGTAGTTGGTCTCGACTCGATTGAAGTCGTCCTCGGCCTGGGCGTAGATCATCCCGAAGACGGCGTCGGCGTCGCTCCGGCCGTGGACGTGCGCGATGCCCCAGTCGTCGCGCACGATGGTCACGCGCGCCGCCTCGCGCTCCCAGCGGGCGAGCTCCGAGCTGTGTTCGGCGGCGCCGGCGCGATCCGCGCGGAGCGGCGAGCAGGACAGGAGCGCGACGGGCAAGAGCGCGCCCGACAGAAGCGGGCAGAGCGGCGGCTTCTTCATCATAGGGGACGTCCCGGTGAGTCGTCGGCGACCGAAGACGAATCGACGACTCGACCCGACGGCGCGACGACCGATGCCCCAAGGTAGCCCCCGGTCCGGCCGAAATGCCAGTCTGTGCGGAGCTCCCGTGCCGCCGCCGATCCGGGCGGAGACATCCGCGCACGTCTGTCTACTTGCCGGTTGCCACCCGGCGCGCGGACGGCGAAGCTGGGCTGGCATGCTCGGGGAGGCGGCGACATGAAGGCGATGACGCTCGGGCTGCGCGGCAAGCTGTTCCTGGTCGCCCTCGCCTTGACCCTGGCCGTCCTCATCCCGGGCGGCCTCTACCTCCAGCACGAGCTCCGCCGGACCACCGGGGACCGGATCGAGCAGGACCTGGGGCGCGACCTCGACTCGGCCCGCATCCTGTTCGAGAGCGCGCCGGTCCGCGACACCTCCGCGATCGATCCGCTGGCCGACCACCTCGGCCGCGCGCTCGGCTGCCGGGTGACCGTCATCGCGACCGACGGCCGCGTGCTGGGTGACAGCCAGGTGGCGCTCGCCGACATCGCCGGCGTCGAGAACCACGCCACCCGCCCGGAGGTGAAGGCGGCCCTGGCGGCCGGAGCCAGCTCCCACGCCGCGCCGGCGTCGGCGGTCCGGCACTCGCACACGGTGGGGACCGACCTCCTCTACCTGGCGGCTCCGTTCCGCGGCCCGCTCGTCGCCGGCGTCGTCCGCGTGGCCAAGCCGCTCGACGAGATCGCCGTGGCGGTGGCGCGGCTGCGCTGGCTCCTCGTCATCGCCGGCATCATCAGCCTGGCGGTCGGCGTCGCGCTGTCGGCCGTCGCCGCCCACACCATGTCGCGCACCCTGCGCGATCTGGTCGACAGCGCCCACGCCCTGGCCGGCGGGATCGCGCAGCCTGGAGCGCTGGCCGGCTCGCTCAAGCGGCTGGCCGCCGAGATCGAGCGCACCGTGGCCGCGCTGGCCAGCGAGCGCGCCCGCTTCGCCGCGGTGCTCGAGGGCATGCGCGAGGGCGTGATCGCGCTCGACGCCGAGAGCCGGGTCACGCTGATGAACCGCGCGGCCCAGGAGCTCCTCGGCTCCGGCGACGACGCGGTCGGGCGTGCGCTCCTCGAGCTGGTGCGCGTGCCGGCGCTCGACGAGCTGGTGCGCGCGGGCGAGCCCGGCACCGCGCAGCTCGAGCTGCCGGCGACGCGCCGCCGCGTGCTCGCGCGCCTCGCCGCCGCCGCGCCGCCCGTCGCCGGCGCCATCCTGGTCCTGCACGACGTCACCGAGCTCCACCGCCTGGAGACCATCCGGCGCGACTTCGTGGCCAACGCCTCGCACGAGCTCAGGACGCCGGTCAGCGTGATCAGCGCCAACTCGGAGACGCTGCGCGACGGAGCGCTGGCCGACCCCGAGTCGGCGCCGGCCCTGGTCGATGCCATCCACCGCAACGCGGTCCGGCTGGCCAACCTCATCTCGGACCTGCTCGACCTGTCGCGGCTCGAGGCGGGACGCTTCCGGGTGGAGCTCGAGCCGGTGACGCTGGCGGCCGCGGTCGCGCGCGCGGTCGCGGTGGTGGAGCCGATGGCCGAGCGCCGCCGCGCGGTCATCTCGAACGACGTGCCCCCCGACCTGG
The DNA here is from genome assembly GCA_035262925.1 of Kofleriaceae bacterium. Lineage (GTDB taxonomy): Bacteria > Myxococcota_A > Polyangia > Haliangiales > Haliangiaceae > DATFRY01. The sequence goes on along the minus strand of DATFRY010000321.1, from coordinate 28,670 downwards.
TCGGCAGCGCGGATCCCGGGGCCCTGCAGCAGATCCTGGTCAACCTCCTGAGCAACGCGATCGCCCACACGCCCGACGGCACCCGGGTCGCGATCGCGGCGGCGCCGTTCGGCGCGCGCGTGCGTCTCGAGGTCCGCGACGACGGGCCGGGCATCCCGCCGGCGCACCGCAAGCGCATCTTCGAGCGCTTCTACCGGGTCGATCCGGGGCGCTCGCGCGACATGGGCGGCACCGGGCTGGGCCTCTCGATCGTGAAGCACCTGGTCGAGAACATGGGCGGGTCGGTCGGGGTCAAGGAGAACCGACCGCGCGGCTCGGTCTTCTGGTTCGAGCTGGCCACCCCGGCCGCGCCGGCCGCGGCCTGAGCCCGCGGCCGCGCGCGCCGACTCGACTCCTCCAGCTCAGCTCAGCTCAGCTCAGCCAGAGCCAGCGCATGGCCAGGAACGCGCCCGCCGCCATGGCGGCCGACAGCGGGATGGTGAACACCCAGCCCCACACGATGCGCCCGGCCAGGCCCCACTTGATGCCGCGGATCCGCGTGGTGGAGCCCACGCCGATGATCGATCCGGTGATGGTGTGCGTGGTCGAGACCGGGATGTGCATCGAGGTGGCGGCGAACAAGGTGACGGCCCCCGCGACCTCGGCGCAGAAGCCCCCGATGGGCCGGAGCTTGGTCAAGCGCATTCCCATGGTCTTGACGATGCGCCACCCGCCCATCGCGGTGCCCAGGGCCATGCAGCCGTAGGAAGCGGCCACGATCCACCACGGCACGCGCTGGAAGTCCTTCGCCATGTGGCCCGAGGCGACCAGCAGCGCGACGATCACGCCCATCGTCTTCTGGGCGTCGTTGCCGCCGTGGCCGAGGGAGTAGGCGGCCGACGAAAGCAGCTGCCCGATCCGGAAGAACCGATCGACCGAGCGCGGCCGCGCCCGCCGCACCAGCCAGAACACCACCAGCATGATGGCGAAGCCCAGCACGAAGCCGATGAGCGGCGCCAGCGGGATGAACCACAGCGTCTTGTACAGCTTGTCCTTGACCAGGATGTCCCAGCCCTCGTAGGTGATGCCGGCCCCGGACAGGCCGCCGATGAGCGCGTGCGACGAGCTCGACGGCAGACCCCACCACCAGGTCAGGAGGTTCCAGATGATGGCACCCACCAGCCCGGCCAGGACGACGTAGACGAAGGCCTGGTCGTTGGGATCGATGTTGATGATGCCCGAGATGGTCTTGGCGACGCCCTCGCCGAAGATGAGCAGCGCGAGGAAGTTGAACCCCGCCGCCCACAGGACGGCGACGCGCGGGGACAGCACGCGGGTCGAGACGACGGTCGCGATCGAGTTGGCGGCGTCGTGGAAGCCGTTGACGATGTCGAACGCGAGCGCCAGGACGATCGCGCAGACCACGAATGCGGAGAGCTCCATGATGGGCGATCCGGCTCAGGCGTTGTCCAGGACCAGGCCCTCGATGATGTTCGCGACATCCTCGCAGCTATCGGTGGCGCTCTCCACGTTCTCGTAGATCTCCTTCCACTTGATGATCTCGATCGGGTTCTTGACCTCCTTGAACATGCGCGCCAGCGCGAGCCGGAGGATGGCGTCGGCCTCGTTCTCGAGCCGGTTGATGTCCACGCACTTGGCCAGGATGTGCTTGGGGTGCTTGAGGTCGCGCAGGCCCTTGATCGCCTCCTCGACCGCCCGGGTCGCGCCGCACATGGTCTTCGCCATGTCCACGATCTCGGCCGGCATCACGGTGATCTCGTAGAGCGCGATGCGCTCCGCGGCGGCCTCGACGAAGTCCATGATGTCGTCCATCCGCGTGATGAGGCGATAGATGTCGTCGCGCTCGATCGGCGTGATGAAGACCTTGTGGAGCGCCTCGACGCAGCGGTGCGTGATGACGTCCGTCTCGTGCTCGATCTCCTTGATGCGCCGCGCCTGGGCGTCGATGTTGTGCGGAGTCTCGACCATCGACACGAACTCGGCGGTGCCGCGCACCGTCAGCTGGGCATGCTCCTCGAAGAAGTCGAAGAAGCTCGTCTCTCTGGGCAGAAGCCTTCCGAACATGCTCCCTCGTACACGGGTTCCTCACATTTGTCACGCATGCATGTGACATCCCGGTTACAACCGGTTTGCCTCGGCGAGGCCCGCGCGGCGCAAGGGGCGGTTGCGCCTCGCGTCGCCCGGAGCGCCACGACCTGCGCTCGAACGCCCGGGCGTTGCGGTCCGTGCGATCGGCGCGGTCGGTGCTTCGGCGCGGTCGGTGCTTCGGCGCGGTCATTGCGTCGCCGCGCGGTCGCGTCGCGATCGGCGCTGTCGCGTCGCGATCGGCGCGGTCGCGTCGCGATCGGCGCGGTCGAGTCGCGATCGAGTCGCGAATCGATTCGATCGACTCGATCGGCGCGGCGGCCTCGTGGCGCCAGTCACACGGTGCGTCAAGACGCGGCACGGCGCGCGCGCGGCTCGGCCGAAAAGCCAGATCGGCCGACCCGGCCGACGATCGGCGAAGGTAAGCTGGCGCCGTGGTGGGGCGCCGTCTGCTCGGGTCCGCTGTCGGCGCCGTGGTCGTCGCCGTCATCGCGGGTCACGGCGGCCGCGCCGCGGCGACGGAGCTGCACTCTCTGTTCGATGCGCGCTGCGGGCGCACGACGGGCATCCTCGTGCACGTCGGCGCCGAGGACGTGGCCATGGTCGATCTCGACGGCCGCTTCGTGGTGCGGCGTCGCGATCAGATCGCCGGCATCGCCGTGCACAAGACGCTCGAGAACCCGCTGGCGCACGTCTCGCTGTCGGGGCAGCTCAGGCCGTACCTGCGCGATGTGTGGGTGGGCGACGACTCGAGCCCGACCTTCACCGGCTGGACCACGGCGTTCTTCGACGACCTCTACCTCTACTTCGACCTCGAGGGGCAGACCCACGTCCTCGACCCGGAGGAGATCCGCCGCATTCGCCCGTCGACCATCCGCGCCCCCGTCGCGTGGCCGCACACGCACGCTGCGGTGCAGCTGGCCTTCCCGTCCGAGGTGGTTCCGTGCGGAGGAGGGCAGGTCGCGCCCGACGCGGTCCTGCCCAGCCGGGTGATCGCGGACCGCATCAAGGTCGGCGACTACCTGGGCAAGCTCGAGCAGCACTACCTCGACCAGACCGGCTTCGAGGAGCGCACGCGGGTCTACGCCGAGCCGTTCCTGTTCGACCTGCCGTCGCGGCTCGGGCTGCTCTACGACCCGGAGTGGATGATCCCCTTCCCGCTCTACTTCCGCTGGTCCAACGGCCGCCCCTACCGCTTCCAGAGCCTGGCCGTGGTGGGCAACGCCTCGCACGAGTGGCTGCCGTTCGTCAATCCCTCGATGTCGGTGCGCTCCGACGTCAAGTCGCACTTCTTCAGCGCCGCCTTCATCGGCCACATCCTCGCGCTGCCGGCCGGGACCGACGCGTTCGACCTGATCGATCCGCCGCAGGTGGGCGAACGCGACGCGCCGGAGGTCGAGCACTCCTACAACTACATGCTGCTGCTCGGCGCGGACTGGTGGCGGCTGTCGGCCTCGTTCGGCGCCTCCTACCTGGCCGAGCGGATCACCGTGGCACAGTCGGTGCCGCGCGACCTGCGCGCCGACGGCCTCAGCCCCACGGTGCGGCTGCGCTACCAGGGCCCGCTCGTGCAGCTGCGCGCGCTTTACTTCCGCACGCGGGCCAGCGGTCCGGTGGACGACGTGTTCGGCGACGGCGACGACCAGGCCCCGGATGACGAGATGGGCGAACGCTACCGCTGGCGGCTCGACACCGTCCGCCTGGGCGCGACGTGGCGGCCGCACCCGACCATCGAGGTCCTCGCCGATCAGATCGGATCGCGCGGCGCCTACCGCGACGAGTTCGAGCAGAACCCGGTGGCGCTGCACCTGTGGGAATTCACGACCAGCGGCGAGCTGGCGGTGACCTTCGGCCGCTACGTGACCGTGCGCGGCCACGCCCGCATGCACGTCAAGAACTACGACGTCAGCCTGCCTGTGTCGGCGGAGGACACGCTGTTCGAGGCCAGGTTCGGAGGGGCGCTTGAGTTCGTTTTTTGATGGACGGCGCCTGCTCGCCGCGGCGGCGGTGGCCGTCGCGGTCGCCGCCGCGCCGTCGGCGGCGCGCGCGCTCAACGTCCACGCGGTCTATCGCACGGCCTGCTCGCGCGAGCTCGGCGTCATCTTGAAGGTCGAGAAGCGCGACATCCAGCTCCTCCGCCTCGACGGCGTGGTCGTGCGCATCCCGCGCCACGAGATCGTGTCGCTGGCCTACTATCCGCTCAGCCAGCTGCCGCTGGCCCGCGTTCCCACCCCGCCGGGCTTTCCGCCCCTGCGGGTCAAGACCCGGTACCGCGGCGAGGTGGTCGACCTCCTGAGCGGCTGGCCGATCGACTACAGCGAGAACCAGATCTCGTTCCTCCTGCGCAGCGGCAAGGAGCTGGTGGTCGACCGCGACAGCATCTGGTCGCTGGCCCAGGAGCCGGCGAGCGACGCGGGCGCCCCGCCGGCGGCGGCGCCGGTCGAGCACGTCGTCTTCGTCCACCCGCAGACGTCCGGCTTCTGCCCCCGGCGGGGCCGGCCGGCCCCCGACGCGCGCTCCATCTTCGCCCAGCAGATCCTGAACGATCAGATCGTCATCCGGCGCGAGCTCGACCGCCTGCTCGAGGGTTACGAGCAGGTCCTCGAGTACGAGCAGGACCAGGTCTTCTACCCGGAGCCGTTCGTCTACCGCAACCGCACGATGCTGGGCCTGTGGGCGTCGATGTTCTCGCGCTACGGCGCGTCGAGCACGCGCTCGAACAACTTCACGCCGCTCCTGGTCGACGAGCTGGCGCTGGGCCCGTTCCGCTACCAGCACCTGTTCCTGTCCGGGGCCGCGCCCAACGACATGTTCCTCCACCACGAGGCGCAGTCGCAGCTCTTCTATCGGTTCAAGGCGGCCTACTTCCACACGTCGGTGTTCTTCGACCCCAACCTGCTCCTGGTCGGCACCAAGTACCCGTGGCGGGCGGAGGACTTCGAGGACGAGACGCTCGACGACCGGCTGAGCGAGACCCTCGGCATCGAGTTCGGCTTCGACTGGGGGCCCTTCGCGGTCGAGCTCTACCCGGTGGTGCTGGGGCAGGCCGGGGTGAAGGACGGCGACTTCTTCGACGTCCACTCCGAGCACAACATGTGGCGGGCCGGCGCGCGGGTGACGTTCCCGGTCTGGCGGGCGGAGCTGGCCGCCGGCGCGACGGCGACCGACGACAGCGCGGAGCGCTCCGTCATGACCCCGAGCGGCGAGGGCAACTTTCAGTTCTGGACCACGCGCTGGGAGTTCCAGTACGCGCGCTTCAACCTCGGCCTCCGCCCGATCGACGACCTCGACGTCGCGCTCTCCGCCATCGTGCGGCGGCTGCACTACGACGCGCTGGACCAGGACCCGACGGGCGGCGACGACTCGATCGCCTACGAGTCGACCAGCGTGTCCACGTCGGTGCAGGCGATCTACGCCCTCAGCCATCGCTTCAGCGTGGGCGTGAACGGGATCCTCGAGGTCCACCGCCGCGAGGGCACCGGCGAGGACCCCGGGACGCGCACGCTGCCGCGCTTCGGCCTCTTCACCGGGTTCTGGTTCTGATCCCGGCCCAGGTGTGGCCTAGACGAGGACGGCCTCGGCCTCCATGGCGATCGCGCCGGCGGCGTCGGCGGCCCACAGGCGGACGCGGCGGCCGTCGGGGGCCGGCTCGCCGCAGATCGCGAACGGCGCGACGTCGAAGACAGGGCGCAGGGCGGTGAAGCGGAAGCTCTCCAGCGCGGCCTCGGGGAGCTGGCGGCGGACCAGGTCGACCAGCAGCGTGGCCAGGAGGGGGCCGTGGACGACGAGCCCGGGGTACCCCTCCACCTCGGTCGCGTACCGGCGGTCGTAGTGGATGCGGTGGCCGTTGAACATGAGGGCGGAGTAGCGAAAGAGGAGGACGTCGTCGGGCGCGATCTGCCGACGCCACCGCGCGGACGGCGCGGACGGCGCCGCCGCGGCCGCCATCGGCGCCCCCGGCTCCGTCGAGTCGCGGGGCAGCGGCGCGTCGCGGTAGACCAGATCCTGCTCCTCCTCGAGGCTCAGGCCTCCCGCGCCCGAGATCGCATGCCGCACGGTGACGAAGACGAGCGGGCCCGAGCGGCCGCGCTTCTCCTCGATCCGCTCGATCACCGAGACCAGCTCCACGCGCTCGCCCACCCGGAGCGGCGCGCGGAAGCGGAAGCGGCCGCCGGCCCACATCCGGCGCGGCAGCGCCACCGGCGGCAGGAAGCCGCCGCGCCTGGCATGCCCGTCGGGGCCGAGCGCAGACTGGCGCGCCAGCGGCGGAAACAGCGCGAAGTGGAAGAGCGGCGGGGCCGCGTCTCCGTCGGCGGGGAACGGGTCGTCGCGGTCGAGCGTGGCATTCCACGCCGCGACACGACTGGCGGTGACCCGGTCGACGCTCTCCGACCGGCGGCCGATCCAGGAGCTCAGGTCATTGCTTGACGGCTCCATGCCCGATCGGTCATCACGTTGTCCGGACGGGTCCGCCTTGTCAACCGGAGAACAACGCATGCGACCGCAGCCGTTCCAGGACATCCGCGAGGGCGTGCGCGCGCTGTGCGCCGGCTTCGACGCCGCCTACTGGCGCGCGGTCGACCAGGAGCAGCGCTACCCCGAGGAGTTCGTCGACGCGCTCGGCAAGGCCGGCTGGCTCGCCGCGCTAATCCCGACCGAGTACGGCGGCGCCGGGCTCGGGCTCGCCGAGGCGTCGGTCATCCTCGAGGAGATCAACCGCTCGGGCGGGAACTCGGGCAGCTGCCACGGCCAGCTCTACAACATGGGCACGCTGCTCCGCCACGGCTCGGCCGAGCAGAAGCGCGAGGTCTTGCCGCGCATCGCCAGCGGCGAGCTGCGCCTGCAGTCGATGGCGGTGACCGAGCCGACGACCGGCACCGACACCACGCGGCTGCAGACCACCGCGGTGAGGAAGGGCGACCGCTACCTGGTCAACGGCCAGAAGGTGTGGCTCTCGCGCGTCATGCACTCGGACCTCCTCATCCTCCTGGCGCGCACCACGCCGCTCGAGGACGTCGAGCGCCGGAGCGACGGCATGTCGATCTTCCTGGTCGACGTCCGCCGCGCCCTGGCCGGCGGCCTCTCGCTGCGGCCCATCCGCAACATGGTCAACCACGAGACCTACGAGGCCTTCTTCGAGGACGTGGAGGTCCCGGCGGCGGACCTGATCGGCGAGGAGGGCCGCGGCTTTCGCTACCTCCTCGACGGGCTCAACGCCGAGCGCGCCCTCATCGCCGCCGAGTGCATCGGCGACGGCCGCTGGTTCATCGACAAGGCGGCGGCCTACGCCGCGGAGCGCGTCGTCTTCGAGCGGCCGATCGGCCAGAACCAGGGCGTGCAGTTCCCCATCGCCCAGTGCCACATCGAGCTCGAGGCCGCCGACCTCATGCGCTGGAGGGCGTGCGAGCTGTTCGACCGGCACGAGCCCTGCGGCGCGGAGGCCAACATGGCCAAGTACCTCGCCGCCAAGGCGTCATGGGAGGCTGCCGACGTGTGCCTGCAGACTCACGGCGGCTTCGGCTTCGCCGCCGAGTACGACGTGGAGCGGAAGTTCCGCGAGACCCGGCTCTACCAGGTCGCGCCGATCTCCACGAACCTCATCCTGTCGTACGTCGCCGAGCACGTGCTCGGCCTTCCGCGCTCGTTCTGAGGCGGCCGCTCAGATGGGTCTGACGTTCTCGGCGCGCGGGCCCTTGGGACCGCGACCCTCGTCGAACGAGACCCGCTGGCCCTCGCGCAGCTGGTCGTAGGAGACCCCCTGCAGGCTCGACGAGTGGAAGAAGATGTCTCCCGATCCGGTGTCGATGAACCCGAAGCCCTTGTCGGTCAGTCGCTTGATCGTGCCCTCAGCCATTTCTCTATTCTCCTGTGCTTTTCCTGCGCCGCAGCAGACGAGTTGCCCCGCCGGCCATACGTTCTCTGCTCGCGCGGCGGTCCGCCCGCGCGGCCGCTCCTGCCCGGGCCGTTCCTGCCCGCCGGGCCGCTTCCACTCGCGCCTCTGTCCGCGCCGTTCTTGACCGGCCGGCCGCCGCCGCCGGGGCGACCGCCGCGGCTCGCCGGAGCCGTCGCCGACGGTGCCGACGACGCGCTGCTCGCGCGCGCGAACGAATGCTCGCGATCGACCTGGATCGGGGTGCGGACCAGGCTCTCGATCGCCCGCAGAAAGCCCCGCTCTTCCTGCCCGCAGAAGGACAGCGCCTCGCCGGTCGCGCCGGCCCGGGCCGTGCGGCCGATGCGATGGACGTACGTCTCGGGTTCGTTCGGGATGTCGTAGTTGACGACGTGCGTGATGTCGTCGATGTCGAGCCCGCGCGCGGCGATGTCGGACGCCACCAGCACACGAGCTGCCCCGCGGCGGAAGTCCTCGAGCGCCCGCTGGCGCGCGTTCTGCGACTTGTTGCCGTGGATCGCCGCCGCGGCGATCGCGCCCCGCTCGAGCCTGCGGCACAGCCGGTCGGCTCCGTGCTTGGTGCGCGTGAAGACCAGGACTCGCGCCAGCGCCGGGTCGCTCAGGAGCTCCAGGAGGAGCGCCGGCTTGTCGTCGCGCGCGACCATGTAGACCTTCTGGCGCACCTTCTCGGCCGTGGTCGCCGGCGGCGCCACCGAGACGCGCACGGGGTCGTCGAGCAGGCGAGCGGCCAGGCCCGCGATCTCGGGCGGCATGGTCGCGGAGAAGAGCAGCGTCTGGCGGCGGGCCGGCAGCGCCGCGACGATCCGCCGGACATCGGGCAAGAACCCCATGTCGAGCATGCGGTCCGCCTCGTCGAGCACCAGCACCGTGACCGAGGCCAGGTTGACCGCGCCCTGCTGCAAGAGGTCGAGCAGGCGGCCCGGGGTGGCCACCAGGATATCGACACCGCGGGCGAGCGCGGCCACCTGTGGCACCTGGCTCACGCCGCCGAACACGACCGTCGCCGACAGCCGCAGATGGCGGCCGTATGCGCGCACGTCGTCGGCGATCTGGGTGGCAAGCTCGCGCGTCGGCGAGACGATGAGCGCGCGCGGCGCCCGGAGCCGCCCGGATGCGGCCAGGCCCTGCAGGATGGGCAGCGCGAACGCGGCGGTCTTGCCGGTGCCGGTCTGCGCGCAGCCGAGCAGATCGCGCCCGCGCAGGATCGACGGGATCGCCTGCGCCTGGATGGGCGTGGGGGATTGATAGTTCAGCTCGCGTACCGCGCGCTGGAGGGGCTCGGACAGGCCGAGCTCACTGAAAGACATTGTCGTGGCCTCTCGAATCGGCGGCGAGACATCCGCGCGAGAAAGGGCACGGGCAGTTCGAACGCGCGAGTTGGTTTGCATGGGCGAATACCACAGGCCGGGGGCGGCCGCAAGCGCTGGCTCCTCGCGGCTCGCCGGGGCCGGCGGAGACTGACGCCCCTTGCGATAGACTCGTCGGGCGGAGAAGTAGCCGGGAGGACGAGGCGCGCCCGACGCGGCGGCGCGCCAGGGAGGGGCATGAGCACGTCTCGTGAATCGTGGAATGACGCGGCCGGCTACGAGCCGTACATCGGCCGCTGGAGCCGCCTGGTCGCGCGCGACCACCTCGAATGGCTGGGTGTCGCGGCCGGCCGGCGTTGGCTCGACGTCGGCAGCGGCACCGGCGCGCTGAGCGAGGCGATCCTGACGACGTGCGCGCCGGAGTCGCTGGTCGGGATCGACGCGTCGGCCGGCTACGTCGAGCACCTGCGCGCCACGCTCGGTCGCGACGCGCGCGCCCGCTTCGTCCAGGCGGACGCGCAGGCCCTCCCGCTCGGCGCCGGCGAGGTCGACCACGCCGTCTCCGGCCTGGTCATGAACTTCGTCGCGTCGCCGGCGCGCGCGGTCGCCGAGATGGCGCGGGTCGTGACCCCCGGCGGGTGGATCGCCGCGTACGTGTGGGACTACGCGGCCGGGATGGAGCTCATCCGCCGCTTCTGGGACGCGGCGATCGCGCTCGATGGCGCCGCGCACGAGCTCGACGAGGGGCGGCGCTTCCCGCTGTGCCGGCCCGACGCGCTCGAGCGGCTCTGGCGCGCGGCGGGCATGGGCGCGGTCGAGGTGCGCGCCATCGACGTGCCGACCGTGTTCCGCGACTTCGACGACTACTGGCAGCCCTTCCTGGGTGGGCAGGGCCCGGCTCCCACCTACGTCTCGTCGCTCGACGCGGAGCGGCGCGCAGCGCTGCGCGAGCGGCTGCGATCGGCGCTGGAGGCTCGCGCCGACGGAACCATCGCGATGGTCGCGCGCGCCTGGGCCGTGCGCGGGCTCGCCGCCCCCTGATTCTAACAGCCCGACTCCGTATTCGCGCGGCGACCTCGTCGCCTGTCCCAGAACGTACCGTCGGTTGGGCCCTCGGCCCGCCCTCCGCCAGTGCGCCGCCGCGGGGGAAGCCGGCGACGCCGGCACCGGCTCAAGGTTTTCCCGGATGGGCCGAGTGATCCGCTGGGGGCCGCCTTGCGTGACCAGATCGACATCGGGGCCATCTCTTCTCCCACGCGCATCCGCGTCGCGCTGGTCGCGCTCTGGATCGCGGTGGTCATCGGCGCGCTGGCCGGGCTCTGGGTCTACAAGCTCCGGCCCGGGACGCGCGGCGAGCTGCGCCCGAGCTGGCCGGCCGGCAGCAGCCTGCCGGCCAGCGCCGACCGGCCCACGCTGATCATGTTCGCCCACCCGCGCTGCGTGTGCACGCGCGCGAGCCTGGCCGAGCTGCGCGCGGTCCAGTCGCGGTTCGCCGGGCGCATCGCGACCTACGTGGTCTTCATGCACCCGGCCGGCAGCGCGGCCGACTGGTCGCACACCGACACCTGGGACACGGCCAGCTCGCTCGCCGGCGTCCGCGTGCTCACCGACACCGACGGGCACGAGGCCGAGCGGTTCGGCGCCACCACGTCGGGACACGTGGTCCTCTACGACAGGAGCGGCCGCCTCCTCTACAGCGGCGGCATCACCCCCGGTCGCGGCCACGAGGGAGACAGCCCGCAGCTCGACCAGCTCATGCGCCTCATCGAGCGCGAGACCGCGGGCGCCGCCCCGGGCGGAACGCCCGCACCCACGACCCCCACGACCCCCACAGCCTCCACAGCCGTCCCGGCCCTCCCGGCCGCGACGGCCCCCACGGCCGCCGGGCACCAGCTCGAGCGACCGGGCCCGGTGTTCGGCTGCCCGCTCCGCGAGGAACAGCCATGACAGTCAACGGCGCCGTCGTGCCCACCACGCAGCCCTCGATGGGGGCGCGGGCGCGCTCCCTCTACGACGAGCAGCTCCGCTCCGTGTTCGTGCGCCGCGATCGAGTCTTCGCGGTCCTGTTCGCGGCGCAGTGGTTGTTCGCCATCGCGATCGCCGTCTTCTGGTCGCCGTACGGCTGGGCCGGCAAGGTCCACACCACCCACCTCCACGTGTACTACGCGATCATCGTCGGCGCGCTCCTGACCGTGCCGCCGCTCCTGATGATCCGGGCCTGGCCGGGCACCGCGCTCACCCGCCACTCCGTCGCCGTGGCCCAGATGTGCTGGTCGGGCCTGCTCATCCACCTGAGCGGCGGGCGCATCGAGACCCACTTCCACGTGTTCGCCTCGCTCGCGTTCCTCGCCTTCTATCGCGACTGGAAGGTGCTCGTGACCGCCACCATCGTCGTCGCGATCGAGCACCTCGTGCGCGGGCTGGTGTGGGCCGAGTCGGTCTACGGGCTCACCAACCCCGAGTGGTGGCGCTTCCTCGAGCACGCCTTCTGGGTCGCGGTCGAGAACACCGTGCTGGTCATGGGCATCGTCGACAGCCACCGCGAGATGCGGATCCTGGCCCAGCGGCAGGCGGAGCTGGAGATGGTCAACCGGCACATCGAGGCCCGCGTGATCGGACGGACGCAGGAGCTGAGCGAGAGCCGCGAGCAGTACCGCCTCCTGCTCGAGACCACCAAGACCATCCCGTGGGAGTGGCGACCGTCGGAGCAGCGCTTCACCTACGTCGGCCCGCAGATCCAGTCGCTCCTGGGGACGGGGCCCGAGAGCTGCCTGACCAGCCAGTTCCTGTCCGACCACCTGGCGCCCGACGAGCGCGATCAGGTGATCGCCGCGCTCGGCTGCCCGGCGGAGAGCACGCTCGACCTCGAGATCCGCATGCGCACCGCCGCCGACAAGTGGCTGTGGCTGCGGATGATCGGCGGCGCCTCGACCGAGGCGATCGGCGTGCAGGGCCAGGCGGGCGCCCGCATCGTGCGCGGGGTGATGCTCGACGTCACCCAGAGCCGCGAGATGGAGGCCCAGCTGCGCCAGTCGCAGAAGCTGGAGTCGGTGGGGCGCCTGGCCGCCGGCGTCGCGCACGAGATCAACACGCCCGTGCAGTTCGTGAACGACAGCGTCACGTTCGTGCGCACGGCCAGCGACGACCTGGGCGGCCTCATCGCCCGCTATCGCGCGGCCAACCGGTCCATCCTGGACGGCGCGCCCCGCGTCGAGCTGGCCCGCGAGGTCGTGGAGGCGGAGGAGGACGTCGATCTCGAGTACCTGCTCGAGAACGTGCCCAAGGCGCTCGACCGCTCCATCGAGGGGCTGGGCCGCGTGGCGACCATCGTGCGCTCGATGAAGGAGTTCGCCCACCCGGACCAGAAGAACAAGACGGCGGTCAACCTCAACCAGGCGATCACCAGCACGCTCATCATGGCGTCGAACGAGTACAAGTACGTCGCCGACGTCGAGACCGAGCTGGGCGAGATCCCGCTGGTGGCGTGCCACGCCGGCGAGGTGAACCAGGCGGTGCTCAACATCATCGTCAACGCCGCGCACGCGGTCGACGACGTGGTCAAGGGGTCGAGCGCCAGGGGGCGCATCAAGATCCGGACGCTGCGCGACGGCGACTGCGTGGTCATCTCGATCAGCGACACCGGGGGCGGCATCCCGCTCCACATCCGCGACCGCATCTTCGATCCGTTCTTCACCACCAAGGAGGTCGGCAAGGGCACGGGCCAGGGGCTGGCCATCGCCCGCCAGGTGGTGCGCGAGAAGCACGGCGGCGACCTCACCTTCGAGAGCGAGCTCGGCGCCGGCACCACGTTCCACATCCGGCTGCCCATCGGCGAGGCCGTGAAGTCGGCCGCCGCCGAGGAGGCCGCGTCCTGAGCTCTGCCCCCGCGGCACGTGGGTCGTTCGCGACCGCGCCGCGCCTATATAATGGATGTGCCGCGGACCGGAGGGGCCGGATGGCCCGATCGGCCGATGGTCCGGATCGCCGGACGGGCACGATGGGCAGAGACCAGGACATCGCCGGCTCCGACAGCCTGTGGCAGGGCGCGGTCGCCCGCGCGCGCGAGGCTCACCCCGACGTCCGCGGCGACGAGGCCGGCTTCGCCGCCCACGCCGGGGCCGCCCGTGAGAAGGGCGCCCGCGCCGAGCATCTCGGCGAGCTGTTCCTGGCCTGGGCGGCAGGGCGCGGGGACGCCGCGGCGCTCCGGCAGCTCGAGCGGCTGATCGCGCCCGACGTGGAGGCGGCCGCGCGCCGGGTGGACCGCTCGCCCGCCTTCATCGACGAGGTCCGCCAGGCGCTGCGCGTGCGCCTGCTGGTCGCCGACGCCGAGCGCGGCCGGGTGAGGATCGACGAGTACGCGGGCCGCGGCCCGCTCGGGGCCTGGATCGAGGTGGCCGCGCTGCGCGTGGCCCTCAACCTCAAGCGGGGCGCGGCGCCGGCGACGGCGAGCCCCGACGTCCTCGCCGAGCTGGTCGGCGACGAGGCCGACCCCGAGCTCCGCCACATGAAGACGCTCTACCGGGCCGAGTTCCGCGAGGCGCTGGCCGCCGCGCTGTCGGCCCTGCCCGGGCGGCAGCGCGCGGTCCTGCGCCTGTCGTACGTCGATGGGCTCAAGCTCGCGCAGCTGGCCCGGCTGTACCAGGTCCACGAGTCGACCGCGTCGCGCTGGGTCAGCCAGGCGGCGGCGCAGGTGGCCGAGGACGCGCGCCGGCGCCTGGTGGAGCGCCTCGCGCTGTCGCCGTCGAGCCTGGACAGCGTGACCCGCATGGTCCTGAGCAACCTCGACCTCAGCATCGCCCGCATCCTCGGCGAATGACTTTCTGTGCAAGTTCCTCCACCGGGGCGTGTCGATCGGGCAGGAGGTCCCATGCACCGAACGTTGCGCTCGACCTGCGCCCTCGCCGCGCTGCTCCTCGCCTGCGACCCGGGCGATGTCACAGATCTCAGGGATGTCAGGGATGTCAGGGATGTCACCCAGGGCGGCGCGGAAATCGCCGCCCGCGCCGCGCGGCCGGAGCTGGGCATCGCCGCCGCCTCCAGCGTCCGCCGCGAGCGCCTGAGCGGCGACGTCTTCCACTACGAGTTCGTGGTCCCGGTCGGCGACGGGCCCAACGCCGCGCTCCACATCCACCGCGTGGTGCGCGAGCGCGCCCCGTTCCAGCCGCGCCGCTCGTCCGCCGCCGTCATGTTGATGCACGGCGACTTCGCGACCTTCGCCACCAGCTTCGCCCCGGTCCTGGGCGACCCGGTCTCCATCGCCACCGGCATGGCCACCTGGCTGGCCGAGCGCGGCATCGACGTGTGGGGGCTCGACCGCCGCTGGGCCCGCGCGCCCGCCGACGGCGCCGACCTGTCCGACTTCGAGGACATGGGCGTCGAGCAGGATCTGGCCGACATCGGCAAATCGCTGGCGTTCGCCCGCGCCATCCGCCTGGTCACCGACGGCAGCACCGAGCGGATGACCCTGGTGGGCTTCTCGCGCGGCGGCGAGCTCGCCTACTTCTACGCGTCAGCCGAGGCGACCCGGCCGGCCTGGCAGCGGCACGTGAAGGGGCTGGTGCCGCTCGATGTCTACGTCTCGCTGTCACCGGCCGACGAGGACTTGCGCCAGTTCTTCTGCGAGATCGCTGCGGGCGGGTACGAGGCCCTGGCCGCGGGCGAGGTGGACAGCCCCAACGGCTTCCAGATCTTCCTCGGCCAGCAGGCGCTCGCCGCCCCCGACGCCCCCACCGAGATCGAGTTCTACGCCGGGCTCACCAACCTCCAGGCCATGGACGCGTTCGTGGGGCAGACCTACGCGCTGTTCCCGGCCAGCCCGCTCTATCACCTGAACGCGCCGGTCCTGCGCGGCGACCTGGTGACCGGGCTCCGCGAGTCGTCCGAGGACGTGGTGGCCCACTGGCTGGCCGGCGCTCCGTTCCACCAGTCGATCCGCGAGGCGGCCGACACCGACGCGCTGACCTGCGGCGACGCACCGCTGCCCATCGACGTGCCGCTCTCGCGCATCCGCGTGCCGCTCCTCCTCATCGCCGCGGCCGGCGGCTACGGCGCCCACGCGCTCCACTCCACCACCCAGGTGTCGTCGACCGACGTGACCGCGCTGGTCATCCGCCGCCTGCCCGAGGATCGCGAGGCCGAGGACTTCGGCCACGCCGACATCCTGTTCGCCGACGACGCGGCGCTGCTGGCCTGGCAGCCGCTCCTCGGGTGGTTGCGCGCACACTGAGCGGCCGCGCCGAGCGGAGAGTGGGCTGCCGGCCGGTGGAGCGCGTAGGATGAGCGAATGAGCGAGTGCCTCGGCGAGGACGCGCTGCTCGAGCTCACCCGGGGAGACCGGGCCCTGGGCGAGACGCCGGCCGTCGAGGCCCACCTGGCCGACTGCCCGGCCTGCAGCGCGCTCCTCTCGGCGCTGCTCGCCTCGCGCAAGGGGGAAGGCGGCGCGCGGCGCGACCTCGCCGGCCGCACGCTCGGACCGTACCGCCTCGACGCGCTGGTCGGCTCGGGCGCGATGGGCGAGGTCTATCGCGGCTGGGACCTTCGCCTTCGCCGCCACGTGGCGGTCAAGGCGCTGTCGCGGCAGTTCGCCGAGTCGCCCGAGCGCGTCCGCCGCCTGGAGGTGGAGGCGCGCGCCGCCGCCGGGATCGCCCATCCCAACGTCGTCACCGTGTACGACACGGGGACCGACGACGGTGTGCCGTTCATCGTCAGCGAGCTGGTCACCGGCGAGTCGCTGCGCAGCGTGCTCGATCGCGGGCCGGTCGCGCGCCGCACCGCGCTCGAGCTCGGGCTCCACCTCGCCCGCGGCCTCGGCGCCGCCCACGCGCGCGGCGTGGTGCACCGCGATCTCAAGCCCGAGAACCTCATCGTGGCCGACGACGGCGCGCTCAAGATCCTCGACTTCGGCCTGGCCAAGGTGAGCGGCGACCGCGACGTCGACGCGACCGAGCCGGGCACGCTGCTCGGCACCTCGGGCTACCTCTCGCCCGAGCAGGCGCGCGGCGAGCCGGCCGACGCGCGCAGCGATCTGTTCGCCGTGGGCGCGATCCTCTACGAGCTGCTCGCCGCCCGGCGCGCGTTCCCGGGGGCCACGTTCGCCGAGCGGCTGTCGGCCGTGCTGCGCGACACGCCGGAGCCGCTCGACGATCCGGCCGGGCCGATCGTCGAGCGCTGCCTGGAGAAGGATCCGCGCCGGCGGTTCCAGTCGGCCGGCGACCTGGCCTGGGTTGTCGAGGCCCAGCTGCGCGGCGACCTGGCCGCCGCCGCCGCCGCGTCCGCTTCCGCCGCCGCGGCGTCGTCCGCGGTGTCGTCTGCGGCGTCGTCCGCGGCGTCGTCTGCGGCGTCGTCTGCGCCGTCGTCCGCGCAGCCGGCGCGGCGGCAGGTCTCGCGGCGCACGTTCCTCGTCGGGGCCGCCGCCGCCGGAGCCGCAGGCGCGGCCGCGGGGCGGCTGCTCGCCCCGGCCCGCCGGGCCTTCGTCCCCGCCTACCGGCAGCTCACCTTCCGCCAGGGCCGGGTGGCGAGCGCGCGCTTCTCGGGCGACGGCGGCACCATGATCTACTCCGCCGCGTGGGAGGACCTGCCGACCGCGATCTACATCGCTCGGCTGGGCGGCGGAGGGACGCGGCCGCTGGAGCTCCCCTCGGGTCAGCTCCTCGCCGTGTCGTCGCGCGGCCAGCTCGCCCTCTCGCTCGACCACCGCTTCATCGAGGGCTTTCACCAGCGCGGGCGGCTCGCGGTGGCGCCGCTCGAGGGCGGCGCGCCGCGCGAGCTCGGCCTCGAGGTCCAGGACGCGGACTTCACCCCTGACGGCGCCGACCTCGCGATCGTCCGCCGGGTCGACGGGCGTTTTCGCCTCGAGCTGCCGGCGGGCAGGGTGCTGCTCGAGGGCGGGTGGCTCTCGTGCCCCCGCATCTCCCCCGGCGGCGACCTGGTGGCCTGCCTGGTCCACGACGGCCCCGACGACGACCGCGGCGCGCTGGTGCTGGTGCCGCGCTCCGGCGGCGAGCCGCGCGCCATCGCCAGCGGCTGGAGCAGCGTCGACGGGATCGCCTGGGCGCCGGGCGGGCGCGCGGTCTGGATCAGCGCCTCGCGCGAGGGCGGCAACAACTCCGTCCGCGCGATCGCACTCGACGGCCGCGAGGTGGCCCGCGCGCCCTCGGCCGGGCGGCTGCGCGTCCACGACGTCGCGCCCGACGGCCGCATGGCGGTCACCCACGTCAGCGCGCGGATGCGTCTCATGGTCAGGGCGCCGGGGGCCACCCAGGAGGTCGATCTGTCGCTGTCGGACGTCTCACTGGTCGCGGACCTCTCGGCCGACGGGCGCGCGCTGGTGTTCGCCGAGTTCGGCGACGTCGACACCGCCAACGGCTGCTACATCCGCAGTACCGGCGGCGGACCGGCGCTGCGGCTGGGCGAGGGCATCCCGGCCGACCTGGCCGACGACGGCCGCGGGGTCCTGGCCTTCCTCTACGCCGAGCCTCCGGCCGTGGCGATCTTCCCGGTCACCGAGGGGCAGCCGAGGCCGGTCGCGCTGCCGGGCCTGCGCAACGTGCGGTGGCCGCGCTGGTGCGCGGGCGGCATCCTCGTCGGGGGCAGCGCCGCCGGGCGGCCGCCGCGGCTGTGGCGGCTCGATCCGGACGGGAGGCTGCGGCCGATCACCGACGAGGGCGTCGCCGGCTTCCCCGGCGTGAGCCCCGACGGGCGGCAGGTCGCGCTCATCGATGACGACCGCCTGCTGGTGGCCGACGTGGCCGGGGCCGCGCCGCTGCGAACCGTGCCCGGCCGCTTCACCGACCAGCGCGTGGTCGGCTGGCACGCCGGTGGCAGCGACATCCACCTGCGCAGCAAGTCGCCGCCGATCCGGGTCTGGCGGGTGGACGCCTCGACCGGGGCCGCGGCGGCGCTCCTCGAGATCGCACCGCCGGCGGTGGGCAGGCGCGGCGTGGACTCGGTGGTGGTGAGCCCCGGCGGGGACGCGTACGCCTACAGCTATGGCCAGGAGCTCTCGCGGCTCTACACGATGACGACCGACGATCCAGGCCCGTGAAAGCTCATGGTTCGGCCGGTCGCGCGGTTCCCTCCACTCGCCGAATTCGATTGGACAATGGGTCGCCTGCTCGGTAAGTACGGGGCCGGATGTGGCTGGTCCGGATCGCGCTTCGCCGCCCCTACACGTTCATCGTCATGGCGATGCTCATCGTCGTGCTGGGCGTCCTCTCCATCAGGCGAACGCCGACCGACATCTTCCCCAGCATCGACATCCCGGTCCTCTCGGTCATCTGGAACTACGGCGGGCTGCCCCCCGAGCAGATGGAGAAGCGGATCGTCAACAACTTCGAGCGCTTCCTCACCACCATCGTCAGCGACGTCGACCACGTCGAGAGCCAGTCGCTGACCGGCATCGCGGTCATCAAGGTCTACCTCCAGCCAGACGCCGACATCGATCAGGCGATCTCGCAGACCACCGCGATCGCCCAGACGGCGGTCAGGTCGATGCCGCCCGGCACCGTGCCGCCGCTCATCATGCGCTACAGCGCCACCAGCGTGCCGATCATGCAGGTGGCGCTGCAGAGCGACTCGCTGTCCGAGCAGCAGCTGTTCGACTACGGCATCAACTTCATCCGGGCCGACCTCGCCGTCATCCGCGGGGTGCAGGCGCCCTATCCCTACGGCGGCCGCCAGCGCCAGATCATGATCGACATCGACCCGGGGCGGATGCACGCGGCCGGGCTGTCGCCGCGCGACGTGCAGGCAGCGCTGGGCCTGCAGAACGTCACCCTGCCGTCGGGCACCGTCAAGATGGGGTTCAACGAGTACCCGGTGGTCATCAACGCGAGCCCGGAGGCGGTGGACGAGCTGGGCGCGCTCCCGATCAAGTCGGTCGGCGGCAAGACGGTGTACGTGCGCGACGTGGCCGACGTCCGCGACGGCAACCCGCCCCAGACCAGCATGGTGCACGTCGAGGGGCGCCGCTCGGTGCTGATGTCGATCCTCAAGAACGGCGACGCGTCGACGCTCGATGTGAACGCTCGCATCAAGGACACGCTGCCGCGCTCGGTCCTGCGCCTGCCGAAAGAGGCGCAGGGGCACATGCAGGTCAAGATGCTGTTCGATCAGTCGGTGTTCGTGCGCGCGTCCATCGACGGCGTCGTGCGCGAGGCGCTGATCGCGGCCGGCCTCACCGCGCTCATGATCCTCCTCTTCCTGGGCAGCTGGCGCTCCACGTTGATCGTGGTGATCAGCATCCCGCTGTCGATCCTGTCCTCGATCGTGGTGCTCCACGCCCTGGGGCAGACCCTCAACGTTATGACGCTTGGCGGCATGGCGCTCGCGGTCGGCATCCTGGTCGACGACGCCACCGTCGCGATCGAGAACATCCACCGCAACCTGGCCCAGCGCAAACCCTTCATCCAGGCCATCGTCGACGGCGCGCAGCAGATCGCGGTGCCGGCGTTCGTGTCCACGCTCTGCATCTGCATCGTCTTCGTGCCGATCGGCTTCCTCACCGGCGCGGCCCGCTCGCTGTTCGTGCCGCTGGCGCTGGCGGTCGTGTTCGCGATGCTGATGTCGTACCTGCTGTCGCGGACGCTGGTGCCGACCCTGGTCCGCTACCTCCTGGCCCGCGAGGTCGCCGAGGCCCCTTCGGGGGCCCCGCAGGCAGAGCTCTCGGGTCGCCGCCTGGGGGAAGTGGCGGGGCATCGGCGGCCCAACCGCTTCTTCGCCGCCCTCGATCGCGCGTTCGAGCGCTTTCGCGCCGGCTACGGTCGCTACCTGGCCTGGTCGCTGCAGAACCGGGCGCTGGTGGTGGGCTCGTTCGTCCTGTTCGTGGTCGCCTCGGTCTCGCTGGTGCCGCTGGTCGGGCGCGACTTCTTCCCCACCGTCGACGCCGGGCTCATGAAGCTGCACGTGCGCGGCGTGCCGGGCACGCGCCTGGAGGAGAGCGAGAAGCGGGTCGCGGCCATCGAGCGCACCATCCGCGGCGTCATCGGCGAGGACCTGGGCTCGATGCTCGACGTCATGGGCATCCCGTCGTCGGGCATCAACCTGTCGCTCAGCGAGGGGGCGCTCATCTCGCCGGCCGACGCTCAGATCTTCATCGCGCTCAAACCGGGCCACCGCCCCACCGCCGAGCACATGAGCGCGCTGCGCCGGTCTCTGCGCCAGGTCTACCCCGACACCACGTTCTTCTTCCTGGCCCCGGACATCTCGACGCAGGTGCTCAACTTCGGCCTGGCCGCGCCGATCGACGTGCAGGTGGTCGGCCCGGTCGGAGGCGAGGCGGCGTCGCTGGCACTGGCCGAGAAGCTGGCCGCGCGCATCGCGACGGTCCCGGGCGCGGCCGACGTGCACCTGGCCCAGGTGCAGAGGGTCCCCTCGCTCGAGGTCGACATCGACCGCACGGCGGCGGCGCAGGCCGGCTTGACCGAGCGCGACGTCGCCAGCGACCTCCTCATCTCGCTGTCGTCGAGCGGGCAGGTGGCGCCGTCGTTCTGGCTCGACAAGCGGGGCGTGCAGTACTCGGTGTCCGTGCAGACGCCGCAGTACGCGCTCAACTCGGTCGACGCGCTGCGCGACACGCCGCTGTCGACCGAGGCCGGGACCCAGACGCTCGGCAACCTGGCGTCGATCACGCGCGGTGTCGCGCCGGCCAACATCACCCACCACGACATCCGGCGCACCTACGACGTGCAGGCCAACGTCGAGGGCACCGACCTGGGCACCGTGGCCGACGCGGTCAACCAGATCGTCGCCGAGACCAGGCAGGACCTGCCGCGGGGGACCACCATCGCGGTGCGCGGGCAGGTCGAGAGCATGGACTCGTCGTTCCGCGGTCTGGGCTACGGGCTGCTCTTCGCCATCCTGCTGGTCTACCTGCTCATGGTGGTCAACTTCCAGTCGTGGCTGGACCCGATCGTCATCCTGATGGCGCTGCCGGGCGCGATGGCCGGGATCGCCTGGATCCTGTTCCTCTCGCACACGACCCTGAGCGTGCCGGCGCTCATGGGATCGATCATGAGCGTCGGCGTGGCCACCGCGAACAGCATCCTCATCGTCACCTTCGCCAACGACCAGCGCGGGATCGGGCGCGGCGCCCGCGACGCGGCGCTCGCCGCCGGCATGACGCGGCTCCGCCCCGTGCTGATGACGGCGGCGGCCATGATCATCGGCATGTTGCCGATGGCGCTTGGTCTGGGCGAGGGCGGCGAGCAGAACGCGCCGCTCGGCCGGGCCGTCATCGGCGGCCTCGTGCTCGCCACCGTCACCACGCTGTTCTTCGTGCCGGTGATGTACAGCCTGCTCCGGCGGCGGCCGCCGAAATCGCAGGTCCTGGA
Organism: Kofleriaceae bacterium; assembly: GCA_035262925.1. Lineage (GTDB taxonomy): Bacteria > Myxococcota_A > Polyangia > Haliangiales > Haliangiaceae > DATFRY01. The sequence continues at coordinate 7,038 of DATFRY010000321.1, read as the reverse complement.
GATCGCGGAATGAGCCAGAGCCCGCAGCACCGTCACCAGCACCCTCAGGAGGAGGACCTCGGCTTCGACATGCCGGAGCCGGCGACCCTGTCGCGGCGGCGGGTGGGGGTGATCCTCGCCGTGGTCGCGGTGGCCGGCGCCGCCGCCTTCGCGATCGGCTACTGGCCGCGCGTGGACGCGCAGGCCGGGCTCGCCAGCGAGACGGCGGCGACCGCAGAGGCCAGGCCGCGCGTCGAGGTCATCACCGCGACCGCGGTCACCAGCGACCACGCGCTCAGCCTGTCGGGCACCGTGGCGCCGCTCGAGCAGGCGACGCTCTACCCGCGCGTCTCCGGCTACGTGAAGCGCTGGCTGGTCGACATGGGCGAGAAGGTGACCGAGGGGCAGCTCCTGGCCGAGATCGACGTGCCGGAGACCGACGCTGCGCTCCTGCAGGGGCGCGCGCAGCTGGCCCAGGCGAGCGCCGCGCTGGTCGACGCGAAGGCGGCGAGCACGCTGTCGCACACCAACCTCGGCCGCTACGAGCACCTCGGCGAGGCCAAGCTGGTGGCCAAGGCCGACGTCGATCAGTGGCGCGCACAGGCGTCGCAGGACGACGCGAAGGTGAAGGTGGCCGAGGCCAACGTGGCGGCTCAGCAGGCCAACGTGCGCCGCCTGGCCGACACGCGCGGCTTCGCGCGGGTGACCGCACCCTTCGGCGGCATGGTGACCGCGCGCCTCATCGACCGCGGCGCGCTGGTGACCGACGGCAACACCACGCCGCTCTTCCGGCTGAGCGCCATCGATCCGGTGCGCGTCATGGTCCAGGTGCCGCAGAACGTGGCGCCGAGCGTGCGGGTGAACCAGGCGGCCCGCGTCACCGCGCGCGAGTACGGCGCCCGCGTCTTCGAGGGCAAGGTCACCCGCACGGCGGGCGAGCTGGACCCCTCGCTCCGCACCATGACCACCGAGATCCGCGTGCCCAACCCCGACGCCGCGCTCATGCCCGGCATGTACGTCACGACGTCGATCATGCTGCCGACGCCCCACCGCGTCCTCGAGGTCCCGGCCACGGCGCTCGTCAACGACGCCCACGGCGTGCGGGTCGCGGTGGTGACCGCGGCGGGCAAGATCCACTTCGTCCCGATCACCATCGAGCGCGACACCGGCGCGACCATCCAGGTGGCCGGCGGCCTCGACGGCGACGAGCGCATCGTGAAGGTGGCCAGCGCCGCGCTCACCGAGGGCGCCGACGTGGTGCTGGCCCGGTAACGCGGCGAGTCGTCGCCGCGGTGCTCGCGCCGGGCCGCGGTCCGGGCGATGATGGGCGCCGATGTCGCCGCCCTGGGCCCTCGTCCGCGCCGTCCCGAGCAGCTTCGCCAGCGCGCTGTGCTCGGCGCCGCCCGACCCGCCCATCGACGTGGCGCGGGCGCGGGTCCAGCACGCGGCCTATGTCGCGGCGCTCGCGGCCGCCGGGGCACGGGTGGTGGAGATCGCGGCCGACGACGCATGTCCCGACTGCTGCTTCGTCGAGGACACGGCGGTCGTGGTCGGCGACGCCGCGCTGGTCACCCGGCCGGGCGCGCCGGAGCGGCGCGGCGAGGTGGATGCCGTGGCTCGCGCGCTGGACGGGCGGGTCGACGTGGTCCGCATGGAGGCGCCCGCCACCCTCGACGGCGGCGACTGCATGCGCCTGGGCCGCACGATCTACGTGGGCCGCTCCGCGCGGACCAGCGGCGCCGGCATCGGCGTGCTGGCCGCGTTCGCGGCGCGGCACGGCGTGGCAGTGTTTCCGGTCGACCTGCCCGCCGGCGTGCTGCACCTGAAGAGCGTGTGCTCGCCGCTCGCGGCGGATCTGGTGCTGGTCGCCGAGGCGAGCATCCCGCCCGCGACGTTCGCCGGCGCGCGGTCGCTGGTGGTGCCGGCGCGCGAGGCGCACGCCTCCAACGCGGTCGCGCTCGGCGGGTTCGCGCTGGTCGCCGCGGGCGCGCCGGCCGCGCGGGCGCTGGTCGAGAGCGCCGGCCTGCGCGTCCTCGAGGTCGACACCTCCGAGACGGCCAAGGCCGACGGCGCGCTGACCTGCCTCTCGATCGTGGGCTGATCGCGTGGCCGCCGGGCGGGTGGGACGCCGCCGCCCGGGCGAGCGGGCAGTCCCCGCACGCACCGGGCGGCCACCGGGCGGCCACAGATGGCCACGGCCACCGGCCACCGGCCACGCGGCTCAGCAGGTCATCTGGAAGGCGATGACCATGACGAGCAGGAGGCCGCTGACCACGGCGATCATCGTGCCTCCGTGCCGTTCGGACCAGGCTCGGCGGGCGGCCGCCCGCTCGTCGCTGTCGTCGTCGTCCGTGTCGTGGTCGTCGGTGTCGACCTCGTCGGCCTCGACCTCGTTCCTCTCGTACTGGTCCTTGTCGCCCTGGTTCCGGTCATTCTGGTTCCGGTCGTTCTCGTTCCGGTCGCGGTTCTTCACGCAGGATCTCCTCGCCAGGCGCCGTGCAGCGCCGGTCAGTCACTCGTCACACACTCTCGGATCAGGCGGTGTGGCGAGGAGGAGGCCCGCGGGCCCCGTGCGCGCGCGTGAAGACGAACCGCGGGCGCGGCCCCGGCGATCGAACCTGGTAGCAAGCGAACAGCTCGCGGCACGCCAGCGACGGCGCGCAGCCGGGCAGGGCAGGAGCGACGCGCCGGCCGGGCGGCCGCGTCGCGGGTCGCGCGCGCCCCCCGTCGAGGCGCGGGTGGAGGTCGCGGTCCAGCGCACCCGGGGCGAGCAGCGCCTCGCCGGCGCCGCCGCCCGCACACGCGGCCGCGACCGGATCGACCGGGCCGGCCGCGACCGCCGCCGCCGCCGGAGCGCCAGGGCTGGCCGCCGCGATCCAGACCAGCAGCGCGGCGCCGCGCGCCAGGCCGAGCGCGCTCATGGGTCGAAGGGTCCTGTGCATGGTCGTCCGCCGGGCCAGCCCTGAAGCATGACCCCACCCGGCGTCGGCCGCCCGGTCGACCTCGATCTTTCCGCCCCCGGGGCGCGAAAGAGCCTCCGGGGGCGGGCCGCGCCCGGAAAGACCGGCCTTGCCCGGGCCTCAGCCCGGGACTCAGCCGCGCAGCCGCTCGACCAGGAGCCCGGTCACCCGGTCGATCGCGACCCGCTCCTGCTGGCCGGTGTCGCGATCTCGCAGGGTGACGGTCTGGCCGGTCAGCGTCTCGCCGTCGACCGTGATGCAGAATGGGCAGCCCGCCTCGTCCATGCGCGCGTAGCGCTTGCCGATGGTCGCCTTGACGTCGTGCTCGACGAAGCCGACGTGGCGGAGCTCGCCGGCCAGCTCGCGGTGCAGGCGCTCGCTCACCTCCGGCATGCCCTGCTTGTTGACCAGCGGAAACACGGCGGCCTTGATCGGCGCGAGCCGCGGGTGGAGGCGCAGGAGCTCGGGGCTCGGGCGCGACGGGTCCTCGGTGTAGGCCTCGCACAGGACGGCCAGCACACCGCGGTCGAGCCCGGCCGACGGCTCGATCACGTGCGGCAGGTAGCGCTCGCCCTTGCGCGTGCCGTCGGCCAGGAGCTCGCCGCGCGCCGGATCGAACACGTCGAGCTTGGCCCTGGAGTGGCGCTGGTGGGTCGCCAGGTCGAAGTCGGCCCGGTGGGCGACGCCCTCGATCTCGCCGAAGTCGGGATCGGTGAACGGGAAGCGATACTCGATGTCGCTGGTGCCCGCGCCGTCCTTGGCGTAGTGGGCCAGCTCGTCGGCGGCCTGCTCGCGCAGGCGCAGGTTCTCGCCGGCCAGCCCGATGCTGCGCCACCAGGCCATCCGCCAGTCGCGCCAGAACCCGTACCAGGCGCGCGCCTCGTCCGCGTGGCAGAAGAACTCGATCTCCATCTGCTCGAACTCGCGCGACCGGAAGGTGAAGTTGCGCGGGGTGACCTCGTTGCGGAACGCCTTGCCGGTCTGGGCGATGCCGAACGGCATGCGCACGCGCGTGGAGTCGACCACGTTGCGGAACTGGACGAACATGCCCTGCGCGGTCTCGGGCCGGAGATAGGCCACGTCGTCCTCGGTCGCGGTCGCTCCCACGTAGGTGCGGAACATGAGGTTGAAGGCGCGCGGCTCGGTCAGCGAGCCGACCTTGTCCGCCTCGGGCGCCAGCACCCGGGTCCAGCGCTCGCGCGGCACCGCGGCCAGCGGCACCGCCTTCACCTCGCCGAACGCCTTCTCCGCCTTCTTGCGCTGCTTGCCCTCGGCCGGCGTGTCGGCCACGAACGCGAAGAGCGGCTTGTCGGTGTCCCGGTCGTCGGCCGGCGCGTAGACCTGGACGTGGTCGAAGCGGTAGCGCGCCTTGGTCTCGCGGCAGTCGACCATCGGATCGTTGAACGTCTCCGCGTGCCCGCTCGCGACCCACACCGACGGGTGCTGGATGATGCAGGTGTCGAGCGGGACGATGGCGACCGGCTCTCCGTCGGGGCCCGGCAGGCCGGTGCACGGGTCGAGCACCACGTCCTGCCACCAGGCGTCGCGCAGGTTCTTCTTGAGCTGGGCGCCGAGCGGTCCGTAGTCCCAGAAGCCGTTGATGCCGCCGTAGATCTCGGACGCCTGGAAGACGAAGCCCCGGCGCTTGCAGAGCGCCATGATGCGATCCATCGATTTCACCGGCGCAACGTCCTCCATCGGCGAGGCGCTGTCCACCCCAACCCGCCGCGCCGCGATCAGAAGCGCAGGGTCGCGCTCAGCTTCACGCCCTCGAACGGGGGCAGCACGCGGCACACCCCGGAGATGCACTTGAGGCCGCCGCGCATCGAGCCGACCAGGAGGCCCAGGCTGGACGAGGGCGTGAGGTCCCAGCCGACGGTGGCGCTCCAGTAGTCGCGCCTGGGCTGGGTCGGCTCGGTCGTGTAGTCGTAGCCTCCCGCCACGGTCAGGGACGGCTGGAACCGGAACCCTGCCGTGATCGTGCCCTGGCGGAACGACTCGTCGAGGATCTGCGACTCGTGCTTGCCCACCTGCTCGTGCAGGCCGTGCAGCGTGAGGCTCCAGCGCGCCCCCAGCGCCTGCGACGCGTCGAGCTCGACGTGGCCGTCGCGCCTGACCAGCTCGCCCGAGCCGTCGAGCGCCACGACCCGCCAGCCGGCCGAGAAGAGCGCCCACGAGCGCGCCTCGTCCCAGCGCGCCTCGACCCCGGCGTAGGGGTCGTGGATGGTGCCGGCCACGATCTCTCCCGACGCCGGATCGGCGTAGCCGTGCCAGTCGCGGAAGCCGCCGTAGTTGGCGTAGACCAGCAGCGCGGGCGAGAAGCTCCAGTCGGCGCGCAGCCTGCCGCCGGCGATCTCGGTGGCCGGGTTCTCGATGGTCTGGAGCACGCGCTCCACCGTCGGCGGGCTGCTGTAGGCGACGGCGTCGAACGCCGGATCGCCGAGGTCGGGCTGGAGCGGCGTGAGCTCGCCGTAGGCCTTGCCCTCGAACAGGATGGTGGCCTTGCCCGCGTAGGCGGCCGCGGTGCCGTAGAGACCGAAGCCGCGCGGATGCTCAGCCTCCGGCTCGGTCATGAGCTCCTGGCCCATCGCCTCCAGGTAGAAGCCGGCGTGCGGGGTCGCGCGCGGCGCGTCGATGATGACGCCGGCCTGGACCGAGCGGTCGGTGTAGCGGTCGTTCGGGACCAGCCCGAGGCTGTCGTGAAAGGCGATCGCTGCGGCGTAGGCGCCGAGCGTCACCCGGTCGGCGACGGCGAGCTGCGCCTGGCCGCCGGCGATGAGGTCGTAGGGGTCGTCGACGCTGGCCCCGGTCGCCTCGTCGACGTTGTTGATGTTGGCGTACCCGGCCACTACGGTGCCGGCCAGCGGACCGCGGTGGACGAGCAGCTTGGCGCCGCGCAGCGTCGTGTCGATGCCGAGCTCGTCGAGCTTGCGCAGCGAGAGGCCCAGCCCGCGGCCGAACGAGACGTAGGCGTCGCCGGCGGTGACCTCGAGCGAGCGGTCGCCCCACCCGATCGACGCCTTCTCGACCGTGTAGCGGTCGTCGGTCTCGGGCCCGGGCGGATCGACGAAGGTCGAGGTGTCGAGCCGGACCGCGGCGTGCCACCCGCCCCACAGCCGGGCGAGGTTGATGCGGCCGAACAGGTCGCCGTAGTCGCGGTCGTCGTGCCAGGCCGCGCTCATGCTCGCGGTCACGTCGACCGGGAGGTCCAGGGCGGGGGCCGGGGGCTGGGCGGCGGCCGGTCGCACCGTGACGGCGGCGGCCGCGAGCGCCGCGATGGCGGGCGCCACGAGCGTCGCCGGCGTCATCGCCCGGCCGCGACCAGCGAGCTCACCTGGGACTCGACCGCGACCTCGTCCCCGGCGTGGTAACCCTCGCGCGTGCCGACCACGTGGCCGGCGCGATCGATGAAGACCGAGAACGGCGCCGTGCGCTTCGGGTTGTAGACCCCGACCACGCGCGTCTCCTCGTCGAGCAGGACCGGGAAGGTGAGGCCGTAGCGCCGCGCGCGCGGATCGACCTCGGCCGCGCTCTCCGGCCCGTCCATCGAGATGGCGAGCACGACGAAGCCGCGGTCGCGGTACCTGTCGTACAGGCGCTGGAGATGGGGCAGCTCCGCCGCGCAGGGCACGCACCAGGTCGCCCAGAAGTTGACCAGCACGACCTTGCCCCGCTGATCCGAGAGCCGCACCGTCCGGCCGGCGAGGTCGCGGAGCGCGAAGTCGGGCGCGCCGTCCCCGGCGGCGGCCGCGGGCGCCGATGTGGACGTCGACATGGATGCCGATGAGGCCGACGCCGGCGAGTCGGGCGCGCCGCCGCACGCCGCCGCGCCGAGCGCCACGAGTGCGGCGCAGACGGCCAGCCGGAGCGCGCCGGGCCGACGATCCTCACCGCTCGAGATAGAAATCGAGCAGCTCACGGTATTCCTGCATCGGATCGTCGCCGGTGGCCGCCCCGCGGGCGATCTCGAGGATCTCGCCGGTCGCGGCGTCGGCGAAGATGTTGGTCGGCATGACGTTGACGTCGACGTAGGCGCCGATCTGGAAGGACTCGTCGATGAGCGCTGGCACCGCGAGGCCGAACGTGTCGACCCACGTCT
>DATFRY010000320.1:0-10046 GCA_035262925.1 Kofleriaceae bacterium | reverse complement strand
GGAGCTGGCGCCCGATCGCGGCGGCCCGCTGGTGCTGGTCGATCGCAGCGGCCTGCCGCTCGCCCGCGTCGCGGCCGCCGACGGGCGACCCGGACAGGGCGCCTGGGTGCGGCTCGACCAGGTGCCGGCCATCGCGCTGGCCACCTTCCTGGTGGCCGAGGACGAGGACTTCTTCCGCCACGGCGGCGTCGACGTCCGCGGCCTCGGGCGCGCCGCGTGGCTGAACCTGCGCGAGCACCGGGTCGGCTACGGCGGGTCGACCATCACGATGCAGCTCGTGCGCATGATGCGCTCGGCCGGCCAGGAGCGCACCGTCGGCAACAAGATCAAGGAGGCGATCCTGGCCATGCGGCTCGAGCGCGCGCTCGACAAGCGCGCCATCCTCGAGCAGTACGTCAACCGCGCCTGCTTCGGAAACGGCGCCTACGGCATCGAGGCCGCCGCCCGCACCTACTTCGGCAAGCCGGCCGCGTCGCTCAGCGCGGGCGAGGCCACCCTGCTCGCGGTCCTGCCGCGCGCGCCCACCGCGTACGATCCGCTGCGCCACCTGGGCGCGGCGCTGGCCCGGCGCGAGCACGTGTTCGCCATGCTGGCCGGGCACGGCGCGCTCAGCCAGGCCGAGATCGGGCGCGCGCGGGCGCAGGCGCTGACCCCGGTCCTTCACCGCGCGCCCCGCCGCGCGCCGCACTTCGTGGACTGGGTCCTGCGCGAGCTGCCGCCCGAGGTGCGCGCCGCCGGCGGCACGGTCGCGACCACCCTCGACCTCGCTCTACAAGAAAGGATGGAGGCGGTGGTGGCCGAGCACGTCGCGTCGCTGGCCCACCGCAACCTGGATCAGGCCGGCGTGCTGGTGCTCGACACCGCCACCGGCGAGGTGCGCGCCATGGTCGGCTCGGCCGGCTACGGCGGCCCCGACGGGCAGATCAACATCACGACCTGGCGGCGCCACCCCGGCTCGGCGCTCAAGCCCTTCGTGTACGCCACCGCGATCGAGGGCGGCGACAGCCCGGCCACCATCGCCTACGACATCCGCGACGTGCCGTCGCGCTACCGCACGGGCCGGCTCACCCAGCCGGAGCGCGGCCCGGTGCGCTACCGCGAGGCGCTGGCCGGCTCGTACAACCTGGCCGCGGTGCACACGCTCGAGAAGGTCGGGGTCGAGCGCGTGCTGACCGTGATGCGCCGCGCCGGCGTCGGGCCGCTCAGCGGCAGCGCGGAGGACTACGGCCTGCGCCTGGCGCTGGGCTCGGCCGAGGTCCGGCTCATCGATCTGGCCTCGGCCTACGGCTTCGTCGCGCGCGGCGGGCGCGTGCGGCGGGCCAGCGGAGTGCGCGAGGTGACCAGCTGGAGCGGCGGGACCTGGCGGCCGCCGCGCCCGCGCGACGCGCGCGTCTTCTCGCCGGAGACCAGCTGGCTGGTGATGGACATGATGGCCGACCCGGACGCGCGGCGCCCCGCGTTCGGACCGGAGCTGCCCGTCGATCTTCCCTACCGGGTCGCGTTCAAGACCGGCACGGCGCGCGGCTTCGCCGACACCGTCGCGATCGGCGTCACCCGCGAGCTGACCGTGGCCGCGTGGGCCGGCACCTTCGACGGCGCGCCGACCCAGGGCCTGATCGCGATGGACGCGGCCGCCCCGCTGGTGCGGGCGGGTCTCCTGGCCGGCGGCGGCGGGCGCGACCTGACCCTGCCGGGCCCGCCCGACGGGATCGAGAGCGGCCTGGTGTGCCCGCTGTCGGGACTGCGTGCCGGGCCCGATTGCCCGCACCAGAAGCTGGAGCGCTTCGCGGCCGGCCACGCGCCGCGCGTGCCGTGCGACTGGCACCGCCGCGAGGGCGGGCGCGTGGTCGTGCGCTACCCGCGCGAGATCGAGCCGTGGGCGCGCCGCCGCGCCGAGCAGGGCGGCCGCCAGATCGCCGAGCTCGGCGGGGGCGCGCCTCGATAGATCGTCGATCGATCCGTCCGCCCGTCCGCCCGTCCACCCGTCCACCCGGCTACCCGTCCATCCATCCATCGGCGCACGACGGGCTCGCGCCGCGCGCGGGGCCGGGCGCGCCGTCGAGCGCGGCGCGCAGCTGGACCAGCGCGCGCGCGTGGGCGCGGCTGGCCCACGATCGCGATCGGCCGAGCAGGCGGCCGATCTCCTGCAGGCTCTCGCCGCGGAAGTAGTGGCGCTCGATGAGCTCGCGCCCGCGCCGGTCGAGCGAGGCGAGCGCCGCCCCGAGCCGCGGCCCCAGCCGCGCGGCATCGATCGCGCTCGCCAGCTCGTCGGCGCAGGTCCCCGCGGACGCCGGCTCGAGCTCGAGGGGCAGCGAGCACGCGGACCCGCGCCGCCCCGACCGCGCGGCGCGCCGGCGGCTGATGCCGCGCGAGAGCGGCGCCACCGCGCCGACGCTCTCGCGCATCGCGCCGCGGATGCGGAGGTAGACGAAGGTCGCGAACGGCACCTGGCGGTCCGGGTCGTAGCGCGCCGCGGCGCGCAGGATCGCCTCCGCCGCGATGCCGATGAGGTCGCCCTTCTCGAGGTATGGGGCCACCTGCGCCGCCATGCGCGCCGCCAGCCGTCTGACCAGCGGCAGGTGCTCCTCGACCAGCAGCCCGAATTGCGTGTCCATCGCCTCCTCCTCCTCGTTTCTTGTACGAACGGTCGTACAATTTGATTTTTGTACGACCGTGCGTTTAAGATGTCAACCGAATCCCATGGCCAGACAGCGGCTCTCCAGCGGCAAGGGCACGCGCCGGACGCGCGCGCCCGGCGAGCGATCGCGCGGTCGCGTGCTCGAGCGCGCCGCCCGGCTGGCCACCGTCGAGGGGCTCGAGGGCCTGACCATCGGCCGCCTCGCCGAGGTCACGGGGATGCCGAAGAGCAGCGTCTACGTGCTTTTCGGCTCCAAGCAGGACCTCCAGCTCGCCACCATCGAGGCGGCGCGCGCGAGCTTCGCGCACGAGGTCGTGGCCCCGGCGGCCGCGCTGCCCGCCGGGCGCGCGCGCCTGCTCGCCCTGTGCGAGGGCTTCCTGTCCTACGTCGAGCGCCGCGTGTTTCCCGGCGGCTGCTTCTTCGTCTCGGCCGCGGCCGAGGTCGGCAGCAAGAGCGGCGCTCTGCACGACCGCGTCGCCGCCATCCAGGACGAGTGGCGAGACCTCCTGAAGGCGGCGGCCCGCCGCGCGCACGCCGACGGCGACGTCGCGCCGGGCTGCGATCCGGATCAGCTGGCGTTCGAGCTGGGCGCCCTGCTCACCGGGGCCAACATCGTCGCGGTGCTCCACGACGACGACCGCGCGATCGAGCGGGCCCGCGTGGCCGTCAGACAGCGGCTCGGGGCCTGACGCCGCACCTGCCTGCCGGGCGCCGCGCCCTGCCCGCCCGGCGCGCCCTGCGCTTCACGTTTCTTCACAGAGGCGCGTGAACGTGGCCAACAGAGCGGCCGCATCCTCCATGACAAGGAGGCAACATCATGGTCGGTTGCATCATTCTCAGCGCGTTTCTCGCCGTCATGGCGGTCAAGCTCATCGCCCACAGGAGATGCTGGGCCGGGGGACACGGGCACTGGGGCCATCGCGGGCGCTGGGGCGGTCCGTGGGGCGGGCCGTGGCACGGCTTCGGCCCGGGCCCGAGCAGCGAGCACCTCGGCAATCGCTGGAGCTACTGGCTCCTGGCCAGCCTCGACCTGTCGCCGGCCCAGGAGAAGGTGGTCCGCAGCGAGCTCGAGACGCTCAAGCAGAAGGTCAGGACCGTGCGCGACGAGAGCGCCGCGTCGCGCGCCGACATGGCCCGCGCGGTGCGAGGCGAAGACTTCGAGGAGGAGGCGCTGGCCAGCATGTTCATCCGCCACGACGATCACCTGCACACCCTGAGGCAGGACCTGGGCGGCGCGCTGGGCCGCATCCACTCGGTACTCGATCCGGCGCAGCGCGAGCGGCTGGCCGCGATGATCGAGAAGGGCCCGAGGGCGGCGTCGTGGGGCGGACCGTACCGATAGGCGGCGGCGACGACCTGCTACAGTCGACCCGGGCAAGCGCCATGGCCATCCGCGTTCTCCTCATCGACGACGACGCGCGCCTGTCGGAGCTCCTGACCGGCTACCTGGCGCAGAACGACGTCTCGCTGACCCACGCGCGCGACGGCCGCGCCGGCCTGCAGGCGCTCGAGCAGGACGCTTTCGACGCGGTCCTGCTCGATGTCATGATGCCGGGGATGGACGGGCTCGACGTCCTGCGCCGCATCCGCAAGCGCAACCGCATCCCCATCCTGATGCTGACCGCCCGCGGCGACGAGGCCGACCGCGTGGTCGGCCTCGAGCTCGGCGCCGACGACTACGTGCCCAAGCCGTTCTCGCCGCGCGAGCTCCTGGCCCGCCTGCGCGCGGTCCTGCGCAGGGCCCAGCCCGACGCGGCGGCCGAGCGCCTGGTGGTGGCCGGCATCGAGGTCGACGTCGCCGCCCGCAACGTGCGGGTGGACGGATCGGAGGTCGATCTCACCGGCCTCGAGCTCGACATCCTGATCGCGCTCATGCGCCGGGCCGGCCGGGTGGTGCCGCGCGGCTCGCTCCTGGCCGAGGCCGGGCGCGGCGACGTGGCGGTCAACGAGCGAACCGTCGACGTGCACATCTCCAAGCTGCGCAAGAAGCTGGGCGACGACATGTCGGCCCCCCGACGCATCCGCACGGTGCGCGGGGTAGGCTACGTCCTGGCCCGCGAGTCGTGACCATGCCGATGATGCTCATGATGATGATGAGGTCGCGCGAATATCGACAGTGGCACCGCCACCGGCACCGCCAGGGGGGACGCGGCCGCTGGCGCCCGGGCATGCCGCACCCGGGCATGAGCGACCCCGGCTGCCCCGAGAACAGCGCGCTGCGCCCGTGGTGGCGCATGCACGCGGGCCTGCACCGGCGCATCTTCCTCGGCTTCGGGATGGCGATCGCGATCTGCTGCGTCGTGGGGGGCGGCTTCATGTACCTCACCGGCGGCCGCGCGCGCCCGGCGGCGCTCATCCCGATCGGCGCCGTCTTGTGGATGGCGTCGGGCGCGATCGCGTGGCGGCTCATCCGCCCGCTCCTCGAGGTCATCCGGGTGGCGCGCGACATCGGCGACGGCAAGCTGAAGAGCCGGCTCGAGCTCGGCCGCCACGACGGCGAGCTGGGCGTCCTGTCCGACTCCATCAACGACATGGCCGCGCGCATCGAGCGGCAGCTGGCCGACCAGCGCGAGCTCCTGGCCGCCGTGTCGCACGAGATCCGCACCCCGCTGGGCCACATGCGCATCCTGCTCGAGACCGCGCGCGAGCGCGGCACCGAGGCGGAGCTGGTGGCCGACCTGGAGCGCGAGGTGCTCGAGGTCGACCGGCTGGTCGGCCAGCTCCTGGCCGGCTCGCGCCTCGACTTCGGCGCCATGGACCGGCGCGAGCTGGACGCCGGCGAGCTGGCCGCCCTGGCCCTCGAGCGCGCCGGCATCGACCACGACCGGCTCGACGTGACGGTCGACAGCGCGCGCGTGGTCGGCGACCCGACGCTCCTGGCCCGGGCGCTGGCCAACCTCATCGACAACGCCCAGGGCCACGGCGGCGGGCTCACCTGCCTGCGCGTGCGCGCCAGCGACAACCCGAAGAGCAGCGCGGACGGCCCGATATCGCTGGACGGCGAGATCGTCCCCGAGGTCGTCTTCGAGGTCGAGGACAGCGGGCCCGGCTTCACGCCCAGCGAGATCGACCGCGCGTTCGAGTCGTTCTACCGCGGCGCGAGCCGCGGCCACGGCTCGCTCGGCCTCGGCCTGGCCCTGGTCAAGCGCATCGCCAGCGCCCACCAGGGGCGCGCGTGGGCCGAGAACCGCCCGACCGGCGGGGCGCGCCTCGCCTTCTCGCTGCCGCAGACGCGCGCCGAGGCCTGAGAAGCGACCCGACGCGGCGCGCGGTGCACTTCAAAGATCGACGAAGGCGTCGCCGTCGGGCCCGCCGAGCAGGGTCGGCTCGACCAGAGGGCGCTCGGGTCCGGCCGAGCGCAGCATCGCGACCGCGCCGGTGGTCCTGAGCTTGAGCCTGCGGTCGCGGCGGTCGACCGCGAGCTCGTGCAGCTCGACGCCGAACGCCAGCCGCTTGTTCGAGCGGAAGACGATCGCGCCGCCCTGCGCGTGAGAGGCCGCGACCGCGCCCTCGCCGCCGCCCAGGCCGCCGAGATCGACGTCGAGGCCGGCCGACGCGCCGGCGGCCTTCTCCGCGGCGATGCAGATGGACGAGCTGCGCGCCACCGCGGTGACCAGGTAGTAGCGCCGGTCCGGGCCCACCATCGGGTGGTTCTCGACCAGCGCGCTGCGCAGGAGCCGCGTGCCGAGCACCAGCGGATCGGTCGAGTCGCGCGTCGCGTCGGCCAGCGAGAAGCGCATGGTGGTCGCGCGCGCGGCGGCGAAGCGGGCCGCGATGGCGTCGCCCATCCCGGCCGCGCCGAACGCGGTCAGGAAGCGGCCGAGCAGGTCGAGCCCGACCGCGGCCGACACCGACGCCGAGACCGCGCCGGTCACGTCCGCCATCGCCTCGCCGCGCGCGACCGGCGGCAGCTCGAGCGGCGGCTCGAACAGCGCCGTCACCCTGCCCGGCGCCGACATCCGGCCGTGGTCGGCGACGTACAGATCGCCCACGTCCGATCCCTCGCGCGGCACGGTGAGGAGGTTGAGGCCGTAGCGCCCGACGAAGAGCTGGATGAGCGGGTCATTCGCGCTGCGCTTGCACATCGTCGTCCCCCGGTCCTCCGCCGTCTCCGCCCGCTCCCAGATCGGTCGCGATCTCGGCGATGCGACGGGCCAGCGCCGCGTCGCCGGTCCCGCGCAGGGCCGCGCGGGCGCGCGTCAGATAGCGGCGGGCCGCCCGCCGCGCCGACCGCGTGCAGCCGGCCGGCCGCCCGCGCCAGGTGATCGCGGCCAGGTCGGCCAGCACCGCGGCCCGCTGCGATCCCTGCAGCACGTCGAGCAGCCCCTCGAGCACCGGCAGCGCCTCGGCGGCCTTGCCCTCGCGCTCCAGACCGAGCGCGCGCCCGCGCTCGAGCGTGGCCTCGATGACCTCGACCGGATCGGCGGCCACCACCCCGTCGGCCGGCTGGTGCCAGCCGCTGCCCACCACCACGACGCCGCCCCAGTACTGCGCGCTGGCGAACGGATAGGGCGCGCCGTCCTCGGCCAGCCGCTCGCGCATGGTGTCGAGCATGAGGTACTGGGCCGGCGAGCGCTCCACCGATCCGTTCTCCTCCATCTGCCGCATGAGCGCCGCGCAGCGCGCGATGGCGTCGGCCAGCGGCCAGCGCTGGAGGAGATGCACGGCGCGGAACAGCGCCGCCGCGGGGCGGTAGCCGGGGTGCGACAGCGCGTCGACGAAGCGCTCCACCAGGTAGCTCATCGACACGTCCTCGACCGGCCACAGGCTGGCCACGACCGCCGCCGCGCCGGCCGAGACGAGCGCGCCGGGCAGCCCGCTGGCCTCGATCTCGTCGACGGTGGGCGCGCGCGCGCCGACCTCGCACGCGCTCAGCACGACCACCGGCGCGCGCTCGAGCGCGTCGCCGCTCATGATCGCCTCGACCGCCCACGGCCCGTCGCTGAGCTCGAGGTGCGACGCGAGCGGCCGGTCGGGCAGGAAGCGGCCGTGGCAACCCATCACCGCGATGTCGGCCCGCGGCAGGTCGCACGCGAGGGCGGCCAGGCTGGCGTCGCGACCGACGTGGGTCGCGGTCTCGATGGTCGGCGGGAGCCGCTCGCGCAGCCAGCGCGCCGTCTCGCGGGTGGCCGGCAGGTCGCCGCGCGGGTCGGCCATCGAAAGCACCGAGCGCAGGGACGAGGGCCGCTTCTGTGGCGCGCTGACCGCCACCGACTGCAGGCAGGCGGCGTACTCGACCGGGAAGACGTCGCAGAACATGTCCGCCTGGTCGATCGGCGGCTCCATGCGCACCGCCTCGCGCACCTGGCGCACGTTGTCGTCGCACACGTGGGCCAGGTGGAGCGGCAGGTGGCGGACCAGCAGATCCGGGATCAGCACGACCTGGGTGATGCGCAGCGCGGCCAGCGCGCGCGCCAGGCCGCAGAACAGGCGATCGTGCAGGAGCCTGGAGATGCGCACCAGCGCGGCTCGCTGGCCCGCCGAGATCTCGTGCGCGACCCGGCCGCCGGCCCACTCCTCGAGCAGCTCGCGCGCGTGCTCGGCGGTGAAGTCGGGCGCGTGGCTGCCGATCACATCGACCCGGTCGCCGCGCCGGAAGACGATGAGGGCCAGCGACGCGTCGTGGCCGACCACGAGATCGACGATCGCCACCGGGCTGCCGGGTGGCAGCAGGTCGACGAGATCCTCGGGCCACACCGCGGCGCCCAGGCGCGCGGCGAGCGCCGGATCGCGCTGGCGCAGCGACTCGCCCAGCTCGAGCACGGTCTCGCCGGCCGCGCGCACCGCCTCGGCGCGCGCCTGCACCGAACGCGAGCCGGCGCCGCGCAGCTCGCCCACCCGCGCGTCGAGCTCGTCGATCCCGCGCAGGTACGCGGTCACCTCGGCCGGGTGCGCCCACCTCATCGGGTCGCTGCCGGAGCGCGCGCGCACGAGGTTGGGCCAGGCGAAGCCCAGCGTCTTCCAGCGCTGCGACAGCAGGAGCGCGCGCGACGGCGTCCCGTCCCGCGCGGTCGCGATGACCGCGTCGGTGACGATGCGCTGCGGCAGCCACGGCTCCAGCCACCCGGTCCACGTGCCTGCGCCGTCGCCCGCCCGCGCGAGCGCGATGTCGGCCAGGAGGTGGCCGATGTCCGCCATGCCCTCGGCGCGGCCCTCCTTGTGGAAGAAGGCCATCATCTCGACCAGGTAGTGGGCGAAGGCACCCGGCGCGGGCTCCCCGTCGACCTCGGCCCGGCGCGACGCGTGGCGGCCGCGCGACGCCGCCACCTCGGCCAGCAGGCGCTCGCGCTCGCTGGCCGGCCCGTCCCAGCTGCGGGTCAGGGCCTCGAGTCGCTCCTGCACCTCGTCGGCGCGCCCCCACGCGCCGCTCATGTCGAGCACCATGCGCGCCTGCTCGAGCAGGCTGGCCGCGGTGCTGGCCGGCAGGCGCGGCGCGTCGGTGTCGGCCGCGTCGCACAGGAGCCGCGCGCCGTCGGTGTGCCGGTGCGCCTGGCGCAGGGTGGCGAACGCCTGCGTGGCCGAGGCGGCCACGTTGTGCGCGATGCCGGAGCGGCGCGCATGCTCGACGGCGCGCTCGTGCCAGATGGCCGCCGCGCGGTAGCGGCGCCGCTCGCCCAGCATCGCGCCCAGCCGCCCGGCCCAGCGCGCGGCGTTGGACTGCCCGCCGGCCACCACCGCCAGGTCGTAGGCCAGGGCGAAGCCGAGCTCGGCCGCGACGTGGTCCTCGTCGATGGCGGCGAGCTCGGCCCGCGTGCCCTCGAAGCGCGCGCGCGCGAGCGGAGAGCCGTCGGGCACCAGGCCGCTGGCCTGGCCGAGCAGCGCGGAGGCGCCGGCCATGTCGCGCCTCGCGATCGCCTCTGTCGCGCGCGCCAGCGCGGCGTCGAGATCGTGCATCCCCACCCCCTCCCCTGCGCAGAATTCTCCTGCCGGGCCAGAGGGGGTTCAAGGACAATCGCCGCGCGCGCGGGCGGCGAGCGAGGCGCGCGGCGCGCGCCTCATGAGACGTCACCGTCCGAGACCGAGACCCACATCGAGCGGGGACGACGTCGCCGGCGCCGTCGTCGGGCCGTCGAACACGACGCCGAACGCGGCCAGGCACATCTCGTCGAGCGTCTCCTCGCCGAGCGAGATGTCGACCGGCAGCTCGAGGCCGGCCTCGTCGAGCGCGCGCTGGACGTACGGGTTCTCCACCGTGTTGTCGTAGGTGCAGCGGATCGTGATCTCGTCGCCATCACCCACGGTGGGCAGCTCCGACAGGTCGGCGTCGTACTGGTACGTGCGCTGCCAGTCGAAGTTCCAGTGCGGGACCTTGATGAGACATTCCTCGGACGGCTCCTCCGGCGCCGGGTGGGCGCGCAGGATCTTCACCTCGAGGTCGACGCCCACGTAGTGCATGTGCGGGAACGCC
>DATFRY010000319.1:0-15335 GCA_035262925.1 Kofleriaceae bacterium | reverse complement strand
GACCTCACGCTCGCCGAGATGAACGAGGCGTGCAGCCTCATCGCCGAGGCCGCCGACCCGGACGCCAACATCATCTTCGGCTCGGTCATCGACCCGAACATCGGGGACGAGGTCCGCATCACGGTCATCGCCACCGGCTTCGACCGCAGCGCGGCGCGCGAGCGCGCGACCAACCAGCCGCGCGGCCGCAGCGAGCGGGCCTCGAGCTCGCACATCGCGGCGCAGCACGACGACCGCGCGTCCATCACCCGCGAGTACCCGCCGGCGCAGGTCCCGCCGCGGGCCGCCCGCCCGCGCGCGCAGCCGGTCGTGGCCACCCAGCCGCATCATGTACAGGCGCACGCCCACGCCCACGCGGCCCAGCCGGCCAGCCAGTACGGCGCCTACCAGTACTACCGGCGGGCGCAGATGGCCGCCGACGAGGAGACCCCGATCCCCGACGGCACCGACGTGGACCGCGCCCTCGCCGAGCTCACCCACGAGCCCTACGCCGAGATGACCGTCGAGGCCGCCGGCCGCCCGCAGATGGCCCACGGCTCCGGCCCGACGCTCAACCACGAGAGCGGCCCGACCATGACCGACCCGCGCCGCAAGGTCGAGTTCCCCAAGGTCCACCCGTCGCTGCGCCACGTCCTGGCCGAGGTCGAGGTCGACAACGAGCTCGATGTGCCGACCTTCCTCCGCCGCGCGTCCGAGTAGCGCGGCGCCCGCCGTCATCGTCGGCCGCTCGACCGGCGGCTGGCCGAGGAAGGCCCGAGGGGCCGACCGAGGGTAGGTTCTGGGCCCGTCGACGGATTCGCCGTGAGAATACGGAGTCGAGCTCCTGGCCGGCGACTGGCCCGCAGGGCTGACTGCCAGTCCCGCGGGTCACGCGTCGTAGTGCCAGATCTGGATGACGTGCTCGACGCGCAGCTCGCCGTCGCGCTCGATCAGGAAGACCGTCACGCTCGAGTAGCCGCGCTCGGCGCGGAACCGGTAGCGGTAGTCCGCGCGCCGGGTCTTGCGCACCGCCTTGGCCTGGTCCTCGTCGAGACAGGACAGCTCGCGGTCGCTCAGCTCCACGTTGCGCGTGTCGAGCGAGGCCCACGCCGGCGACCGGTCGAGCTTCTCCTCGGGCGGGATCTCGTAGTGGCCGCGGTTCAGCTTGACCACGCGCAGGCCGGCGCGGATCGTCTCCGCCACCTCGCGCCAGTATCCGTTGCGATCGAGGTAGTGCGAGGGCGCCTGGCCGATGCGCTCCCTGGCCAGCCGCGTCAGAGACCCGCTCTCCTTGGCCGACACCCGGAAGAGGGGCGACGCGCACGCGCCCGGCTGTCCCCAGAAGGTGAGGCCGTTCACCGGATCGGCCACGTCCACGAGCCGCTCGGCGAGGTCGTTGCGCATCGCGCCGGCCAGCTTGTCCAGGAGAGCCAGCGCCGCGCGCTCTGGCCGCGGCGCGTCGTCGTCGGCCCTGGCCTCCTTGCGCGGAGCCGGCGTCGGGCCCGTGGCGCAGGCGGGCGCGATCGCGGCGAGCAGGAGGAGCAGGCGAGACCCCGATCTCACGGGCCTGATGGTACCCGGCAATGGCCCCGGCAGCTTCCCATGGGAGACTGGATCTGCTGCGGCAAGTGTGTTTCAGTGACCCGGAAGTAGCACCAGGGACATCACCGGAGAGGCCAGACCCCATGCCCAGTCAGCTCTTCGCTCGCAAGCCGCTGAGCCTGTTGCTCGAGGAAGCAGAGGATGACAACAGGCTTCGGCGGTGCCTCGGCCCGGTTGCGCTGACCGCGCTCGGCGTCGGCTGCGTCATCGGCGCGGGCATCTTCGTCGCCACCGGAAAGGCGGCCCACGACTACGCCGGCCCCGCGCTCATGCTGTCTTACGTCGTCGCCGGCCTGACCTGCATCTTCGCCGCGCTCTGCTACGCGGAGCTGGCCTCGATGGTCCCGGTCGCCGGATCCGCCTTCACGTACGCCTACGCCACCCTCGGTGAGCTGTTCGCCTGGATCATCGGGTGGGACCTCATCCTCGAGTATGCGGTCGGCTCCGCGACCGTCGCCAACGGCTGGTCGAGCTTCTTCCAGAGCCTGCTCCCGAAACTCGGAATCCACTTACCCCACGCGATCACGGCTCCGCCGGTCGCCTACGACACGGCCCTGGGGTTCCACAGCACCGGCGCGATCATCAACCTGCCGGCCGTCATCATCGTCGCCATCATCACCGCCATCCTGGTGAAGGGCATCAAGGAGAGCGCCGGGATCAACTCGGCGATCGTGGCGGTCAAGGTGGCCGCCGTCCTGTTCGTCATCATGGTGGGCGCATTCTTCTTCAAGTCCGAGAACTGGCATCCCTTCGCTCCCTATGGCTGGGGCGGAGTGAAGTTCTTCGGACATCCTCTCTTCGGGGGGCAGCAGCACGGCATGCTGGCCGGCGCCGCCATCATCTTCTTCGCGTACATCGGGTTCGACTCGGTATCGACTCACGCCGAGGAAGCGCGCAACCCCAAGCGGGATGTGCCCATCGGCATCATCGCCTCGCTGATCATCTGCACGGTCCTCTACATCGCCGTCGTGGCGGTGCTGACCGGAATGCAGAAGTACGACCAGATCGACCAGGGGGCGGGAGTCTCGATGGCCTTCTCGTCGGTCGGCCTGCAGTGGGCGGAGGTGATCGTGGCGATCGCCGGCGTCGCCGGGATCACGTCGGTGCTCCTGGTCAACATGCTGTCGGGTGCGCGCGTGTTCCTGGCCATGGCGCGCGACGGCATGGTCCCGACCAAGTTCTTCGGCGCGGTCCACCCGCGCTTCCGCACGCCCCACAACGCCACGATCCTCATCGGCGCCTTCGTGGCGATCGCCTCGGCCTTCCTGCCGCTCGGCGTCCTCCTCGAGATGGCGAACATCGGGACCCTGTTCGCCTTCGCCATCGTCTGCGCGGCGGTCCTCATCCTGCGCAAGACCCAGCCGACCATGGAGCGCCCGTTCCGCGCCCCGCTGGTGCCCATCGTGCCGGTGGCCGGCATCGTCCTGTGCCTGGTGCTGATGTTCTCGCTGGAGACCGAGAACTGGATCCGCCTGTTCGTCTGGCTCGGGATCGGCCTCGTCATCTACTTCGGGTACAGCCGGCACCACAGCGTCATCCGCCGCCAGCTGGATCGCCTGGGCGCGACCGGCCTGCCGACCGCGCGGACGGTCGACAAGGGCGAGACCAAGCCGCCCCAGAAGTGACGCGCCCGACCTGAAGTGAGGCGAAGTGAACTGACGCGGCGCGGGGCCCGGCGGCCGCGCCGCTCAGGCGGCGCCGTCGCCGAGGTAGGCGGCGCGCACGCGCTCGTCGGACAGGAGATCGCCGGCCGGGCCGGTCATCGCGATGGTGCCGGTCTCGAGCACGTAGCCGCGGTGGGCCGCCTTGAGCGCCATGCGCGCGTTCTGCTCGACCAGGAGGATGGTCGAGCCCTCGCGGTTGAGCTCGCGGATGACCTCGAAGATGCGCGTCACCACCATGGGCGCCAGCCCGAGCGACGGCTCGTCGAGCAGGAGGAGCTTGGGCCGCGCCATGAGCGCGCGCCCGATCGCCAGCATCTGCTGCTCGCCGCCCGAGAGCGTGCCGCCCGGCTGGCGCCGCCGCTCGCCCAGGATCGGGAACAGCTCGAACACGCGCTTCGCGTCGGCCGCGATGCCCGGCCTGTCGCGGCGGACGAACGCGCCCATCTCGAGGTTCTCCATCACGGTGAGGCGCGGGAAGATCTTGCGCCCCTCGGGCGACTGGACCAGGCCGAGCGCGACGATCTCGTGCGGCGGCAGGCGGCTCACGTCGCGCCCCCGGAACATGACCGCGCCGGCGCGCGCGCGCACGCAGCCGGAGATGGTCATGAGCGTCGTGGTCTTGCCGGCCCCGTTGGCGCCGATGAGCGTGACGATCTCGCCGTCGTCGACCGACAGGCTGATGCCGTGCAGCGCCTCGATGTTGCCGTAGCCGGCGGAGACGTCCCTGAGCTCGAGCATCACTCCTCGTGCTCCTGCTCCTGCCCCAGGTAGGCCTCGACCACCCTGGGGTTGCCGCGGATCTCCTGTGGAGTGCCCTCGGCGATCTTGGCGCCGTAGACCAGCACGGCGATGCGATCCGAGATGCCCATGACCACGCGCATGTGGTGCTCGATCAAGAGGACCGTGGTGCCGCGGCCGCGAATGTCCTTGATGAGCTGCATGAGCGAGCGGGTCTCGGCCGGGTTCATGCCGGCGGCCGGCTCGTCGAGCAGGAGCAGCACCGGCCGCGTGGCCAGCGCGCGCGCGATCTCGAGACGCCGCTGCGCGCCGTAGGGCAGGTTCTTGGCCAGGTCGTTGTGGCGCCCGGTCAGCCCGACGAACTCGAGCAGGCGCAGCGCCTCGGCCCGGCCGGTCGCCTCGATCTCGACGCCGGCGGGCGAGAAGGCGCCGCGCCGCGAGATCGACACCACCAGCACGACGCCGCCGACCAGCGCGGCGGCCAGGAGCAGGCCGGTCAGCGCGGACGGAAGCAGGCTGGCGCGCAGACCGAGCCACATGAGGGCGTAGCCGGCGCCGAGCAGCGCGGCCGGCCACGCGTGGCGCATGCGCCGCAAGGACAGCGGCTTGCCCCGGCGCGACAGGTGGCGGTCCATCCCGACCAGCACGTTCTCGAGGACCGTCATGTCCTGGAACAGGCGGATGTTCTGGAACGTGCGCGCGATGCCGCGGCCCGCCACCGACGACGGGGTGCGCCGGGTCTGCCGCCACACCGCCCACGCGCCGGCGCTGCCCAGCGCGAGGCCGAAGAAGAGGGCGAACAGGCGCTCGCGCACGGCGGCCGCCGCCTGTGCGTCGAGCGTGCGGGCCGCGGCCAGGCGCCCGAGCGCGGCCTCGCGGGTCGGCGCCACGTCGACCACGTCTTTTCGGTCCTCCGACAGGATGGCGAAGCGCCCGTCCTTCTCGGCGATGGTCGAGCCGTCGGCCGGCAGGCCCGCCATGGTGGGGATGGCGGCGCGCTTCTTCTCGGCGTCCTCGCGCGTGCGCGCCGAGCCGAACGGCGCGGTGCCGTCGAAGGCGGTCACGTAGAAGCGGCTCATGCGGGTCTCGATGCGCGGCCGCCCGGCCAGGAACGCGCCCAGGTCCTCGACCGCGTGGGCCGCCTCGAACCCCTTGCCGCGCCCGTGATAGTTGGCTCGCACGACCGCGGCCCACAGCTGGTTGACGTCGGCCACCCACAGGAACAGGAGCAAGCTGGTCAGGATCCCGGCGATGGCCCAGCGCACGGCGTTGCCGCGGGTCGGCTGGCGGCGCAGGTCGCGCCCGTCGAGCACCACCGTGCCGGCGTTGGGCTCGTAGATGCCGGTGATGGCGTTGAAGAGCGACGTCTTGCCGGCGCCGTTGGGGCCGATGACGGCGACGATCTCGCCCCGGTTGACCACGAGGTCGACCGCGTTGACCGCGGTGAGGCCGCGGAAGCGCAGGGTCAGCTTGTCGATGGCGAGGAGCGGGCCTCCCGCGCCGTCCGCGCCCGCGTCCGCGCCGCCCGCGCCGCCCGCGCCGCCCGCGTCCGCGCCGCCCGCGCCCGCGCCCGGCCCGGTCACGGCGGCGCCTCCTCCTGATGATGCAGCTCGGACTTGACCCGCGACGACGGCCACAGCCCCTCGGGTCGGAGCCGCATCATCAGCACGAGCGCGAGCCCGAAAACCAGCCATCGCCAGTTGCTGAAGCTGGTCAGCACGCCGCCGCCCCCGCCGGTCAGGTGCCGCTGGATGAGGTTGGTGAGGAGCGGCGACAGCACGTTGTCGAACGTGAGCAGCACGGCCGCGCCGAGCAGGACGCCGCGCAGGGAGCCCAGCCCGCCGATGATCACGCACGACAGCACCATGATCGAGTACGTGAAGTCGTAGGTGTTGGGCTCGGCGGTCGTGGTCAGGTTGGTCGCGTAGAGCGCGCCGGCCATCCCGGCGATGGCGGCGCCGGCGGCGAACGCGATGAGCTTGGTGCGGGCCGGGTTGATGCCCATGCACGCGGTCGCCAGCTCGTCCTCGCGCAGCGCCACGAACTCGCGCCCCTGCCGCGTGCGCTCGAGCGTGCGGAAGAAGACCACCAGCCCGGCCAGCAGGAGCAGCGCCACGTAGTACATCGAGAGGAAGTGCATCCGCCCGGTCGCGTCGCCGGCGGCCGCGCGCGTCAGCCAGTCGGGCAGCCACGGCGTCGGGATCGGGTTGAGCCCGCGCGACCCGTCGGTGATGTTCTCCAGGTTGAGCAGCACCACGCGCGTCACCTCGCCGAACCCGAGCGTGACGATCGCCAGGTAGTCGCCGCGCAGCCGGATGGTCGGCGCGCCGAGCGCCAGCCCGGCCGTCCCGGCCAGGACGGGCGCCGCCACCAGCGCGCCCCAGAACCCGATCTGGAACGGGTACTTGTCGACGGTGAGGATGCCGGTCGAGAAGGCGCCGATGGCGAAGAAGGCGGCGATGCCGAGCTGGAGCAGCCCCGCGTAGCCGACCTGGAGGTTCAGCGCCAGCGCGAGGATGGCGAAGATGAAGATGTTGACCAGCTGGCGGTCGAGCCGGAGCGTGGTGTCGAACGCCGCCTGGACGAAGTGGTCGACGACCGGAAACAGCGGGTAGAGCAGCAGCACCGGCAGGATGAGGACCTCGAGCCGCAGCCACCTCGGCCGCCGCCGCACCCCCGCCGGCGCGCGCACTCCCGTCATGTCGAGACCCGGCCCGTCACATCACACCTTGTCGTGCGCGGCGGAGCCGAACAGGCCCTGCGGCCGGAAGACCAGGATCGCGATCAGGATGCCGAACAGGACCGCCTGCTGCCACTGCGCGCCGACGTACTGGTCGGACAGCGCGCGCAGGAGCCCGATGAGCAGGCCGCCCAGGACCGCGCCCGGGATGTTGCCGATGCCGCCCAGCACGGCCGCGGTGAAGGCGTAGAGCCCGTTCTGGTAGCCCATCTGGAAGTGGATGGTGTTGATGTAGAGGCCGTAGATGACGGCGGCGAATCCGGCCAGCGCGCCGCCCATCATGAAGGTCGCGCCGATCACGCGGTCGACGTCGATGCCCATGAGCCGGGCCGCGGTCGGGTTCTGCGCGGTCGCGCGCATGGCCTTGCCCAGCCGCGTGCGGTTCACGAACAGGAACAGCCCGGCCATGACCGCGAGCGAGCTCACCACCACGACCATGTCCTTGACCGTGATGCGCAGGCCGCTGTCGCCGAGGAGGTTCGTGGTGGGGAGCAGGCTGGGAAATCCCTTCGGCGCGGCCGCCGCCGTGCCGCCGCCGAAGACGCCCATCGGCACCCCGCCCCAGAACAGGCCGAGGTTCATGAACATGAACGACACGCCGATCGCGGACACCAGCGCCGCCAGCTTGGGCGCCCCGCGCAGCGGCCGGTAGACCAGCCGATCGACCAGCCAGTTCAGCCCGCCGGCGAACGCCACGCAGATGACGATGATCCCGGGGATGGCGACCCACAGGAGCGATCCGGACGCGGCGTCGAGCCCGAGCAGCCCGACCAGGGTGAGCGCCAGGAACGACGCCAGCATGAACAGATCGCCATGGGCGAAGTTGATGAGCTCGAGGATCCCGTAGACCATGGTGTAGCCCAGAGCGATCAGGGCGAACACCATCCCGTTGACGAGGCCCAGGATGATCTGCTGGACGAAGGTCTCCACGGCGGCGGCGGCCAGGTGGGGCAGGTTGGGCCAGGATGGGAGGTGACGGGCCGCCCGCTCCTATTGCATGTCCTTGCTGAGCAGCTGCTGGAACTCGAACTTCCCGCCCTTGACCGCGTTGCCGCTCATCCTGGTCATCGTGGTGTCGCCGTTCTCGTCGAAGGAGAACGGGCCCAGCGCCGAGTCCTCGGCCTTGTAGGCCTGCACCGCGGCGCGGATGGCCTCGCGGTCCTTGGTCCCGGCCTTCTCGATCGCGGCCAGCGCCACCTGCGCCGCCACGTAGCCGTAGACGCCGTAGGCCTCGGGCATCTTGTGGTACTTGTCGTTGTAGGCCTTCACGAACTTCGCGCCCAGCCCGGTCAGCTTGTCGGGCGGCACGCCGCCGAAGGTGACGAAGGCGCGGTCGTTGATGTTGGCCGCGCCGGCCGCGGTGATGAAGGCGGTGTCGAAGCAGCCGTCGGGGACCATGAGCTTGGCGTCGAGGCCGACGGCGACCATGTCCTTGGCGACCTGGCCCGGGTTGGTCGCCGTGGTGCCGCCGAAGTAGACGAAGTCGGGCTTGAGCGCCTTGATCTTCGTCATGAGCGACTTGTACTCCTGCGCCTTCGGGTCGATGCCCTCGTGGCCGACCACCTGGAGGCCCAGGTCCTCGGCGGTCTGCGAGAACACGTCGGCGATGCCGCGCCCGTAGAGGTCGCGCGAGTCGAGCACGTAGACCTTCTTGGCGCCCATGTGCTTCATCCAGCGGGCGCCCATCGCGCCCTGGAGATCGTCGGCCGGCACCACGCGGAAGAAGCTGATCTTGCCGCTCGGCCGGTAGATGTCGGGCTCGTTGGCCTCGCCGAGGCCCGGCTTGGTCAGCCCCGGGTACGAGTTGGCCGGCGAGATCATGACCAGGCCGGCCCGGTTGAGGACGGGCATCGAGATCTTGGCGGCGCCGGAGTTGTAGGTCCCGATGTAGACCATCACGTCCGGGTCCTTGACCGCCTTGTCGGCGTTGGCCGCCTCGACCTCCGGGTCCCAGTCGCCCTTCTTGGCCGACGCGTCGTCCATGCTCTCGTAGACGATGGTGAACGGGCCGGCCTTGTTGCCGGCCTCGGCCAGGGCGAGCTGGATGCCGTCTCGCATCGCGCCGCTGACCGCGTTGGAGCTGCCGGTGTGGGGCAGGCTCGAGACGATCTTGATGGTCCCGCTGGTCGCGCCGCCGCCGGCCGCAGCGCCGCCTCCGCCGCCGGCCGCGGCACCACCGCCGCCGCCGGCCTCGCCACCTCCTCCCTGGCCGCCTCCGCTGCCTCCTTTGCCGCCGCCCTCACCCTTGCACCCGCCGAGCTGAACGCCGAGTCCCAGGGCCATCGCCACCGACATCGAGATCGCTGCGAGATTCCTCATCGCGAGCAATCTAGTGCCCTTGCCTCTTCCAGGTCAATCGGCCGGGACCAGGGGCTGTCCCGGCGCGGACTTGACCGGGATGGGCCGGAGCGGCTCCCGGGCCGGGCGGCTCCAGGGCGTGGGCGGTAGGCCCCGCGCTGGCCCGCGCGCGGTCCGGCGGCGCGGCGACGCCCGCGGATCGCGTGGAGCGGGCGCGAGGATCGAATCGACGACCGATTCTCCGTCCATCGATTCTCCGTCCATCGATCCACCGGTCCATCGATCCATCGATCCACCGATCGATCGAGTGATCGAGTGATCGAGTGATCGAGTCGCTCCGGCCGACGACGCGGCGATACGACGACGCGGCGATGCACGACGACGCGGCGACGCACGACGCGGCGACGCCACCGCGACGACGCGGCGACGAATACGACCCCCGATCGACCCCCGACGGAGCGCCGCGAGCGCCACTTTCGATCGATTCGTCCCCGTCTTGTGAAATCACCTACGGCCAGGAACTCGACCACTGAAAATGTGCCGGAGTTTTTCAGATAGCTCCGGTCACCGTCGTGAGGAACACCATTGTGACCTGGTAGTGAATTCGACTACGTTCGCCCGTCGAATCGGAAAACGCCGATCGAGGGAGCTCGCGACAAAATGAGAACACTTCGTCTGAGCGCGTGGGCTGCGATATGTCTCGCAGCGACCGTCGCCGCTGGCTGCGACGGTATCAAGTCGACATCCGATGAGGGTGACGATCAGGATCCGGGCAACACGCCCGGTGACAGTAACGGTCAAGATGGCGCGACCGAACTTCCGCCCAGCGCGGTCCAGCAGATCGAGGCGCTGATCGCCGAGAAGGAGTCGCGCACGCCCGAGCAGCGCAAGATCGACTCGCAGCTGCTGTACCTCAAGAACGGCACCTTCGCCGCTTCGATCGCACCGGCGACCGCCAAGGTGACCGACGGCAAGCTGAAGAGCCTGACCCAGGTCGACCCGATGGGCCGCGCGCTGGTCGACGTGAAGGGCGCCGCCGAGCTCACCTCGACGATCGAGTCCCTCGGCGGAACCGTGGTCGACTCCTCCGCCGCTCACAGCAGCATCCGCGCGTGGGTCCCGCTCGACAAGCTCGAGACCCTCGCCGCCGAGCCCTCCCTCACCCACATCCGATCCGCGCTCACCGCCGAGACGGCGCTCGCCGCCCGGCCCGGCGCCAAGGCTCGCCTGGCCCCGCACGCCGAGCGCGTGGTGGCGGCGCAGCAGATCAAGCAGAAGCTCAGCGAGCGCGCGGCCCCGGCCGCCGTCGTGGGCGCCGACGCGGTCCCGGTCACGACCAACGCGGGCGCCGCCCTGTCCGAGGGCAGCACGGCGATGGGCGCCGAGCGCGCGCGCCGCTTCTTCAACGCCGACGGCACCGGCGTGAAGATCGGCGTCCTGTCCGACAGCGACGACTTCAAGGAGGAGTCGATCGCGACCGGCGACCTCCCGGCCGACACCCTCACCATCCCCGGCCAGGACGGCCGCCCGGGCGCCGGTGAGGGCACCGCGATGATGCAGATCGTCCACGACGTGGCGCCGGGCGCCCAGCTGTTCTTCGCGACCGCCTTCCTCAGCCCGGAGAGCTTCGCCGACAACATCCGCCGCCTGCGCTTCGAGTTCGGCTGCGACATCATCGTCGACGACATCATCTACTTCTTCGAGTCGCCGTTTCAGGACGACATCATCGCCCAGGCCGTGGCCGACGTGATCGCCGACGGCGGCATGTACTTCTCGTCGGCCGGCAACGAGGGCAACTTCGACGACGGCACCACCGGCACCTGGGAAGGCGACTTCAAGGCCGGCGGCGAGCTGTCGACCCTGCCGTCGGGCTACACCGTGCACGACTTCGGCGGCAAGGTGATCTCGAACCGCATCGAGCTCGACGGCGGCCCGGTCATCATGCACTGGTCGGATCCGGGCACGCTCGACAACGGGCAGTCGTCCAACGACTACGACCTCTTCATCCTCGATCAGGATCTGCGCAACGTCGTCATCGCCTCCACCGACGTCCAGGACGGCGACGACGACCCGTTCGAGTTCATCGGCTTCGTCATCCCGTCCAACTTCCGGGTCGTGGTGGCCAAGCACCCCGAGGCCGAGAAGCGGACCATCCGCGTCATGAACTTCCGCGGCGAGCTCGGCATCGGCACCTCCGGCGCGTCGTTCGGCCACAGCCAGGTGGCCAACGCGTTCGGCGTGGCCGCGGTCGACGCCTTCGAGGCCGAGGGCGGAGAGTTCGTCGAGGGCGCGACCACGCCGACCGAGCTGTTCAGCTCCGACGGCGACCGCCGCGTGTTCTACAACGCCGACGGCAGCCAGATCACCGGCAGCGTCACGGGGACCGGCGGCCAGCTGCGCAAGAAGCCGGACGTGGCCGGGGCCGACGGCGTGTCGACCACGGTGCCGGTGCCGGGCCTCGACACGTTCTTCGGCACCTCGGCCGCCGCGCCGCACGCGGCCGCCATCGCGGGTCTCCTGAAGTCGGCCGCGCCGACCGCGACGGCCGGCCAGATCCGCCAGGCGCTCCTCAACGGCGCCCTCGACATCGAGGCCGCCGGTCGCGACCGCGACAGCGGCGTCGGCATCGTGTCGGCGTTCAACAGCCTGGCCGGCATCGGCGCCCGCCCGGCCGCGTTCATCGAGCTCGGTGAGCTGACCGCGACGCCGACCACCGGCGACGCGATCCTCCCCGGCGGCAGCGGTGAGATCGAGGTCTCGCTGGCCAACAACGGCGGCGCCACGGCCGGCACGGTGCGCGCCACGCTGTCGTCGCCCTCGCCGTTCGTGACCGTCACCTCGGCGTCGGCGAGCTTCCCCAGCCTGCCGCCGGGCAGCCTCGGCGCCAGCACGCCGTTCTCGTTCGACGTGTCGCCCGACGCGCCGTGCGGCGAGGTGCTGCCGTTCTCGCTCTCGGTCACCTTCAGCGGCCGCGGCAACAGCCCGACCGTGTTCAGCTTCAACGTGCAGAGCGGCCGCATCTCCGACGCGGTCACGACGACGACGTTCGCCGGCGCGCCGGTGTCGGTGCCCGACGGTGACCTGGCGGGCGTGGACATCCCGCTCGAGGTGGCGGGCGCCGGGCAGATCGCGAAGCTGGTGTTCCGCATCGGCGGCGAGACCTGCGACGCGGTCGAGGGTTCGACCACGGTCGGTGTCGATCACACGTGGGTCGGCGACCTCATCTTCCGGCTGACCTCGCCGTCGGGCACGTCGGTGGCGGTCATCAACCAGGCGGGCGGCCCCAACAACAGCGGGAACAACTTCTGCCAGACGGTGATCGACGACGCCGGCACGACCTCGATCAACGACGTGACGCCGGCCGACGCGCCCTTCACCGGGACGTTCGCGCCGTCCAGCCCGACGTCGGCGTTCACCGGCGAGAGCGCCGACGGGACGTGGACCCTGAACGTCAGCGACACGTTCCCGGCCGATTCGGGCAGCGTGAGGGCGTTCTCGGTGGACGTGGCCGGCTTCGACTGCACGCCATGATCTCCTGAACCTCCGGCGATCTCCGGATCGCCGGGCACCCAGAGCCGGCACGGTCGCTCCGTGCCGGCTTTTTTTCTTTGTCGCCGGTGCTGAACTCCATTACGGTGTCGTCGCCTGGGGGCTCGATCCGGCTCATCGACCGGATCGAAGGAGGGGAAGGGCGACGTGCCGGGCGCGATCTCGATCCGTACCAACGTGGCAGCCTGATGCCGCGACCGCCGTTGTCCCCCCGACGGCGGTCGCGGTAGCCGTACGCCGCGCTGCGTCTGGAGGCCCGGCCGGCCCTGGCCCCTGGCCCCCAGGCCTGGCCCGGGTCAGTCGCCGTGTCTCGCGGATGAGAACGCGGCGAGCGCCGCGTGCATGACGGGGAGAGGAGCCGGCTGGCCAGTCCACAGGGTGAAGGCGCGCGCGCCCTGGTGGACGAGCATGGCGGCGCCGTCCATCGCGGCGAGCCCGCGGGCGCGGGCGCGGGCCAGGAGCGCGCTGCCCTGCGCCCCGTAGCTGAGCGCGACGGCGACCGCCCCGGCGGGGAGGAGATCGATCGGCACCTCGACCGGCACGGCGCCCGCCTGGTCGCGCGCCAGCCCGACCGGCGTGCAGTCGACCAGGAGGTCGCACGCGGGCAGGAGCGCGGCCAGCGAGTCCGCCGTCCACGGGCGGGCCGCGCACCAGGCCACGCTGGCCGGCGCGCGCGCCACCACGTCCACGTGGGCCGCGCCGCCGTCGGCCAGCGCGACCGCCACGGCGCGCGCGGCCCCGCCGGCGCCGAGCAGGACCGCGCGCGCGCCGCGCGGATCGCGCTCGAGCTCGCCGCGCAGCGCGTCGGTGAAGCCGCCGGCGTCGGTGTTGTGGCCGACGATGCGTCCGCCGGCCAGGACCAGGCAGTTGACCGCGCCCACCCGCTCGGCGCTCGCGTCGAGCGCGTCGCACAGGGGCGCGATGGCCTGCTTGTGCGGCACGGTGACGCTGGCGCCCAGGACGCCGAGCGCGGCCAGTCCGCGCACCGCGGCGGGGAGGTCGGCCGGCGCCACCGGCAGGGCCACGAACACGGCGTCGAGGCCGAGCGCGCGGAACGCGGCGTTGTGCAGCGCCGGCGACGCGGAGTGCGCGACCGGCCAGCCCAGCACCGCGCCGACCCGGGTGGCGCCGCCGGGCGTCGCGATGACGGCGGCCGGGTCCGGGCCGCGCCCGGTCACGTGCGCACCACGACCCGGTCGCCGCCCTTGAGCTGCGCCGCGCGCAGGGCGACGGTCGCGTCGCGCATGAGGCGGGCGAAGCTGACCGGCTTGCCCTGCCGCAGCGCGGCGATGCCGATCGACACCGCGGGCCGCCAGGTCTTCCCGTTTCCCCCCTGCACCGCGCTCTGCGCGTGCATGGCGTCGGCGATGCGGCGCCCGACCCGGGTGGCGCCGTCCAGGTTGGTGAAGGGCAGGAAGATGAGCATGCGGTCCTCGGTGAGATCCACCGGCATGTCGATGTCGCGCACGACGCGCGCGATGGTGGAGGCCACCAGCTTGCGCAGGCGCAGCCCGACGGCCGCCGGCGGCGGGTCCGGCTGGCTCCACGCGTCGAGCGCGATGAGGCACGCGGCCAGGTTGTAGCCGTAGCGCCGGGCGCGCTTGAGCTCCATGAGGAGGACGTGCTCGAAGAACTCGATGTGGAAGAAGCCGGTCGCCAGGTCCGACTGGCCGAAGCGGCGCAGCCGCTCGCGCAGGACCTCCTCGCTGCCGCGCAGCCTGGTGAGCTTGTCGCGCAGCGCGGCGAGCTGCTCGGCCGCGTGCAGGGCGGCGGCCAGGCTGTCGCGCCCGTGCGGGCGCACCGCGAACAGATCGGCGCCGGCGGCGGTGGCGCGGCTGCGCGCCGTCGCGCTCGGCGCCACCATGGCCGCGATGACGACCGGCCGCACCGGTCCCAGCGCCGCGCACTTCGCGATGAGCCCGGCCCGCTCGGGCAGACCGACCACGAGCGCGCGCGGCGGGCCGCTGCGCAGCCGCTCCGCGATCGCGGCCTCGTCGTGCTCGGGCGCCACCGGGTAGCCGAGGTCGGCGACGAGCTCGTGCGCGCGCTCCTGGCTGACCCGGCTCGACTCGCACACCGCCACCTCGAAGGCGATGGCCGGCGCCGAGATGGCCCTGGTGCTGCCGCGCCGCGCGCGGGCAGCGGCGGCCTTCTTGCCCGGCTTGCCCCTCGGTCGGTTCACGCCGTCATTCCGTCTCTGGCTCCGGCTCTGGCTCGACGCGCTCGACCCGGCAGCCGAGCTGGCCGCGGCGCAGGCGGACGCTCAGCGCGTCGCCCGGCGCGACCTGATCGGAGGAGGTGATGACGGCGTCGCCCGAGCGCGCCAGCGCGTAGCCGCGCTCGAGCACGCGCAGCGGGCTGAGCGCGTCGAGCCGCCCGCCCAGCGCGCCGAACCTGCGCGCGCCGTCGTGCAGGCGGCGGCGCATGACGGCGGTGGCCCGCTCGGCCAGGTCGGTCAGCCGCGCGCGATCGGCGACGAGGCGCGTGCGCGGGTGCAGCGCGTCGAGGCGGCGCTGCAGGTCGGCCAGCCGGGCGCGGTCGGCCATCACGCGCCTGCGCGGGTGCAGCGTCTCCAGGCGGTGCTGCCGGTCGGCCAGCCGGCGGCGCCGCTCGCCGAGCGCGGCGTGCACGGTGTGGCGCGCGCGCGCCTCCAGCTGATCGATCTCCTGGCGCTCCACGCGCAGGCGGTGATCGAGCTCGCGGCGCAGTCGCCGCTCCTCGCCGGCCAGGCGCCTGGCCATGTCGGCCAGGACAGGCACCGCCAT
>DATFRY010000318.1:0-11163 GCA_035262925.1 Kofleriaceae bacterium | reverse complement strand
GATCGATCTGTGCGAGCGTGTGGCGGCGGCCGGGGCCGACGCGATCGAGCTCGGCGTCCCGTTCTCGGATCCCAACGCCGACGGCGTGGTCATCCAGGCCGCCATGCAGCGCGCCCTGACCCGGGGCGGAGGGCTGGCCAGCGCGCTCGAGGGCGTCCGCGCGCTGCGCGGGCGCGGCTGCGACGTGCCGATCGTGCTGTTCGGCTACTACAACCCGATCTTCGTGCGCGGCGTGGAGCGGTTCGCCGGCGACGCGGCGGCCGCAGGAGTCGACGCCGTCCTGACCGTGGACCTGCCCATCGACGAGCTCGACGAGCTGGCCGGACCGCTGGCCGCCGCCGGGATCGATGTGGTGCCGCTGGTGGCGCCCACCACCGGCGCCGATCGCCTGACCGCGCTCGGTCGGCTCGACGTCCCGTTCGTCTACTACATCTCCATGACCGGCGTGACCGGCGCGCACTTCCGCGGCGCCACCGCGGCCGATCGGGTGGACGCGGTGCGCGCGGCGGCGCGCGCCCCCGTCGCGGTCGGCTTCGGCATCAAGACGCCGGCCGACGCGGCTGCCGTGGCGCGCGTCGCCGACGGGGTCGTGGTCGGATCCGCCATCGTCGAGCGCATCGCCGCGGCGGCATCGCCGGCCGCGGCGTGCGACGCGGTGGGCGGCTTCATCGCCGATCTGCGCCGCGCCCTCGACGGCGACTGAGCGGTCGGGCGACCGACGACCCAGGCGGTCGCGACCGCCGCGCTCGCCGCGGGCCCACGCCGTCGGGCCCTTCGATCGTCAGAGGTTCCAGCGGCGGCGCACGTCGACCACGATGGCGCGGAGCTCCTCGTCGCCGATGTGCTCGGCCTCGCGCTCGATGGCGGCCAGCCGCTCGTCGGTGGCGGCCGGCGGCGGCTGGCGCATGCGGGCCGGCGCGCGCCGGATGCGCAGGGTGGGGGCGAGCGCGTCGTCGTCCGCCACCATGCGGCGCGGCCCGACGTGGAACCGGATCTCGCGCACAAGCGGCGGATCACCCAGCTCGCGGGCCAGCCGCGCGACCAGGTCATCGCGCAGGAAGCTCAGCTGGTGCAGCCACGACGAGTTCTTGACCCGCACCCACAGGACGCCGCGCTGGAGCCCGTCGGGCCAGGTGCGCCCGGCCAGCGTCTCGCCCACGATGTCGCGCCAGCGGGCCAGGATGCGGTGCTCGCGCAGCTCGCGCGCGATGCCGTGGCGGTCGAGCACACCGGCGAGGACCTCGCCCGCGCTGGTACGGCTCCGCCGTCGCCCGGATCGGTCTCCCGCCGGCATCACTCACGTCATAGCACGGCACACGGCGCGGGCGAGCCGCGGCCCGATGGCTCGTTCGATCAGGACTGGCGCAGCCGGCGGACCAGCTCGCGCAGCCGCCGCGACCCACCCGCGTCGCGGTACAGGAACTTGAGGCCGGTCGAGCCGGTCGGCAGGTGATAGGTCGCCTTGCCCGAGATCGAGATGGGCCGCACCGCGCCGGGCGGCGTGATCTCCAGGATCACGTCGGTCTCGAGGGGGAGCGGGCTCGGCGTGGCCAGCATCGCGCCGCCCACGCTGATCTCGCTCAGCGAGCTGTCGATGAGCTCGGCCGAGTCGGTGGTGCGATAGCGGACCGGCACCGCCACGGGCAGGCGGGTGTGTCGTCGGCGAGACGCGGGCGTGCGATCGCCGCTGATGGTCTCGACCACGAAGTCGCGCTTCTCGCCCTCCGCGGTGTCGAACTCCACGACGGCGCCGGCGCGGACGCGAAGGCGTGGCAGGGCCGGGCGCCAGGAGCGCACGGTGCCACGGATGAGGACCTTGTTCGGAAGCGCGGGAGCGCTCAGCTCGACGATGACCGGTTCACCCCGGTCGAGCGGTGCTGTGGTGGCGCAAAACAGCCCGCCTGCCGTCAAGTCGCTCTGGTAGTTCGCTTCGAACTCACTGTTTGTGCGGAAGCGGACCTTCAGAATTTGCATTGGTCGACCTGTACGGAGGTTAACACAGTGCTTCCGACGGACGCCCCTCACTCTTTACTTCTTGATGGGTTAGCACATTAGGGGTGAGGGTCATCCGTTCAGGTGAGCCTTTCCGCCACACGTCCGCGCGCGGCGCTCCGGCAGGGTAACGTCACCCGCCATGGGTTCTGCCGACATGGCACGGCGCGCTCTCATCATCATCCCCACCTACAACGAGCGCGACAACGTCGAGCGGGTGGCGGCCGATTTTCTGGCCCCGGTGGAGGGCTCCGAGCTCCTGTTCGTCGACGACGCGTCGCCCGACGGCACCGGCCAGGTGCTCGACGCGATCGCGGCGCGCGAACCGCGGGTCCACGTGCTCCACCGGCCCGGCAAGCTCGGCCTCGGCACCGCCTACCTGGACGGGTTTCGCTGGGGGCTCGAGCGCAGCTACCGCCTGATCGTCGAGATGGACGCCGACTTCAGCCACGACCCGCGCCACCTGCCGCGCCTCGTCGAGCTGGCCGAGGCGGGAGCCGATCTCGTGGTCGGCTCGCGCTACATCGACGGCGGCGGCACGATCAACTGGGGTCTGGCCCGCCAGTTCATCAGCCGCGCCGGCGGCCGCTACGCCCGCACCGTGCTCGGCTTCGCGATCAAGGATCCGACCTCCGGCTTCGTGTGCTACCGGCGCGAGACCCTCGAGCGCATCGATCTCTCGTCGGTGCGGTCGAACGGCTACGGCTTCCAGATCGAGATGAAGTACCGCGTGCACCGCGCCGGCATGCGCATCGTCGAGACCCCGATCGTGTTCGAGGACCGGCGCGTGGGCCAGTCGAAGATGTCGGGCGCGATCGCGGCGGAGGCGCTGTGGATGGTGTGGCGCCTTCGCCTGAGCCGGATCGCGCGCGACTGAGCTCGTCGATCGAAGGCTCCGCTCGCCGGCTACGCCCAGTCGCCGTTCTGATCGTTCTTCCGCTTCTTGCGCGCGCTCGACTGGGTCTCGTACTCGCCCAGCTTTCGGTCGAGGTCGTCGATGCGCTGCGACAGCTCGATGAGCTCGCGGCGGCTGGGCAGGTCGAGCCCGCTGCGCACCTTGCCGACCGCCTGCTGCAGCGCGCTGCGCAGCTTGACCGGGACGTCGTGCACGCGCTGGCTGGCCTTCGAGCCGGTCAGGCGCTGGCGAGCCTTCGACTCGGTCCAGCGCTGGCGCGCCCTGGCCTCGGCCGCGTCGATCTGGGACTTCACGACGCGGGCGCGCTCGCGGATGCGGTCGCCGAAACCGGCAGCCGCAGCCGCGGCCTGGGCCTGCTCGTCCTGCGCCGGCGCGCTCTCCGTCGCCGGAGTATTCGTCGGATTTTCCATTGCTTTCCTCTCCTCGTTGACTCTCTGGCGGACCGTAACGCGTCGCGTCATGCCTGTCAATGGTCACCATGCAGCGCGTCATTGGGCCCTCCATGCGCCGGACCGCGGCCGCGCGGACGTTATGCTTGGCGCGTGACGGCGGTGCGCAGGCGCGCGCTCGGGGGCATGTTCCCCGCCGCCGCGGTGCTCGCGTCGGCGGTCGGGATCGCGTACCTCGGCGCGGTCTCGTACTTCGCCGACCGCGGGATGGTGGCGGCGGTGGCCGAGCAGCACAGCGGCCTCGCCCGCCGCGTGGCCGAGGCCGTGACCGGCGAGCTTCGCCTCGCGCTCGACGCGACCGCCGCGGCCTTCGAGGGCGGCGGCCGCGATGCGAGCGACGCGCCGTCGGGCGAGAAGACCGCGGCGCCGCCGCTCGATGCGCTGGCCGCCGCCCATCCGATCGCGTCGCAGCCGATCTTCATCGACGCGGACGGGCGGCTGGTCCATCCGTCACTCGATCCGACGGCCTCGGCGGTCGACTCGGCGCCGGATCAGGAGTTCATGGCGCTGCTCAGCCGCGCCGCGCGCCTCGACCCCGCGCGATCCGCGCTGCTGCAGGGCGCACGCCGCCAGGAGATCGGGATCTGCCCGGCCGAGTCGGGGACCGCGCCGGGGCCGGGCTGTCGTCCCACGCCGCGCGGACTGTCCGAGGCGCGCCGCGCCTATGCCCGTCTGGCGCGCCACCGCGACACCGGTCCGGAGGCGCTGCTCGGGCTCGCGCGGCTCGAACGTGCCGCCGAGCGGCCGGCCCAGGCGGCCGCGCTCTACCGCGAGCTCGCGCGCCGCTTCGCCGACCAGGTCGACGGCGACGGCATGCGCTACTCGCTGCTCGCGCTCATCGGCCTGGCCGAGGTCGAGCCGGGCGCGGCGCCGGTGCTCGACTGCCTGCGCGAGCTCATCGCCGGCAGCACGCCGGTGCCGCGCGCCGCCCGCGCGCTGTTCATCGAACACGTGCGCGGCCTCCTGGCCGGCCGCCACCTCGAGCGCGCGCAGGAGGCCGAGCTGGCCGGCCTCGAGCGCCAGCTGGCCCAGGCCCAGAGCGCCGCGCGCCTGGCCGCCAGGCTGGCCGACGACCTGGCGCCGCTCGCACGCAGCGCCGAGCCGGAGGCGCGCGGCCGGCCCGCGCTCGGCGCCGCCGACCGCACCTTGCTCTACCGGCGCCTGCCCGACGGCGCGGTGGTGGGGCTCGCGCTCGAGCGCCCCGAGCTCGAGCGGCTCGCCGATCGGGCGGTGCCGGCGCGCGAGCGCCAGGCCGGCGTGCGCGCGGTGGTGCTCGCGGTCGGCGACAGCGCGGACGCGGGCTCGGCGCGCGCGCTGGCCAGCGCATCGTTCGGTCCGCTCCTGCCGCACCTCAACCTGGCCCTGGTGCAGGATCGCTCGCGGCCCGACGCGGTGGCCGAGATGGTGCGCCAGCGCAGCCGCCGGCACCTGGCCCTGACCGGCGGCCTGGTCGCGGTGCTGGTGCTCGGGCTGGTCGCCACCATCCGCGGGGCGGCGCGCGAGCGCGAGCTGGCCCGCCTCAAGAGCGACTTCGTGTCCACCGTGTCGCACGAGCTCAAGACGCCGCTCACGTCGATCCGCATGTTCGCCGAGATGCTGCAGCAGGGCGTGGCCGGCGACGACCGCGAGCGCGAGCGCCGCTACCACGAGATCATCGTGAAGGAGAGCGAGCGGCTGGGCCTCCTCATCGCCAACCTGCTCGACTACGCGCAGATCGAGCGGGGCACGCGCCGCTACCTGCGCCGGCCCGAGCGGGCCGCAGACGTCGCGCGCGAGGCGGTCACCACCTTCGCCCGCCTGCGCGAGGGCGAGGGCCAGGCGGTGTCGCTCGAGGTGGCGCGCGGCGCCGAGGACGCGCAGGTCGCCATCGACCGCGAGGTCACGGTGCAGGCGCTGCTCAACCTCCTGTCCAACGCGGCCAAGTACGGCGGCGACGAGCACCACGCCATCGAGGTGAGCGTGGCGGCGCGCGACGGCGGCGCCATCGAGCTGGCGGTGCGCGATCGCGGGCCCGGCATCCCCAAGGCGGAGCACGAGCGCATCTTCCGCGAGTTCTACCGTGCGCCGACCGCCTACTCGGCCGGCGTGGAGGGGACCGGCCTGGGGCTCGCGCTGGTGAAGCGCCACGTCGAGGCGCAGGGCGGCGCGGTCGAGCTCGACAGCGAGCCGGGCCGCGGCGCCACCTTCAGCCTGCTGTTCCCCGCGTCGCCGGCCGACGCGCCGGTGGAGCCGCCGGCATGAGCCGCATCCTGGTCATCGAGGACGACGCCTCGATCCGCCTCGGGCTCGAGGACACCCTGCGCGCCAAGGGCTATCGGGTCACCGCGGCCACGCGCGGCGCCGCCGGGCTGGAGCTGGCCGAGCGCGAGCGGCCCGACCTCATCATCCTCGACATCATGCTGCCCGACATCGACGGCTTCGAGGTGTGCCGGCGGCTCAAGTCGGGGGCGCGCGCGACGGCCGGTACGCCGATCATCATGCTGAGCGCGCGCGGCGCCGAGCTCGACCGCGTGCGCGGGCTGGAGCTGGGCGCCGACGACTACGTGACCAAGCCGTTCTCGCTCATGGAGCTCTTGGCCCGGGTGACGGCGGTCCTGCGCCGGCAGGCGCGGGCGGCGGGTGAGCCGGCGGTGCTCGAGTTCGGCGACGTGCGCATCGACTTCGCGCGCCAGACCGCGCACAAGGCGGGGCGCGCGGTCGAGCTGCCGGCGCGCGCGTTCGCCATCCTCCGCGTGTTCGCGCGCAGGCCCGGCGAGGTGGTGACGCGCGACGTCCTGCTCGAGGAGGCGTGGGGCTACGAGCGCTACCCGAACACGCGCACCGTCGACAATCACCTGGTCAAGCTGCGCAAGGCGCTCGAGGACGAGCCCGAGCGCCCGCGCCACCTCATCACCGTGCACGGGTCCGGCTACCGCCTGCTGGTCGAGCGCGCCGGCGCGGAGCCGGAGTAGCGCCGCCGGCGTCGAAGCGCGCGACCAGCGAGCGGGGGGCCTTCCGCCGCCAGGCCCGCTCGAGGCGCAGGCGAGCCTCCGGCGCGCGCAACCGGGCCAGCCGCGCCAGCACCGAGGGCCAGCCGCGGTAGTGGTCGGTGATGTAGTAGATGTCGGCCTGCGCCTCGATCAGATGCTCCTGCTCGTCCACGTTCTCGAGCACGAACACGACCGACTTGCCGTCCTCCTTCAGGCGCACGAACCCCTTGCCGCGCACCTTGAGCGCCGGCGTGCCGTACCAGGAGTCCTCCTCGACCTCCGGCAGCTCGCGCCCGAGCCTCGTCAGGTCTGCCCATCGCATTCAGGCGATCCTGGTCCAATGCCGGCGGCGAGAACGCTCTGTCCTTCGGACGGCCCGGCCTCGCAAGGACCACCTTGCCATCGCCCCAAGACTCTCCCCGTGGCCGACATCCCGATGTGCGAGCACTCTGCTATCATCGTTTGTATGGCCAAGCCGGCCAAGCAGCCCGACGTTGAGGAGGACATGGTCCTCGTACCGGCCAGCGCTGTATTTCCTATCGAGGTCAAGCCGCCGGCCTGCTTCGACCCCGACGACCTCAGGACGTGGCCTGACGATCCCGGCCGCTTCGAGTACGTGGACGGGAGGCTGCTGTACATGCCGCCTTGTGGCGAGATCCAATCGGCCGTCGCCGCCGATGTGATGTACGTGCTGGGTGCCTGGCAGAGGCAGCACCCGGACTTCGTGGTCGGCGGCAACGAGGCCGGGCTGGCGGTGGGCGACAACAAGTACGGTCTCGACGGCGCAGTGTGGCGTCGAGACGACGTTGGCCAGATGAAACCCGGATTCAGTCGCGTGCCGCCGATCCTCGCGGTCGAGGTCGCCGGCGCCCGCGACAAAGAAGTCGACATGGCGAGGAAGGCCGTCGACTACGTGCAGCATGGCGTACGGGTCGTGTGGCTGGTGATGCCCGAGTCCGGCGAGGTGGTCGTCTTCACCCGAGCGAGTATGAAATTCGAGCGCTTCAGCAAGGACATGTCCGTTGCTCCCGTCGAGGAACTGCCCGGGCTCGCACCCGCGGTGACGGACTTCTTCCGCCAGCTGGGCTAGCACGCGGTCGCCGCTTTCGCGACACGACACGGCCGCGCGCGCCGCGCCGCCACTGCTCGCCAATCCGGCCCGAGGCAAAGCACGGCTGGTCCGCGATGTCGCTTCGTCGGACACCTCCGCCGCGGGAAGACAAGGAGGGGCGACAAGATCATCGGGCGGTCACGTGGTGAGCATTTTCAGGCACTCGGTCGCGTGTTCCGCTACGCGCTCCGCGAGCAGGTCTTCAGCGGCGCGAACCCGTGCGACTTGGCAGACAAGCCGAAGGGCGCCGGGGCCGCGCACGGTGTGGCTCACCGAGGACGAGACCGATCGTCTCGTCATGTAGCTCGACGGAAGCTTCGCGACATGGTCACGATGGCGCTCTACACCGCGCTGGGGCGGGTGGCGGGGCTGGCATGGGACGACGACGAGCTCGATGC
Source organism: Kofleriaceae bacterium (assembly GCA_035262925.1). Classification (GTDB taxonomy): domain Bacteria; phylum Myxococcota_A; class Polyangia; order Haliangiales; family Haliangiaceae; genus DATFRY01. Next base: position 3,328 of record DATFRY010000318.1, on the reverse strand, counting down.
CCAACGGCCGACGCTCACGGTCCGGCGCAGCTACCAGGGCCCGCCGAAGAACGAGGCCAGCGCGGCGACCATCGACCTGCACGCCGAGCTGGCGGCGCTCATGCGGCTGTGGCAGGCGCAGTCGACGAGCGAGTGGATCTTCCCCTGCGCGACCGGCGGAGCGCGCAAGCGGATGTCCGGCAAAGACCGCAAGATCCTCCTCGCGGCGGCCGCGCGCGCCGGCATCAAGAAGCACGTCACGCCCCACGTCTTCCGGCACTCGGTCGGCACGTGGCTCTACGCGAACACGCGTGATCCGAAGGCGGTGCAGCGCTTCATGCGGCACGCGGCGATCAAGACCACGAAGGAGATCTACGTGAAGGACGAGCGACCGATTCACGAGCAGGTCAACACGCTGCAGCCGATCAGACCGCGCAGGCAGCTCCGGGTCGTGTGAAGAAAGAGCCCGCTCAAGGAAGGGACGCGTCGTTCTCAGGATAGAGCCGTTGCTGGACTCGTCCGAGGAACCCACGAATGTGCTGCTGCTGCTGCTCCGGCAATCCCAGTTGCTCGGCTGCAAGGTCCAGCAGGAGCTGCAGCGGCAGGAAGCTCAGCGTGATCGCGCGGTCGACGCCCGCGATATGTCGCCCATGGCGGACAGTCACCCCGCCAGGAACACTTTCGAATGCGGCGCGCAGACCTCCCGCGCCGGCATGGATTGCAGTGCATCCCTCGTGGTAGGCCAGCGCGTACATACGCTGGAGCGGCGGATACTCGGCGTCCTTGAAGTGGGCTGCATCGGCGGCCTTCGCCTTCTTCGCCAACGAGCGCTGCGCCCAGCCCTTGTGAATCTGTGGGAAGCGAGCCTGTACGGCCTCGAATCGCTGTTTCAGGATGGGAAGGTACGGGTCGGTCCCGGTGGTGCCGTGAAGTTCTGCGATCGGTTCAGCCGTCTTCCAGTTGGTCACGGCCTCGTAGGCGAAGTACGCCTCCATCCGAGCGTCGCTGTCGGCCGCGAGGATGTAGGCGAGGTCGATCGTGAGCTCACACGCGGTCCGGATCGGGCCCAGCGCATCGTCAGGCAGTCCGCCGAGCGCAAGATCCTCCAAGGCTCGAAGGCACTTGATGGCGCGTGCGACGTGGAGCAACGCAATCGCGTGCGTGTCGTGCTTCGCGATCCGTCCGCCTTCGTCGATGAGTTGCTCGGCCAGCCCGATGAGCTCGCGCAACAGCTCAAGCTCCGTCGCGCAACGAGCCTCGACCTCGCGCGCGATGCTTGCACGATCCCGACCCTCCACATGTTGTGCTTGCGCCATGACCGGGCATCGTATGGGACGGGGGACACATTGGGGACACACCGTTCGCGAGAGTCCTTTGGGATCGAAAGGTTACGCCCCCGATGACAAGGACGTGACAAGCTTTTGCAGAGCCGTGACGAGCTGCGACAGCAAGCGCGCGATGGCGATTCGCCGGTCTGATATTCAGGAAGACGGGCGAGGCGAAAGCGCCGGCATCGAGGGAATGGTCTCTACGTGGACGATCTTTCGATGCCGGCGCTGCGCCGGTTTCGTCGCGCTGCTGCTCGCCGCGGCCTGCTCGGGTGACGAGGTGGGCGACGATCTGGCGGCGGCGCCCGCCGCGGGCGAGAGCTCGGAGTCCGCGGCTCCGCCGGCGGCGGCGCCGGCAGCCGCGCGGGCATCCGCGTCCGAGGCGCAGGCGGGCTCGGCCGCGCGCTACTACCAGGGCTACCTCGACGAGGTGCTGGGCGGCGACTTCGGGTCCGCGCGCGACAGCTATCGCGCCGTGGTCGAGGATGGCAGCGCGGCGCCGGAGGTGGCGGCGCGCGCGGCGCTGCGGCTGGCCGAGTCGGAGGCCGACGCCGGGCGGCGGCACATCGCGCTCGACCTGGTCGCGCGGGCCGCGGCGCTGGGGCGCGATCACCGCGACCTCCTGCAGTGGGCGGAGAGGCTGCAGCGGCGGCTCGCGGCCGTGCGCGTGCACGACATCGAGGTGCGCGGGCCGCCGGCCGGAACGCCGCTCGAGGGAGTCTCGGCCCAGGCGGCCGAGCTGCACGCGCGCGCCGAGGAGCTCCTGTCCGCCTATCACGCGCACCGGCTCAAGCCGCGCCTCGAGGACCTCGGCGCCGGCGTGCGCGCCAAGCGGGCCGCCATGGAGGCGGCCGAGCGCGCGTACCGCCAGGAGGCGGCGCTGGGCGAGCCGGCCGCCACCGTCGCGGCCGAGCTGCGCATCGGCGGCCTCTACTACGATCTGTCGCTGTCCCTGACCTTCGATCTGCCGTCGGAGCTCGAGCCCGGCGCCGCCGCCGAGCTGCGCCAGTCGCTGCGCGCGCAGGCCCTCGCCGATCGCAACCGGGCGCGCGCCGCTTATCTGAGAGCGCTCGAGGCCGGGCGCGATGGGCGGGCCGGCCCGGCCGGGAGGATCTGGATCGAGGCGGCCGAGCTGGGGCTGCGCTCGACCGAGGACCTCCTGCGCGGGCGCGACTGAGAGACGGCGTCGAGCCGGCGCGGCGCCGCGAGATATACTGCCGGCGTGTCGATCCGGGTCTACGTCAACGGCGTCATCAGCGATCGCGAGTCGGCGGTCATCTCGGTGTTCGACCGCGGCTTCCTCTACGGCGACAGCGTGTACGAGGTGCTGCGCACGTCGGGCGGGCGTCCGGTCGATCTCGAGCGCCACCTCGACCGGCTGCGCCGCTCGGCGGAGCGCATCGAGATCGCCATGCCGGATCCCGGCGAGCTGGGCGGCGCCATCACCGACACGCTGAAGGCCGCCGAGAACCCGGAGTCGTACCTGCGCATCATCGTGACCCGCGGCGGCGGCCCCATCACGCTCGACATCGGCTCGTCGGGCAAGCCGAGCCTGCTGCTCATCGCCGCGCCGCTGGCGCCGCCGGCGGCCGAGCTCTACGAGACCGGCGCCTCGCTGGCCATCGTGGGCGTGGAGCGGACCTCGCGGCGCGCCTTCGACCCGGCGGTCAAGTCGGGAAACTACCTCAACAACATCATGGCGCTCGCCGAGGCCCGGCGCGCCGGCGCGTACGAGGCGATCATGTGCAGCCCCGACGGGCGCGTGGCCGAGGGCTCCACCTCGAACCTGTTCGTGTCGAAGGACGGCCGGCTGGTGACGCCGGCGCTCGCCACCGGCCTCCTCGCCGGCATCACGCGCCAGCGGGTCATGGAGCTTGCGCGCGCGGCCGGCCTCGAGGCCGCGGAGGGGGACCTCCGCCCCGACGAGGTGCGCGCCGCCGACGAGGCCTTCATCACCAGCTCGATCCGCGGCGTCATGCCGGTCGCCACCGTCGACGGGCGAGCGATCGGCGACGGAAGAC
>DATFRY010000317.1:0-17021 GCA_035262925.1 Kofleriaceae bacterium | reverse complement strand
GCTCTCGCGGGTGATCTCGCTGCTGGGACTTCAAGATTCGATCTGGGCGCTGGTGCTGGTCTACCCGAGCTTCACGGTGCCGTTCTCCACCTGGCTCCTGATGGGCTTCTTCAAGTCGATCCCCAAGGAGCTCGAGGACGCGGCCATGGTCGACGGGCTCACCCGCTTCGGCGTGTTCGTGAAGCTGGTGGTGCCGATGTCGCTGTCGGGCATCCTCACCGTCGTCATCTTCACCTTCACGCTGGTCACGCAGGAGTTCGTCTACGCGCTCACCTTCATCTCGCCCGAGGCGCACCAGATGCTCGGCGTGGGGGTGCCGACCTTCCTGGTGCGAGGCGACGTCTACTACTGGGGCTCGCTGATGGGCGCCTGCCTCATCGCCAGCCTCCCGATCGCGCTGCTGTACAACCTGTTCCTCGATCGCTTCATCTCCGGGTTCACGGTCGGCGCGGTCAAGTAGACGCGTCGCTGCGCGGCGGCGGCGCGTCCCCTGTTGCGTCTTTTTTGCGCGCGACCTGGTGAGCGCCCTCGCCTCTCTACGTGAGAGGTAGAGGCGTCTCCGAGGAGCTCCGCATGCAGGTGACCACCAGGATCGAGTTGCATCTCATGTCCGGCGAGATCTACGGCGCGGCGATCGAGTGTCTGGCCGGGCTGGTGACCGGCGCCGACTGGCGCGTCGAGCGCGACGGCGACGAGATCACCATGGAGGGCGAGGGGATCAACATGACGATCCACGACGCCAGGCACAGCCCGCTCGGCCACGCGGTGCTGGTGAGCGGCCACTTCGGGCTCGACATCGCCTCGGTCGAGGCGGTGCTGCGCATCCTCGGCGGCAAGCTCGAGGCGGCCGGCCTGCTCTACAGCTTCCACTTCGGCAGCGCCGACGGCGTCGAGTCGCGCGTCTGCCGCCACCCGCGCTTCCCGCCGGTCTCGATCACCGCGGTCTGTTGAGCCTCGCCGCTCGCCTGGCCTCGCCCGCTCCGGCGCCTCAGCCCTTGAACACGTGGAGGAGGTTGGAGAAGGCGTCGGTCCACAGGAGCTGCCAGGTCGGCGCGGTCGGCTCGGTGATCGCGTCCTGGATGGCGGGCGCGGCGAGGGCCGACGGGTCGCGCGCCAGCAGCATCCAGTCGTTCTGCCACACGACGTCGGTGCTGCTGTCGTCGTCGATGCGGATGACGGTGAGGTGGAGCGCGCTGGCCAGCGCGCGCACGACCGGGTCGAGGTTGATGTGCCGGTTGGAGATGTGAATCGCCAGGATGCCGTCGGGGCTGAGGTGGCGCATGTAGAGCCGCGCGGCCTCGAGGGTCAGGAGGTGCACCGGGATCGAGTCGGAGCTGAAGGCGTCGAGCGCCAGCACCTGGAACTTTTCGGACGGCTCGCGCTCCATGTTGATGCGGGCGTCGCCCAGCGCGATCGCGACCGAGCCGGCGCTGTCGCGCAGGTAGGTGAAGATCGGATCCGGCCCGGCCGACAGCGCGACGACGTCGGGGTTGATCTCGTAGAAGCGCACCGAGTCTCCGCGCACGGCGTAGGACGCGAGCGTTCCCGCCCCCAGGCCCACGAAGCCGAGCTTGAGCGGCCTGCCGGCCAGCCGCCGCGGGTGGTTGCGGATGGCCAGGCCGATCGCGCTGTCGGGCCCGTAATAGCTGGTCGGCTGGCGCCCCAGGTCGCGATCCACGAACTGGAAGCCGTGGATGATGCGGCCGTGCTTGAGGCGCCGGCGCAGCTTGCCGGTGCCCGACGGGCCGCGGGTCTGGTCGACGCGCAGCACGCCGAAGAAGCCGCGCGCGACGTGGATGTGCCCCGCGAGCTCGGCCTCGATGTGCCAGCCGAGGACGCCGCTCATGGCCAGCACGTACGCGCCCAGGAGGATGCTGCGCAGCCGGCGCCCGCCGGGCCGAAGCCCGGGCGGCGGGATGCGCGCCGTGATCACGACGGCGAGGGCGCAGGCGGCGACCAGCGCGAGCGGCAGCTCCCACAGATCGGGGAACAGGAGCGGGGCCAGGATGCCGGCGAACAGGCCCCCGGCCGCGCCGCCGGCGGCGACGAACAGATAGAAGCCGGTCAGGTGGCGCGGGTCGGGCTTGTGGCGCACGACCTCGCCGTGACAGACCATGCACGCCGCCAGCAGGGTCATGTTGTAGACGGCGAGCTGGAGCAACATGGGCACGCCGATGCCGATGCGGATGAGCGCCGCGCAGCCGCCGGCGCCGACCAGGAGGAGCGGCATCCACACGCCGCGGTGGTACGCCCGCTCGACCTCGAAGCAGAGGATGAAGCTGATGAGGTAGAGCGAGAGCGGCAGCATCCACAGAAACGGGATGACCGCGACCTCGAGCGAGATCTGGCTGGTGGTGGCGAGCAGCAGCACCGACGCCACCATGGCGAGACCGAACCACAGGGCGCGCCGGCCCGCGGTCGGCGGCGGCGCGACCCGGCTCGACGGATCATCCACCGCGGGCAGGGGCGCGGTGCGGCCGACCAGCACCGCGCAGCCCGCGCAGCCGAGCGCGAACACGAGGAAGCCGATCGACCAGACCCAGCCCTGTCCGACGATCGCCAGCTCCGGCTCGAGCAGGAAGGGATAGCTGAGCAGGCCGAGCAGCGATCCGAGGTTGGACAGCGCGTAGAGGCGGTAGGGCGAGCGGCCCGGGAAGCAGCGACCGAACCAGTTCTGGAGCAGCGGCCCGGTCGCGGACAGGACCAGGTACGGCAGCCCGATGGTGAAGACGAGCAGGCCGAGGATGCCGAGGATCGGGTTGTCGCCCGAGCCGGGCTTCCAGTCGCCCGACGGCGTGATGGGCGTGGGCCACAGCGCGACGCGCGCGACCAGCAGCCCGACGGCGAGGACCAGCGCGACCAGGTGGATCGCGCGCTGGCGGGAAGGCCGGTGGCTGCTGCCGAGCAGGTGGGCGTAGCCGTACCCGAGCAGCAGGAACACCTGGAAGAACAGCATGCAGGTGGTCCACACCGCCGGCACGCCGCCGAACCAGGGCAGGATCTGCTTGCCCAGGATGAACTGCACCTGGAACAGGAGAAAGGCGCCGACGCCGATCGTCACGGCGAACAGCAGCGCGGCGAGCTTGCTCGGTGGAGGTTGGGTCACGCCGCCGGCAGAATAACCGAGGTCGCGCGCGGGCGCGGCAGCCGCGCGGCAGATGCGTCGCCCGCCGCCGGCGACGCGGTCTCACGTCGGCTCACAGATGGCGGACGAGGGCCGCGGCCCACGCGCGATACCCGTCGCCGAGGAGATGGACGCCGTCGCCGGTGAAGCGAGGGTCGAGCGCGCCGTCGGGGCCGCGCACCGACGCGGCCACGTCGGCGTAGACGTAGCCGAGGCGGGCGGCCGACGCGGCCAGGCGCGCGTTGACCGCGGCGATCCGCCGGTTGGTGCTCGCGTCCGACGCCGACACCGGAAGGAGCGACTGGACGACGATGCGGCTGGCCGGCGCGCGGCGCACCAGCTCGCCCGCGATGGCGAGCACTCGATCCGCGGTTGCGTCCGCGCTGTCGCCGCGCAGCAGATCGTTGATGCCGATCATGAGCGCCACGGTCGCCGGCGGGCGGGCGCCGATCACGCCGTCGAGCCGCGCGGCCAGATCGCGCGTGGTGTCGCCAGCGATGCCGCGATTGGCGACCGGCCGGCCGAGGAGCTCGTCCCACTCGCCCCACTCGGTCAGGCTGTCGCCGGCCAGGACCAGGTCGGCCGCGGCGCCCGATGTCGCGAGCACGGCGAACAAGCTAGCACGTGCTCGCCCATGGTCCGGGACACCCCGCGGGGGTTGGCGGGTCGCGACCTTGTAGGCTACGACACCACCAACGACCACATTTAATGATACGGAGACGAATAGTAATCGTGTGCGCATGATTGCTGGATATCGTTATAAGTATCGCAAAAATTTCACCGCACCGTCTGCCCGCGCTCGATGGGCTGCGGGCCCTCTCGATCGCGCTTGTCCTACTTGCGCATACAGCAGGGACGATCGGTGCACCTCATCTGGGGATTCCACATCAGACCGGGTTCCTCGGGGTCCGGATCTTTTTTGTCATCTCCGGGTTTCTGATCACGACGCTCCTCATGTCCGAGCGCCGGCGCACCGGCCGCATCGCGGTCGGTGACTTCTACCTGCGGCGCGTCTTCCGCATCTTCCCCGCCTTCTACGTCTTCCTGGCGGTCGTGCTGGTCCTGGCCGCCGCGCAGCTGGTCGAGCTCCACCGCGGCGATGCGCTGTTCGCCGCGACCTACACGATGAACTACCACCAGGGGCGAGCGTGGATCGTCGGTCACCTGTGGTCGCTCTCGGTCGAGGAGCAGTTCTACCTCCTGTGGCCGGCGATCCTCGTCCTGGTCGGGACCCGGCGCGCGACCTGGTTCGCCATCGCGGCGGTGGCGGCCGCCCCGCTCCTGCGCGTCGGCATCTGGAGCCTGGTCCCGGCGCTGCGCCCCTACATCGAGGAGTCGTTCCCGACCGTCTTCGACGCGATCGCCACCGGCTGCGTGATGGCCGCCGTGCGCGGGCGGCTCATCGCCACGCCCGGCTACCGGCGGCTGATGGGGTCGCGGCTGTTCTTCCTGGTCCCGCTGGCCGGGCTCGGCGCCTCGATGGTCTCGCGTCTCTGGTTCGACCTCGCGCTCGGCCAGAGCATCACCAACGTCGCCATCGCGCTGACCGTCGACTGGTGCGTGCGCCACCCGAGCGGCGCGGTCGGCCGCGTGCTCGAGTCGAGGCCGATGGTGTGGATCGGCACGCTGAGCTACTCGATCTATCTCTGGCAGCAGCTCTTCCTCGACCGCCACGGGACGTCGCTCATCAACGTGTTCCCGCTCAACGTGGGCCTCGCCCTGGCCGCGGCGGCGCTCTCCTACCACGCGGTCGAACGGCCTTCTCTGATGTTGCGCGTGCGGCTGTTCGGCCGGCCGCGCCGGCCCTCGGCGGTCGTGCAGGAGGCGGCGCCGCCTCCGGATGTCCTCGAGCCCGCGCTGCCTGCCCGCGTCGTCCTCGCCCCGTCTGCGGCCACGTCGTCGTCGATGCTGCCGCGCATGCAGTGACGCGAGCGACGGCAGGTCGCGCGGCTGGCCCGTGCTATCGTCGGTCAGGCATGCTCGGTGGGATCATCGGCGGCCACAAGCTGATCGCCTCGCTCGGTTCGGGCCGGATCGGAGTGGTCTACCGGGCCGAGGACAGGCTGCTCGGGCGCACCGCCGCCGTCAAGGTGCTGCACGCGGAGCTGTGCGCCAGCGAGCAGATCGTGCAGCGCTTCTTCGCCGAGGCGAGGTCCGCGTCGGCGGCGCGGCACCCGGGCATCGCCGACATCTACACGTTCGGCTTCGCCACCGACGGTGTCGCCTACATCGCGATGGAGTTCCTGGACGGCGAGACGCTCGGGAAGCGGCTGGAGCGCGAGGGTGTCCTGCCGCTGGACCGGGCGATCGCCATCGCCGCGCAGGTGGCGGCCGCGATCGCGGTGGCGCACGAGCGCAAGATCGTCCACCGCAACCTCAAGCCGAACAACATCTTCCTGGTCCCGGCGTCCGCGGCGTCGTCGGAGCCGGCGTCGGCGGCTCCGGATCAGGCGTCGGCCCCGGCGGGGGGCGAGCGGATCAAGGTGGTCGACTTCGGCGTCGCGCGGCTGGCGTCGGAGGACGCGGCCGTCCAGCGCACCGGCAACACGGTGGTGCTCGGCACCCCGGCCTACATGGCGCCGGAGCAGTGCGAGGGCCTGGTGGACATCGACCACCGGGCCGACCTCTACGCGCTGGGCTGCACCCTCTATCACATGCTGTGCGGACGCCCGCCGTTCGAGGGGACGCCGGTCGAGATCATGGGGGCGCACGTGACCGTCGCGCCGCCGCCGCCGCGCACGCTCGCGCCGGCGATGCCGGCCTCGCTCGAGGCGGTCGTGCTCCGGCTCCTCGCCAAGCGGCCGGACGATCGGTTCGCCAGCGCGGCGGAGCTGGTGCAGGCGCTGGACGACGTCGAGCAGGAGCCGACCCGCCGGGATGTGCCGATGCCGCGGCGGCCGCGCCGGGTCGCGCTCGTTGCCGCCGGCGCGCTGCTCGCCGTCGCCGCCGGCGGGGCGCTGCTGCGGCCGGCCGCGGTGGAGGAGCCCGACGGGCGCGCCATCCTCGAGATGTGCCGCGAGCTCCGCCGCCAGGGCCGCCCCGACCAGGCGATCCGCGCCTGCCAGCAGGCCCTCGAGGCCGGCGGCGACGCCGCGCTCGCCGGCGAGGTGCGGGCCGAGCTGGAGTCGCTGCGGCGCAACGGGGGGAGATGATGCGCCACGACTTCGCCGCGCAGCGCATCCCCGACGGTTTCTCGTGGCTGGGCGAGCCGCAGGCCTTCCGCTTCGAGCGCGGGCTCGCCGTGACGACGAAGGGCGGGACCGACTTCTGGCAGGCGACCCACTACGGGTTTCGCCGCGACGACGGCCACTGTTTGCTGACCGCGCGGTCGGGCGACTTCTCGCTGGAGACCCGGGCCGAGTTCTCGCCGCGGACGAGATACGACCAGTGCGGGATCATGGTGCGGGTCGACGAGAAGAGCTGGATCAAGTCGTCGGTGGAGTACGAGGACGCGCAGATCTCCCGGCTGGGATCGGTCGTCACGAACCTGGGCTTCTCCGACTGGGCGACCCAGGACATCTCGTCGAGCGTGCGATCGCTCCACCACCGCATCAGCCGCCGCGGGAGCGATTTCCTGATCGAGTGGTCCGCCGACGGCGTCGAGTGGCACCAGATGCGCATCGCCCACCTGCACGCGCTCGCGCCGGGCGCGGCGGCGCGGATCGGCGTCTACGCGTGCAGCCCGCTGGGCGAGAGCTTCGAGTGCCGGTTCGTGACCATCGACATCGACGAGAACCGCTGGCTCGCGCCCGAGCCGTAGGGCAGGTGCGTCACCGATGGCGCGGCCCGATCCGCGACAATCGGCGTCCGTGAGGACCGCCAGGCCGACCGTCGCAGCCGCCGTCGCTTTCGCCGCTGCAGCCACCGCAACACTGGTCGCCGCCGCGTGCGACGGCGCGCCGGCCGCGCCTGCCGGAGCGGCCGCGCCCGCCGCGCCGCTGGATCCCGTGTCTTCGCCGGACTGGGCGCGCGACATGGAGCGGTTCGCCGCCGCCGACGCGGCGTCGCCCCCGCCGGCCCATCCGGTGGTGTTCACCGGCAGCTCGTCGATCCGCATGTGGACCACCCTGGCGGAGGACTTCCCCGGCGTGCCGGTCCTGAACCGCGGCTTCGGCGGATCCCAGCTGCGCGACGCGGTGTGGTACGCGGACCAGCTGGTCGTCCGCTACCGGCCGCGCGCGGTGGTGCTGTACGCCGGCGACAACGACCTCAACGCAGGTCGCAGCCCCGAGCAGGTGCTGGCGGACTTCCGCGCTTTCGTGGCGCGAGTGCGCCGCGATCTGCCCGACACGCCCATCGCCTACCTCTCGATCAAGCCGAGCCCGTCGCGCGCGCACCTGATGGGGAAGATGCGCGAGGCCAACGCGCTCCTCCGCGCGGAGGCCCGCCGCATGGTGCGCGTCGCGTTCATCGATGTGTACACGCCCATGCTGGGCGCCGACGGGCAGCCGCGTCCCGAGCTGTTCCTCGAGGACCGGCTGCACATGAACCGGGCCGGGTACCAGCTCTGGCGCGAGCTGGTCGCTCCGGCCCTGCGCTGAATGGGCTCCGCGCGCCGCCGGCGCGCCGCACTCGTGTCATCATCCCGGCCATGCCCGCCATGGAGTACCGCACGCTCGGGCGCAGCGGCTGCGCCGTCTCGACCCTCGCGCTCGGCACGATGACGTTCGGCTTCGAGTCGGACGAGTCGGAGTCGAACCGCCAGCTCGATCGCTTCATCGACGTCGGCGGCAACCTCATCGACACGGCGGACGTCTACACCCACGGCGCCTCCGAGGAGATCATCGGGCGCTGGCTGGCCCGGCGCCGCCACGTGGTCCGCGACCAGGTGGTGCTGGCGACCAAGGGCCGCTTCCCGATGGGGCGGGGGCCCAACGACGCCGGCCTGTCGCGCCGCGGCCTCGACCGCGCGCTGTCCGAGTCGCTGCGCCGCCTCTCGGTCGACACCATCGATCTCTACCAGGTGCACGCGTGGGACCCGCTGACGCCCATCGACGAGACCCTGCGCTTCCTCGACGATCAGGTGCGGGCCGGCAAGATCCGCTACGTCGGCCTGTCGAACTTCACCGGCTGGCAGCTGCAGAAGGCGGTCGACATCGCCGACTTCCGCGGTCTGTCGCGCCCGGTCACACTGCAGCCGCAGTACAACCTGCTGGCGCGCGAGATCGAGTGGGAGATCGTGCCCGCCTGCAGGTCGGAGGGCCTCGGCCTCCTGCCCTGGTCGCCGCTCGGCGGCGGCTGGCTGACCGGCAAGTACCGCCGCGACGAGCGCCCGACCGGCGCCACCCGGCTGGGCGAGAACCCCCAGCGCGGCGTCGAGGCATACGACCGGCGCGCCCGCGCGGAGAAGACCTGGTCCATCATCGACGCCGTGCACGAGATCGCCGCCGCCCGCGGCGTGTCGATGGCCCAGGTCGCCCTGGCCTGGCTGGTCGACCGCCCGACCGTCACCTCGGTCATCCTCGGCGCCCGCACCCTGGCCCAGCTCGACGACAACCTGGCCGCCGCCGGCCTCCACCTCTCCCCCGAGGAGTCCGCCCGCCTCGACGAGGCGAGCGCCCCGATCACGGCCGACTACCCCTACGGCGGCCCCGGCATCGAGCAGCGCAGCCGGTCGATCTGAGTCGAGCGCGCGCACAGCTGCTACCGCGTGTCGGCGGTGCGGTAGGAGCCGAGGACCTTGAACAGGTGACAGCCGCGGGCAACCGCCTCGAGGACCGGCGCGATCGCGGGGTCGCGGCTGTGGCCGTCGAGATCGAGGAAGAACACGTAGTGCCAGGCGCGGCGGCGCGAGGGGCGGCTCTCGATCTTGGTGAGGTTGACGCCGGCCTCGCTGAGCGGCTTGAGCAGGTCGAAGAGCGCGCCCGGGCGATCGGCGAAGGCGAGGAGCACGGTGGTCTTGTACACGGCGCCGGGGATGGGAGGGGCGCCGGCGTCGCTCTCCGGGCGCGACAGGACCAGGAAGCGGGTGCTGTTGTCCGCCGTGTCCTGCACCTTCACGCGCAGCGGATGGAGGCCGTAGAGCTGACCGGCCAGCTCCGACGCGATGGCGCCGCCGCCGCCGTCCTGGAGCGCGGCGCGGGCGGCGTCGGCGGTGGAGGCGGTCTCGATCCGCGCGGCGCCCGGCAGGTTGGTCGACAGCCAGTCGCGGCACTGCGCGAGCGCCTGCGGGTGCGAGTAGACGCGCTCGAGGTCGCGCTCGCTCACGCCGGGCCGGGCCAGGAGGCAGTGCTCCACCACGACCTGGATCTCGGCCGCGATGGCGAGGCCGCTGTCGATGAACGAATCGAGCGTGTGCGTCACCACGCCCTCTGACGAGTTCTCGACCGGGACGACGCCGAACTCGGCGGCGCCGCGCTCGACCTCGGCAAACACGCCCGGGATGGAGCCACACGACAGCATGCGGGCCGAGGTGCCGAAATGTCGCTTGGCCGCCTGGTGGGTGAAGGTCGCCTCCGGACCCAGATACGACACGCGCACGCCGCTCTCGAGGCTGAGGCACGCGCTGATCACCTCCTGGAACACCGGTCGGATCGCGGAGGTGGGAAACGGGCCGGCGTTCATCTCCTGCAATCGATCGATGATGGCGCGCTCGCGGGTCGGGACGTAGAACGCGCTCCCGGCCGCCTGCTTGCGGCTGGCCACGTCGGCGGCGAGCGACGCCCGCCGGTTGAGGAGCTCGAGCAGCTGCTCGTCGACCTCGTCGATCGCGGCGCGCAGGTCGGAGAACGCGTCCTCTATCCGGTCCCGGTCGCCTGCCATACAGGCGGAACTCTACTATGGTGATGGATTCACGGCCGCCAGGTTGCGAGGGCCAAGTTTGCGAGGGTGATGGGCGAGTCGCCGGCGGCGGCCGGTCGCACGGAGGTACCCATGGAATGGTTGCGTCTGATCGGAGTCGCGGTCGTGGTCGCCGGCTTCGCGCTGCGCCTGCGGGTCACGGTGATCGTCCTGGCGGCCGGCATCGCCACCTGGCTGGTGGCGCGCGCGCTCGACGGCGGCGCCGCGCCCGACCTGCTCTCCACCCTCGGCCGGGCCTTCGTCGACGGGCGCATCATCACGCTGGTGGTGCTCGCGCTGCCCGCGCTCGGCCTGCTCGAGCGCTACGGCCTGCAGGACGAGTGCCGCCGCGTGATCGTGAAGGTGGGCGCGGCGACCGCCGGCCGCATCCTCCTGATCAATCACCTGTTCCGCACGGCGGTGGTCGCCATCGGCATGCGCGTGAACGGACATGTCATGTTCTCGCGCCCGCTCATCGTGCCGATGGCCATCCCGGCGGCCGGGCTCGACGGCGAGGGCGAGCGCGGCGAGGAGCGCGGCGAGGACTCCGAGCCCCGGGCGGCGGCGATCGATCGGATCAAGGGAGCGGCCTCCGCCTCCGACAACTACGCCAACTTCTTCGGCCAGAATCTGTTCTTCGGCGCGGCGGGCGTCGCCCTGGTGGTCAAGAACCTCGAGAGCAGCGGCCACCCGGTCGACGCGCTCACGGTCGCCAAGCTCTCCATCCCGATGGCTGTGGTCGCGCTGCTGGCGTCCTGGGCGCAGTACGCGCTGCTCGATCGGTGGCTGCGGCGCCGCCTCGGGGCCGCGGCTCCCCGTCGGGGCGAAGGGGAGGGCGCGCCATGACCCTGTCGCCCGTCTTCAACCTCGAGATCGTCTACACGCTGACCGGCGCCGTGCTGATGGTGTTCGCCGGCTTCACCCTCGGCGACCGGGGCAACCCCGCGCGGATCGGCACCGCGCTCTTCTGGTTCGTGCTCGGCGTGCTCTTCGCCTTCGGCACCTACCTGCCGCCTCGGCTCGACGGCGCGCTGGTCGTCGTGCTGGTCGCCATCGACGGGCTCGGCCAGGTCCGCGAGGGGGCGTACGGCGAGGCCGCGCCGGCCGTGCGCGCCGCCGCCGCCGAGAGGCTCGGCTGGCGCCTGTTCCTGCCGGTGCTCCTCATCCCGATCGGCACCTACGCCGCGACCCTGATCTTCCGCGGCCCCGGCTTCAAGCCCAACGACGTCCTCTACGCCAGCCTCGGCTTCAGCTCGGCCCTGGCCGCTGTCCTCGCCCTGGCCATCACGCGCGCGCGCCCGGTGTGGCTCGCCCACGAGGGGCGGCGCCTGATCGACGCGATCGGTGCGGTGCTGATCCTGCCGCAGCTCCTCGCCGCGCTGGGCGAGGTGTTCAAGGCGGCCGGCGTGGGCAAGGTCATCGCCGCCGGCATCGCGGCGGTCATCCCGACCGGCAGCCTGTTCGCGGTGGTGCTGGTGTGCTGCGCCAGCGTCGCGCTCTTCACCTTCATCATGGGGAACTCGTTCGCCGCGTTTCCGGTCATCATGGCGGGCATCGGCGTGCCGCTCCTCATCGAGCCCTTCGGCGTCAACCCCGCGCTGGTCGGCATCTTCACCATCACGGTCGCGTCGTGCGGGACTCTGTGCACGCCGATGGCCGCCAACTTCAACCTGGTCCCGCCGGCGCTGCTCGAGATGCGCGACCGCTACGGTGTGATCAAGGTCCAGGCGCCCGTCGCCGCCGCCATGTTCGCGGCCCATGTGCTCGTGCTCTGGGGCGTGGCCGCCTTCGGGCTGGTGTAGCGCCCCGCGGCCGGTCTGGCCGAGCAGGAGGGCCGCCACAGCACGGGTCGATGATCGCCCTCGGGAGAGCTGGTACGATGTCGCTCCTGGATGAGGGACGTGGGCTCCGCCTGTCTCGCGCTCGAAGCGGTGCAGAGTTTCATCCGTGGAACCCTGGACGCCGAGGCGGCCGACCGCGCCGAGGAGCACCTCGACGGCTGCGACGAGTGCCGCGCGCTGGTGGCCGCCCTGGCGCGGGGCGGCTCGCAGGTGGCCGCGGCGGCGCCGGCCGCTGACGGGAGCCAGCCGGCCAGACCCGAGCTGGCCCCGACCGGGTTCGATCTGGCCGCGCCGGTTCGCGCCGCCCCGCCGGCCGATCTGTCCCTGGTGGGGCGCACGCTGGCAGACACCTACCAGCTCGTCCGCATCATCGGGAAGGGCGCGACCGGCGTCATCTTCGAGGCCCGCCACGTGCGGCTTCACGGCAAGCGCTACGCGGTCAAGGTGCTCGCGGCCCAGGTCGCCGACGACCCCGAGCTCCTGGCCCGCTTCCGGCGCGAGGCGGAGATCGCGTCGCAGCTGGGCAGCGAGAACATCGTCGAGGTGCACGACTTCAACGTCGCCGACGGCCGCGCGTTCATGGTGATGGAGCTCCTCGAGGGCGAGGACCTGGCCGGCCGCATCAAGGCGCGCGGCGCGCTGCCGGTGGCCGAGGTGATGCGCATCGTCGGGCAGGTGACCTCGGCGCTCGACGCCGCCCACCGCGCGCAGATCGTCCACCGCGACCTCAAGCCGTCCAACATCTTCATGTGCCGGCGCACCGGGCGGGACGACGACGCCAAGGTGCTCGACTTCGGGCTGTCCAAGGTCCTCGACTCGGTGTCGATCATGACGCGCGACTACACGCTCATCGGCACGCCGGCGTACATGGCGCCCGAGCAGGCCGAGGGGCGCATCGGCGACATCGACCCGCGCGCCGACGTGTTCGCGCTCGGCGCGATCATCTGGGAGATGCTGACCGGGCAGATGGCGTTCGGCGCCTCTTCCTTCTCGGCCGCGCTGTACAAGGTCCTGTGCGTGGATCCGCCCGAGGTGCACCTGGTCCGCTCCGAGCTGCCGCCGGCGGTGTCGATGGTGCTGCGGCGCGCGCTGGCCAAGGATCGGTTCGCGCGCACGCCCAGCGCGATCGACGTGGCCAGAGAGCTCGAGGCGGGGCTTCGCGGCGTGATGCCGGCCGGCGTGCCGCCGCCGGCGCCGCACGGGGTGGACTCCATCCGCGACATGGTCTCCCTGACGGAGGTCGCGGCGCCGCGCCCCGCCGGCGCCCCGCCGTTCGCGACCACATCGGCAGCCCTCTCTCCCGGGGCGCCGCCGCGGGTCACGCTGCCGTCGGTGTTCGCGCCGACCGTCGCGCAGCCGCGCGCGCCGTCGCAGCCGTTCGCGCCCGAGCTGCAGCGGGCGGCGTCGCAGCCGTTCGCGCCGGAGCCGCAGCGGGCGGCGTCGCAGCCGTTCGCGCCCCAGCCGGGCCGCGCGGCGTCGCAGCCGTTCGCGCCCGAGCTGCAGAGATCGCCGTCGCAGCCGTTCGCGCCCGAGCCGGGGCGCGCGCCCGGCAGCGGACCGGTCATCGGCTCACTCATCAGGACCCTGCCACCCGAGCACGCGGTCGCGCCGCCCGCGCCACCGGGCGATGCGTGGGCCCCGCCGTGGAATCCACCTGCCGCCCAGCCGGCGCCGTCCCGGCCGGGGCTCGCCTACGCCGGGCCGCCGCCGAGGAAGGGCGTGCGCGCGGCGGTCGTCGTCGGATGGTGCCTCCTCATCGTGGTCAGCGTGGCGACGGGCGTCTGGTTCGCGTTCGGCCAGGCCATGGAGGAGGAGCCGCCGTCCGGCCCCGCGCCGACGTCGGTCGCCGTCGATCAGCCGGCCGAGGCCCGCGCCGCCGCCGAGCCCGCGCCGGCCAGGCCTCCGGCCCGCGAGGCGTCGCCGCCGATCGCGCTCGAGGTGTCGCTCACCTTCACCGTCGAGCCGCCGCGCGCCGACCCCGACATCCGGATCGACGGCCAGCGCGTGTCGGAGCGGCGCGTCCGCGTCCCGCGCTCCGACAGGCCGGTCACCATCACGGCCGAGGCGTCGGGCTACTCGACCTTCCGCGCGCAGGTGGTCCCCGACGGGGACCGCACGGTGGCGATCGCGCTGCGCAAGACCGCGCGGCCGAGGTCCAGACCCGCCAGGGCGCCGGCAGGCGCCACCGCCTCGCCCTCGTCGGCGGCGAAGCCGGCCACCCCGTCCGCCGCGTCACCGCCGGCGCCGGCAGCGGCGGTGAAGCCGTCGTCTCCGGCGACGCGGCCAGCCACCGCCGAGACGAAGCCGCCCGCGGCAGGGTCGCCCGCGGCCAGGCCCGCGGCGCCACGCCCCGCGGCCCAGCCACCGGCCCAGCCCCAGCCCAGGCCGCAGCCCCAGCCCCGGGCACAGCCAGAGCCAAAGCCGGCGCAGCCGGCGCAGCCGCCCAAGCGGCGCACCGGCACGATCTTCGATCAGTGAAGCGCCGCGCCGGCTCTCACAGGGGCAGCACGATTCCTGCACGCAGGCCGAAGTTCACGCCGTCCTTGTCGAAGCTCACGTTCGGCGCCACGCCCCAGATGTGCCCGGCGCCGTCGAGAAACGCGACGTAGGTCGCGAGTCCGAGGCCGACCCGATCGCTGCTCGAGGAGCCGATCTCGTCGCCGAACTGGCTGACGGTCGCCCAACCGTGGACGTATGACACCTGGGCCGCCGGCGTGACGCCCAGGTTGGGGGCGAGCTTGAAGAAGCGATAGACCGAGACGTCGGCGTTGATGTTGTACTCCTCGACCTCGATGTCCCTGCGGTCGAATTCATCGCTCGACACGGCGAACGCCGCGATGCCAGCGCCCACGCCGACCGAGACCGGCATGGCCGGTCCCTGCTTGAGCGGATGGATCTCGGCGCGTGGGATGACCACCGCGCCGTCGGTGTCGGGGGGCAAGTCTTCGTCATCGAGGGTGAAGTAGGCGATCGTGAGATCGAAGTCGACGAACCCGCGCAGCGAGTAGCCGGCGTTGACGCCGTAATTGTTCTGATCGCCGGAGTGCTCCACCACGACGGCGCCGCCGACCCCGCTCACCCCCTTCTGCAGCCAGATGCTCACCTGCGCCGATGCGGACCGCGGCCAGGACATCAGGACCAGCCCGCTCACCAGCAGGGCGAGCACGAGCGCGCGCCGCGTTCGCCGTCTCCGTCGTGAGGGCATGCGGCAAGAAATCGGTGCTGCTGGGGTGTGTGCATCCGCGATGGTGGTCAACGCACCTCTCCTGTTCACCGCCTCGTCCCGCACGGGCGGCCTGTCACCCAGGAGGAAGCGAGGCACCTCAGGTCGCAGAGAATATCGCCGAACCGCCCAGGCGTCCCCGGCGCCCGCCCCGGTTGTGGCCGCGCGGCGCCGCCCGCCTCCGGCCCCCCGTGGCGGCCCCGCCGCCCGGGCCGTCAGGCCAGCCGGGCCAGCATCGCCTGGAAGCGAGGATCGTCGCGCAGCGAGTCGTAGTCCGGGTCGCGCTCGACCCAGTCGCGCTTGCCGATGCCCCGGCCGAACATGGTCTCCAGCGAGGCCAGCGCCTCCTCCACCATGCGTGCCCGCGCGTACACGCAGGCGCCGTTCAGCAGGACGGTCGGGTCGTCGGGGGCCGCCTGCTCGGCGCGCCTCGCCCACTCGAGGGCCCGGTCCCGCTCTCCCTCGCTGATCAGCACGCACGCGCCGAGGACCAGCGCGCGCGGGTTGTCGGGCTCGAGCTCGAGCTGCCGCTCGGCGCGGCGCAGCCCCTCGCGGCGCGCCGCCGCCGCCTCCTCCGACCGGCCCAGGCGCTCGAGAGGCAGCTCCAGCAGGATGAGCGACTGGAAGTCCTCGAGGCGGAGCACGCTGGCCCGCCGGAACAGCACCACCGACTCGTCGAACCGCCCCGACTGGAAGCAGATCCGTGCGTACAGATAGTGGGCGTCGAACGAGCTCGGGTCCAGGTGGATGGCCTCCGCGCACTCGCGCGCGGCGCCTGCCGAGTCCCCGCGCATGGCCAGCACCGCGGCGCGCGCGACGTGCGCCTCGGCCAGGTCGGGCGCGATCTGGAGCGCGCGGAGGCTCGCGCGATCGGCCGCCTCGCGCGCGTCGTCGCCGCTCCCCATCCACTCCACCGACCAGCTGTGCACCTGGGCCAGCCGTGCCTGGGCCGGCGCGTAGCCCGGGTCGAGCTCGACGGCCCGGCGGAGGTGCGGCTCCGCCCTCGTGAACGCCGACACCGTGCCGGCGTGGCAGAGCTGCCGCCCGCGCAGGAAGTGCTCGTAGGCGTCGGCGCCAGTCGCCGGCCGGCGCAGCGCGGCCCGCTCGCGGCCGCTCAGCACCCCGCGCAGCGCGGTCGCCACGCCGCCGGCGATCTGGTCCTGGACGTCGAAGACATCCCCGAGCCGGACGTCGAAGCGGTGCGACCACCGCTGGCAGCCGTCGGCCACGTCGATCAGGCGGACGTTGACGCGCAGCCGATCGCCCGACTTGCGCACGCCCCCCTCCAGCACGGCGTCGACGCCGAGGCGGGTCCCGACCGCGCGCGTGTCCACGGTGCGCGACTTGAACTGCAGCGACGACGCGCGCGCCGCCACCCGCAGGCCGTCGACGTGAGCCAGCACGTCGATGAGCTCGTCGGCGATGCCGTCGCACAGGTAGTCCTGATCGCGGGCCGAGCTCATGTCGAGAAACGACAGGACCGCCACCGACGACAGCTGGACGCGCCCGCCCGATCCGTGCGCGGCCAGCCCGTTGGTGCTGGTGAGGGTGCTCTCGCGCGGCGCCGGCGTCATCCGCGAGCGCGGAGACGAGTGACGCCGCCCGCCGCCCGGGCCGCTGCTGGGGGCCTCGATGCCGACCAGGGCGGCCAGCGCGGCCGAGCCGTCGGCCGGCCGCCGGGCCGGCAGCTTGTGCAGCATCCGCGCGACGAGCGCCTCGAGGTCGCGCGACACGTCGGCCAGCTCGCCCAGGCGCGGCGGCGTCCGGCGCAGGATGCCGGTGATGACCTCGTCGGGCGTGGTGCCGACGAAGGGCGGCCGCCCGGCGACGCAGCGGAAGAGCAGGGCGCCCAGCGCGTAGACGTCGGCGCGCGCGTCGACGTTGCGGTCGCCGCGCGCCTGCTCCGGCGCCATGTACGCCGGCGTGCCGATCAGCGCGCCGGCCATGGTCAGGACATCCATCCCGGCGCGGCGCGCCACGCCGTAGTCGAGCACCTTGACCCGATCGAGGCGGCGCTCGACCAGGAACACGTTGGACGGCTTGATGTCGCGGT
>DATFRY010000316.1:0-4948 GCA_035262925.1 Kofleriaceae bacterium | reverse complement strand
CGGCGGCTCGGGCGCGGCGGCTCGGGCGCGGCGGCTCGGGCGCGGCGGCTCGGGCGCGGCCGGCTCGGGCTCGGCCGGCGGCGAGGGCGCGGGCGGCGGCCGGGCGCGGGCGGCGGCCGGGCGCCGAAGGCCCGAAGGGTCGACCGAGCGTGCGGGATGGGCCCGCTACGCCGTCGCCGTGCGAACACGTGGTCGGCTCTACGCGCGGCCGAGCTCGGCCAGGACGCGCGCCGCCGCGTCGAGCAGCGGCACCGCGAGGAGGGCGCCGGTGCCCTCGCCGTGCGCGAGCCCGAGGTCGAAAAGCGGCTCGAGCGCCAGCGCGCGCAGGCCGGCGCGATACCCGGGGCTGGCTCCGCCGTGCGAGGCGACCAGGTAGCCGGCCGCGGTCGGGGCCAGGCGCACGGCGACCAGCGCGGCGGCCCAGGTGCCGTGGTCGTCGAGCACGACCGGCACGTGGACCGACGCCGCGGCCAGGATGGCGCCGACCTGGAGCGCGATCTCGAGGCCGCCCAGGGCGGCCAGCGCGCGCATCGGGTCGGTGTGCTCGGGGTCGCCGGGCGACAGCGCGCCGGCGTTGGCGGCCAGCGCGCCCGCGATCGCCTGCGCGTCGGCGTCGCAGCCGCCGATGGCCGCCGGGGAGGCGCCGGTCAGCGCCGCGATGAGCGCGCCGCTGGCGATCTCGCCGCCGGGCGCCACCTGGCCGAGCGCGAGCAGGTCGAGCCCGGCGTCGCCGAGGGCGACGGCGAGCGCGATCCCGGTCTCGATGCCGTGGCGCGCGGTCTCCTCGCTCATCGCCGGTCCGAGCGCGATGGAGTCGGTGCCGTCGGCCAGGCGGAAGCCCATGACGCCGCGGCCGAGGTCGAGCTTGTCGCCGCCGCGCACGCCGGCGTCGACCAGGACCAGGTGAGCGTCCGCGGTGCGCGCGGCGGCCGACACCGCCGCCTCGCCCGCGGCGATGAGGCCGAGCGCCGTCGCCGCCGGGCTGCTGGCCCCCAGGTCGACGCCGGGCCAGGCCACGCCGTGGTCGGCCGCGCACACCAGCGCGGTGCGTCGGGCCAGGCTCGGGCGCGGCGAGTGGCGCGCGCCGGCCAGCCGGGCCGCGATCGAGGTGAGCCGTCCCAGACTCTCGCCCGCGGGCAGGTTGCGCTCGAGGCGCGCGCGGGCGGCGCCCGCCATGGCCTCGCTGGCGGGGAGGATGGACGACTGGACGTGCGCGAGCAGCACGGGCCGAGTCGTACCTCGATTCGCCGCGCTTGACATATAAGAGAAGCATTATATAAAGCGCGCGTGCCCGCCCGCGCCGCCGCCGCCGACCGCCCTGCCACCGCCGACCGCGCCGGTCGTGCGGGTGGGAGAGGCGCGGCGGGGGCAGGCGGCCGCGCTCCCCGGGGGAGGGCCGCCGGCCGCGCCGGCCGCGGCAGGGCGCGCGCGCAGCGCGGCGCGACCGTGTTCCGGGCCATCTCGGATGCGACCCGGCGGGCCATGCTCGACCGGCTGCTCGACGGCGAGTGCGCGGCCGGCGAGCTGGCCTCGTGCCGGCGGCGGCGCATGAGTCAGCCGGCCCTGTCCCAGCACCTGGCCGTCCTGCGCCGGGCCAACCTCGTGGCCCAGCGCCGCGACGGGCGCCGTCGCCTCTACCGCATCAACCCCGAGCCGCTGCGCGAGATCGTCGACTGGGTCGAGCACTACCGGCGCTTCTGGGACGAGCGCTTCGAGGCCCTGGGCCGGCACCTCGACCGCGAGGCCGAGCGCGAGCGCCGGCGCGACGACGGGGACCCGCGCGCGGCGCCGCCCGCCCGGAGGAGGAGGCCATGAAGCGCACGCTCAAGCGCAGCGTCGTCTATCCGCACCCGGTGGAGCGCGTGTGGCGCGCGCTCACCGACCGCGAGGCGCTCGCCGAGTGGCTCATGCCGGGCGACTTCGAGCCGGTCCTGGGCCGCGAGTTCCAGTTCCGCGCGCCGCCCGCGCCCGGCTGGGACGGCGTGGTGCACTGCAAGGTGCTCGAGCTGGACGAGCCGCGCCTCCTCCGCATCTCGTGGCGCGGCGGGCCGATCGACACCATCGTGTCCTGGCGCCTCGACGCGGTCGAGGGCGGCACTCGGCTCGACTTCGAGCAGAGCGGCTTCGATGGCCTGAAGGCGATCATGGTGAGCCTGATACTCGGCCGCGGCTGGCCGCGCATGTTCGACGTGCTCCTGCCCGCGGTGCTCGACCAGCTCGAACGTGGCCGCCTCGACCCGGACGCGCCAGAGTTCTGCCAGCACGAGAGCCGGGTCTCCCGGGTCATCGCGCACGTCGCGAAGGTCCTGCCCCGCTCGCGTCGACCCCCAACCTGAGAGGACATCATGGCCAAGCCCATCCCCGACGGATTCCACTCCATCACGCCCCACCTCGTCATCCGCAACTGCAGCGAGGCGCTGTCCTACTACGAGAAGGCGCTCGGGGCCGAGATCCTCGCCCGGTCGCCGGGGCCCGACGGCCGGCTCTGGCACGCGTCGATGCGCATCGGCGACTCCATCATCATGATGGCCGACGACTTCTCGGACATGAGACCCGACGGCCCGCGCTCGCCCCAGAGCCTGGGCGGCACGTCGGTCATCATCAACCTCTACTGCCCCGACGTGGACGCCCTGTTCGAGCGCGCGGTCAAGGCGGGCGCGGTGGCGATGATGCCGCCGGCCGACATGTTCTGGGGCGATCGCTACAGCCAGCTGAGGGACCCGTACGGCCACACCTGGGCGATCTCCACGCACAAGGAGGACCTGACGCCCGAGGAGCGGGCGGAGCGCGGCAAGCAGGCGATGGCCGCGTTCGCCGCCCAGGCCAAGAAGTAGGCCGGCGGCCGCGCCGCGGCCGGCCGCGGCCGGCCGCGCCCGGCCGCGCCTCTCGATCGCGCCCCTCAGTCGCGCTGGATCAGGAACTCGTGCACCACGCCGTCGGGCGTGCGGTAGAGGAGCGCCTTGACCGTGCGCTGCGGGAAGACGAAGCGGATCGGCGTCACCTCCATGCCGCCGCGCCCGCGCCTGTCGCCGGACTCGACCGACTTCGGCTCGCCGAGGGCGCGCAGGCGCGGCGCCGCCTCGCGGACCCGCGCGTCGTTCAGGTACTCGGCCAGCTCGGGGGCGAGGCGCGACCGGTCGAGCGCGCCGCGCTGCATCTGGTGGAGGAGGTCGAGCGCGACCTCGGTGGGCGGCGGACCCTTCACCGGCGGCACGAACGTCGTCGGCCCGACCAGCAGGTTGACGAGCTGCGAGTGCAGATCGCCCGGGCTGCCGCCCTCGGTGTTGACCAGGAGGACGACGGCCGATCGCGTGCGCGGGATGAACGCGTTGTAGCTGAGGAAGCCGGCGACGGCTCCCGAGTGGCTGAGGACGGTCTCGCCGGCGACGTGGCGGACGCCGATGCCGCAGCCGTAGTCGGTGCTGCGGCCGCCGGTCAGCGTGCGCGGCGTGGTCAGGCGCGCGAGCGACTTCGGCGACAGGACCTTGCCCTGGGCGAGCGCGAGGTCCCAGCGGGCCAGGTCGCCTGCGCTGGCGAACATGCCCCCGGCGGCGTGCAGCCAGCCGCGGCCCTCGGGGGCGACCGGCTGCGGCTCTCCGAGCGCGAAGCTGAGGTGTCCGGTGGCCAGCCCGGGCGTGTCGGGCGGCGGCGTGAAGAAGGAGCGGGTCATGCCCAGCGGCGTGAACACGCGGCGGCGGAGGAAGTCGTCGAGCGGCTGGCCGCTCACCTTCTCGACGATGCGGCCGAGCACGAGGAAGCCGGTGTTGCTGTAGGACCAGCGCGTGCGCGGCTCGAACTCGAGCGGCACGGTGGCGTAGCGCCGCACGACCTCGTCCGGGTCGATCGGCGCGCGCATGCGCTGGTCGACGAAGTCGAGCGGGTAGAAGTCGGGGTAGCCCGAGATGTGGGCGCCGAGATCGTCGAGCCGGATGTCGGCGCCGCGCGTGAGCCCGGGATAGTGGGCCGAGACCTTGTCGTCGAGCGACAGCACGCCGTCGTCCTCGAGCAGGAGCGCCGCCCCGCACACGAACTGCTTGGTGATCGAGCCGATGCCGAACGACGTGTCGGGCGTGACCGGCGCGCGCGTCGCCAGCGAGGCGAGGCCGTAGGCGCGCGACAGCACCACCTCGCCGCCCTGCGCGATGACCAGCTGCGCGCCGACGATGCCGCGCGAGCGGATCTGCGCCGCCACGTAGGCGTCGACGGCGGCCGGGTCGAAGCGCGAGGGCAGGGCCGCTCCCGCGTCCGACCCCGGCCCGGCCACCGGCCCGGTCTGTCCAGCGCATGCCGAGAGGAGCACGACGAGAGGGAGGTGAACGACGCGCATGGCGCATCGTATCGCGTGCCCGCGCCGCGCACGCGCCGCGGCCCGGCTCCCGTGAAACCCGCGTCGATCCTGGGGCGGGGAATCGAGGTGAGAGCCGCGGCGCGGAAAGGCTCGCGGACGGCCGGGCGCGCCACCGTCGGTGCCGGGCGACGATGGCGGTCAACTGAATGCGAATGGGCGCAGACAATGTCGGTCGTGTGGCATATCCTCCGCCGCATGGCCATCGAGGTCAGCGGTAAGCTCCACACCATCTTCGACACCAAGCGGGTCACCGACCGGTTCCAGAAGCGAGAGTTCGTCGTCGAGATCGCCGACAACCCGAAGTACCCGCAGGTCGTCCTCTTCCAGCTCACCGGTGACCGCTGCGACCAGCTCGATCGCTTCAAGGTCGGCGATCCAGTGCGCATCGAGTTCAGCCTGCGCGGCCGGGAATGGACCAGCCCGCAGGGCGACGTGAAGTACTTCAACAGCCTCGACGTCTGGACCATCGACTCGGCCCGCACCAGCCGCCGCGGCGACGCCCCGTTCGACGACGACGCCCCGCCTCCCCGCGACGAAGACGCCCCGCGCGAGCCGGAAGACATTCCGTTCTAGGGCCAGGGCCCGCCGAGCCGGAGCCAG
>DATFRY010000315.1:0-13764 GCA_035262925.1 Kofleriaceae bacterium | reverse complement strand
TCTACAAGACGGTCGACGGCGGCGCGACCTGGTCGCTCCAGTTCCAGAACCAGGACCCGGCCGGCTTCGACGACTGCTTCGCCTTCTGGACCCCGACGCGCGGCCTCGTCATGGCCGACTCGAGCGGCGGGCGCTTCCCGGTGCTGCGCACGGTCGACGGCCAGACCTGGCAGGACATCGGCGACCACCTGCCGGCCGCGCTGCAGGGCGAGTCCGCGTTCGCCGCCAGCGGCACCTGCGTGGCGACGGTGGGCCCGCGGCGGGCGTGGATCGCGACGGGAGGGGCCGAGCGCGCGCGCGTGCTGGCCACCGTCGACGGAGGCGAGACCTGGGCCGCCTACGACACGCCGATCCCGCAGGGGACGGCGAGCTCGGGCGCCTTCACCGTCGCGTTCCGCGACATCCGCCACGGCATGCTGGGCGGCGGCGATCTCGCCGCGCCCGGCGACACCTCCGACAACACGGCGCGCTCGCGCGACGGCGGCAAGACCTGGCAGCTCGCCGCGCCGACGCCGTTCCCCGGCGCCATCTACGGCCTGGCGTACGCGCTCGGCCGCGACCATACCCACCGGGACGCCGACGGCCGCGACCGCGACCACGTCACCGTGGTGGCGACCGGCCCGGGCGGCGCGGCCTGGTCCGCCGACGAGGGCGACACCTGGTCCCTCCTGCCGGGTGTCGCCAGCTACTGGGCGGTGGGCTTCGCCAGCCACCGCACCGGCTGGCTGGTCGGAACCGAGGGCCGCATCCTCAAGATCGAGCTCTGAGCGCGGCCGCGGCCGCCCGTCCGGCCCGTCACAGCTCGGCCACGCTGCCCTCGTACATCTTCTCGATCTCGGCGGCAAAGCTGGCCTCGACCCCGCGGCGCTTCACCTTCATCGACGGCGTCATCTCGCCGTTCTCGATGGTGAGGTCGCGCGGCAGGATGGTGAACTTCTTGATCGTCTCCCACCGGTTGAGGCTCGCGTTGAGCTTCGCCACGTGCTCGCCCATCATCGCCGCCGCCTCCGCCGACGCGGCGATCTCGGCGTACGACTTGCCGGCCAGCGGCGTGGTGGCGGCCCACCCGCCGATCGAGTCGGGGTCGAGCGTGACCAGCATGGTGCAGTAGTTGCGCGCCTGCCCCACCACCACGACCTGCGAGGCGTAGGGGCACAGCGCCTTGAACATCCCCTCGATGTACGACGGCGCGATGTACTTGCCGCCCGAGGTCTTGACCAGATCCTTCTTGCGATCGGTGATGCGCAGGAAGCCCTCGCCGTCCAGCTCGCCGATGTCGCCGGTGCGGAAGAAGCCGTCCTCGGTGAACGCCTTGCTGGTCTCGTCCGGCAGGTTGTGGTAGCCGCGCATGACCGGCGTGCCGCGCAAGAGGATCTCGCCGTCGGTGTCGAGCCGGCACTCGAGGTCGCCCAGCGACTGACCGACCGTGCCGATGCGCAGCTTCTCGGGCCGGTTGACGAAGTTGCCGGCGCTGGTCTCGGTCAGGCCGTAGCCCTCCATGATCGGCAGGCCGGCGGCGGCGAAGAACTCGGCGATCTCGCGCGACAGCGGCGCCGCGCCCGACACCAGGATGCGGATGCGCCCGCCCAGGCGCGCCTGCAGCTTGGAGAAGACCAGGCGGCTGGCCAGGCCGTAGCGCAGCTGCAGCCCGAACGGCAGCGGCTTGCCGGCCTGCTCGAGCGCGATCTTCTGCTTGCCGACGCCCACCGCCCAGCCGAAGATCTTCGCCTTGGCCCCGCCGGCCGACTGCGCCGTGGTGACCGCGCGGTTGTAGACCTTCTCGAACACGCGCGGGGCCGCGCACATCAAGGTCGGCCGGATCTTTGCCAGGTTGTCGACCAGCTTGTCGACCCGGCCGTCGACGTAGGTCGGCATCCCCACGTGGACGACGCCGCAGATGAGCGTCTTGCCGAACGAGTGCGACAGCGGCAGCCACAGGTACTGAAGATCGTCGGGCTTGAGCAGCCCGAGCTTGGCCTGGGCCACGCCCTCCCAGCACCATCCGGCGTGCAGGAGCTCCACGCCCTTGGGCCGACCCGTGGTGCCCGAGGTGTAGATGAGCGTGGCGAGCTGGTCGGGGCGCACTCGATCGACGGTGCGCGCGACCAGCCCGGGCTCGGCCGCGATGGCCGCGGCGCCGCGCCGCTCCAGCTCGGCCAGCGTCATCTGCGGCCGGCTCGAGCCCGCCGCCGCCTCGCCGTCGATGACGATGATGTGCGTGAGGGCAGGGAGGTCCTGCCCCTCCATCTTGGCCGCCTGCTGCGGGCTCTCGGCGATCAGCACCGCCGATCCCGAATCGGCCAGGATGAACGCGGCGTCGTCCGCGTCGGTGGTGGGGTAGACCGTGGTGGTCGCTGCGCCGGCGCACATGATGCCGAGGTCGGCCAGCACCCACTCGAGGCGCGTGCCGGCCAGGATCGCCACGCGGTCCTCGTCCTCCACCCCGAGGCTGCGCAGGCCGGCCGCGATGCGGTCCGCCCGGTCCGCCACCTGCCGCCAGGTCAACCAGGCGACCGTCTCGGTGCCGTTGGCGCCGGTCGGATATCCGAACGCGTTGCTGTCGGGGCTGGCCGCGACGCGCTTGAGGAACATGTCGGGAATGGACTTGTAGGGGATCTCCAGGGTCATCTCTCTCCGCTGCCTCCAGACGTCAGGGCCGCATCGACTGTCAATCGCACCACGCCGGGTTGACCGATCGGGCACTCGAGCGCGGCGCGGTCCCATTCTCCCGCCACCGCCGCCGCCCGGTAGGTGCTGTCGAGAAACGCGAGCAGCACCGCGTCGGGGTCGCCGGCGGTGCGCACCGCGTCGTACGGCAGCACGAACTCGCGCAGCTCCCCGTGGTAGCTGGCCGCCGCCGGCTCGATCGCCGCGCCCTGGAAGCCGGGCGGCTCCGGGTAGGCGTACGAGTAGAAGATCGCCTGCTCGATCGGGCCGCCCCCGGGCCAGAAGCCGGCGCTCGAGACCTCGTGGGAGTAGGCCTCGCGCGTGATCGCGTCGGGCAGCCTCGGGATGCCGCCCGGGTGCGGCGGCGCCGTGCGGCCCGAGAAGCGCGTGACCGCCAGGTCCAGCGAGCCCCAGAACAGGTGCACCGGGCTGACCTTGCCCAGGTAGCCGGTGCGGAACTGCTTGAACACGCGATCGACCTGGACCAGCGCGCGCCAGAAGCGGTGCGCGTGCCCGGGGTCGTAGGTCTTGTGCACGCGATCGTCGCGGAACGGGATCGCCTCCGCGACCTCGTTGGGAGCGCCGTGGATGGGGACCGCGAGGTCGAGCTCCTCGAGCGCGCCCATGAGCTCGGCGTGGAAGTCTGCCACCGCCTGCGGCCGGAGCGGCAGGCGGCGGACGGCGCCCTCACCGGTCCGGATCACCAGCGCGTGATCGATGAGGTCGAGCTCGATGTCGAAGACGCGCCGCTCGTGCGGGATGGTCGACGTCGTGAGCCCGCGCGCCGACACGTACAGCGTCGCGTGCCACGAGTGATTGATCCACGGCGTGTGGGCCAGCCTGACCTTCCCGATGATCTGGGTCCACAGGTGCAAGGTCGTGCAGGTGTCCCGCCATTCTCGGTAAGGGAGCTCGGGCCAGGTGTCTCGTGTGGTGGTGCTCATCGCTGGTCTCCGCCTCCCGCGCGGAGCGCTACGGCCGCCGGTTGCGCTCGAGATCGGCGGCCAGCGCGTCGGCCACGCGGGCGAACTCGGGTGCCTCGGCGCCGCCCAGCTCGGCCAGCAGCCGGTGACAGTCGGCGACGTAGCGGGCCATGTCGTCGGTCGACGCCGGCGGGGCGATCTCGAGCGGCTGGATATCGCCGCCCGCCGCCGGGGTGTCGTCGACGAACGGCAGGATGGTGTCGAGCCGGCTCACGCCGAACAGCGAGCGCCGCTCCGGCTCGGGCGCGAAGATGGCGAAGCGGCCGCTCGCGCCGTGGCGCCGGAACAGGCTGACCAGACCGCCGAGGAAGGTGCTGTCCATGTACGTGCAGGATGCCAGGTGGATGGTGACGCGCTGGCCGCGATCGCCGAGGACCTGGTCGGCGAACGCGTGGACGACGGGGCTCTCGCTGATGGTCCCGGCGCCGCTGACCTGGATGATGACGCCCGACGGGGAGCGAGACACCGTGATTTTAGCGCGCTGCGCCATGACCACCTTCCTGGCTGTCGCCGCGAACTGGTGGAGGGAAGCGGCCCATGATCCCGCCGCTCGCCGCGACAGGCAACCAAATTAGCCGCCCGCCGGCAGCTCCGTCGCGCGCCCTCCGTCCGGGTGTGGTAACTGTTCCGGCGCGGGAGACATCGAAGCGGGACAATGGCAGCGGGGTCACTCGTCGAGGTGCGTGGTCTGCGCAAGCGGTACGGCTACTACGCGGCGCTCGACGGCATCGACCTCGACATCCGCGAGGGCGAGGTGTTCGGCTACGTCGGGCCCAACGGCGCCGGCAAGACGACGACCCTCAAGGTCATGGCCGGGCTGATCGGCAAGTTCGAGGGCGCGGTCGCCATCGCCGGCGTGCAGGTGACGCGGGATCGATCGGAGACGCACGCGCTCATCGGCTACCTGCCGCAGTCGGCCGGCTTCCAGAGCTGGCGCACGGTGGAGAGCGCGCTGCGCTCGCTCGGGGCGCTCAGCCGCGTGCCGGCCAGCGTGGTCGAGCAGCGCATGGACGAGCTGCTCGAGCGCTTCCAGCTCGGGCAGGCGCGCGGGCGGAAGATCCGGCAGCTGTCCGGCGGCATGACCCGGAAGCTCGGCCTCATCCAGGCGCTCCTCCACCGGCCGAGGCTGCTCATCCTCGACGAGCCGCTCGAGGGCCTCGATCCGGCGAGCCGGGCCCTGCTCAAGGAGGTCATCCGCGAGCGCCAGCGGGACGGCGCGACCGTGCTGTTCTCGTCGCACATCCTCGGCGACGTGCAGGACGTGGCCGACCGGGTGGGCGTCCTGTGCGACGGCAAGATGGTCACCACCGGATCGATCCGGGAGCTGGTGGCCGAGGTCGACCTGCCCCTCGAGATCGGCGTCGAGTTCTCGACCCCGCCGGGCCAGACCGCGTTTCTGAGCGAGGGCCCGGCGCTGGCCGGGGCGACCCAGGTCGGGCGCGGCGTCTGGTCGGTGCGCCTGCGCGAGGGGACCGGCCCGGCGGCGGCCGACGACGCGATCCATGCCCTGGTCGAGCAGACGCTGCATCACGGCGGGCGGCTGCGCCGGATCGCCGCCGCCGAGCCCAACCTCGACCAGCTGTTCGCGCGCCTGATCGAGCGGGCGCGCGCGGCCGGGAGGCCGAGTTGACGCGCGGCCGCGAGACGCCCGGCTCGCCCGCGCTGATGCTCCTCCGCGACGAGCTGCTCGGCTTCGCCAGCTCGCGGGTCATGCTCGTCCTCTGGGCGGTCCTGCCCGCCCTCACGATCCTCGGCTACTTCGTCCTGCCGGAGAGCCTGGCCGGCGCGACCGGGCGCGGCCCGCTGAGCGCGACCGCGTTCATGGCGCTCATCATGTCGAGCGTGGCCGGCACCGTGGCCGCGCTCCTCGTCGGCGTCGACATCGTCAGCGAGCGCAACCGCAACGTCTACGACCTCCTCCTCATTCGCCCGCTCCGGCGCGAGCACATCCTGTGGGCCAAGTTCGGCGCG
Source organism: Kofleriaceae bacterium (assembly GCA_035262925.1). Taxonomy (GTDB): domain Bacteria; phylum Myxococcota_A; class Polyangia; order Haliangiales; family Haliangiaceae; genus DATFRY01. The sequence goes on along the minus strand of DATFRY010000315.1, from coordinate 8,143 downwards.
GTCACCATCTCGGTGTCGGTCGCCTGCATCGTGTCGCTGAGCGTCGGGCTCGCGCTCGACGCGTTGCTCGGCGCGCCGGTCGCCGGCGCCATCGGCGACGCGCTCCGCGCGCTGGCGTCGATGGTCGGCGTGATCGCGCTGTCCGCCGCCGTCGGCGTCTTCTTCGGGATGGTCACGCGGTCCATCCTGGTCGCGGTCATCCTCATCCTCTACATCGGCCAGAACCTGGCCTTCGTGCCGATGCTGCCCGGATTGCTCGGCATCCTGCCCGACCGGTTCTGGCTGACCATGTCGATCACCGCCGCGCTCGTCGGGGTCATCATGTGGCTGGCGGGCGTGCTCTTCCGCCGCTCCGAGCCGTGACGGCGGCTCGCGGCCGCTGTCCGGGTGCCCTTGACAGGTGCCCGGCGAGGCCGGATGGTCCCTGGCGGGTCAAGCCTGGAGGAGAGACGTGAGAGAACGCTCTGTGCTCGGGGTCGTGCTGCTGACGTTCATCACCTGCGGCCTGTACGCCATCTACTGGTTCGTCGCGACCAAGCGCGAGATGGTCGAGCGAGGGGCCGACATCCCGACGGCCTGGCTGCTCGTCATTCCGTTCGTCAACATCTGGTGGCAGTGGAAGTGGGCCGGCGGGGTCGAGCACGTCACCCGCGGCCGGATGACGCAGGTGACCTCGTTCGTGCTTCTCTTCGTGCTCTCGCTGTTCGGCGTCGGCTTCATCGGCATGGCCGTCGTGCAGAGCGCGCTCAACGAGGCCATCCGCCACGAGCCCGGCCAGATCCCGCACGCCCGCGCGATCAGCTGAGCGCGTCGTCGCCGGCGGCCGGCGCTCGAGGGCCGGCCGGTCAGGCGCCCTGGTCGGTCGCGCCGATCGGCAGATCGATGTGGAAGGCGGTGCCGCGGCCCACCTCGGTCTCGTAGGTGACGCGGCCGCCGTGCCTGTCCACCACGATCGATCGGGCGATGGCCAGACCCTGGCCGGTCCCCTTGCCGACCGGCTTGGTGGTGAAGAACGGGTCGAACACGCGGTCGCGGATGTCGGCCGGGATGCCGGTGCCGGTGTCCCCGATGGTCACGCGCACGGTGTCGCCCGCCCGCTCGGTGCGGACCCGGATGACGCCCTTCCGGTCGCTTCCGCGCACCACGTCGCCGATCGCGTGGGCCGCGTTGATGATGAGGTTGAGGAAGACCTGGTTGAGCTCGCTCAGATCGCAGAGCACCTCGGGGATGTCGCCCAGCTCGGTCTCGATGTCGGCCACGAACTTGTACTCGTTGCGGCTCACGATGAGCGCGTTCTGCAGCGCGCGGTTGAGGTCGCCGGGCGTCTTCTCCTTCTCGCCCGGATGGGCGAACTCCTTCAGCGCCCGCACGATCGAGCTCACGTGCTCGATCCCCTTCATGGCCCGCTCGAGGCCGCGCGGCACGCTCTCCTCCAGGTAGTCGAGGTCGCCGTCCTCGCGCGCCTCCGCGGCGCGGTCGATCAGCGCCTCGTGCCCGGGGACGGCGGCCAGGGCCTCCACGCAGGGGCGGAACGCGGCGGTGACCGAGAGCAGGTCGCCGAACGAGTCGCGCAGGAAGTGGACGCTGTCGCCCACGTACTGCAGCGGCGTGTTGATCTCGTGCGCGATGCCGGCGGCCAGCTGGCCCACCGCCTCCAGCTTCTGCGCAAGGCGCAGCTCCGCCTCCATGCGAGCCCGCTCGGCGATCTCCAGCTGCAGCTTCTCGTTGAGCTCGGCCAGGCTGCGGGTGCGCTTCTGCACCATCTCCTCCAGGTCGCCCATGCGGCTGCGCAGCTCCTGCTCGTAGGTCCACTTGCGAGTCAGCGTGCTCGCCATCTGGGCGACCTCGATGTTGTCGAACGGCTTCTTGAGGATGAGCAGGCTCTCGCGGTCGCCCAGCTGCCGCAGCACGTCGGTCCAGGTCTGGTCGGTGTAGGCCGTGCAGATGACGACCTGGAGATCCGGGTCCTCGGCCCAGAGGTGCGTGATGGTCTCGACCCCGTCCCAGCCCGGTGGCATGCGCATGTCGACGAACGCGAGCGCGTATGGCTTGCCGGTCGAGCGCGCCTGGCGCAGGAGGTCGAGCCCCTCCTGCCCCTGGTAGGCCGAGTCCATGGTGAAGGTGAGCGAGGCCGGCGGCGGGGGCGTGTTCTTGCCGAACAGGGCCGCCTCGAGCGCCTCGACCCTCTGCTGCGACCCCCGGCGCGGGCGACACAGGATTCGCCGGAACGACCCGTGCATCTCGCGAGTGTCGTCGATGACCAGGATGCGCGCGCTCGCGCCTGCGTCCACCGCTGTCATGATCCGCTCTGCTCCTCGCCGGCCGTGCCGACCACGTGCGGGCTCGCCGGATGTTCCGGGCGAAAGGTGGGTCCCACACCGAGGCGCAGCGCAGCCAGCGCGTGGCGCCGGTCCAGGGACCAGGTCGGTGCCGGCCACGACCGGGAGGTGAGGCCCTGCGGGGAGGCGGGTGACCGGCGCCTCGGCACCCGCGCGGAGCGCGCCCTCGCCGGTGCGATGGCCGATCGAGACCGGCGCGACACACGACGCGGCGCGCCGATGACCGCGCGAGGATCTCGCCGCGGCGCGGCGCATCCATCGTCACCTGCGCGCGGACGGCTGGGGCTGTCGGCCTGCAGTCGCCCGACGATCGGTGTCTGCAGACAGACCAGTCCGCCTATCCACGCGGCGAGGAAGGGAACCGCGACCAGACCGATCCGCGCGAGGCGGACGCGGGCCTGCTGGTCGAGCGACCCGAGCGAGTGCGGGTCGCCGACCGGGACGAACAGTCCGAGGAGCAGGTCGAGTGGTACGAACACCCTCAGCGCCCTCCAGGTTCACGACCCATGGCTCACCGAGATCCATAGTATCGACCGCCGGCGAAAGACGTTGAGCCCACCGCAGGTGCAGATCGGTCAGTCCCTGTCATCGGAGGAGGTGGCGTTGACGATTTCCCCACACGAGAGCCGAGTCGACGTCGAGGTGGCAGTGACCGTCGGCGAGAGATCGCCTGTCATGTTGGCTCCACTTGATTGCGCCGTAGCCACGCGATAGAACCGCACGCAACAGCTTCGCTGTGCGGTCGTCCTCCCGTGCCACGTGCGCACGACTTGCGCAATCGGGCATACAAGGTGCTTGTCGCGATCCGGACGGAGGCGACGCCAGAGCCAGTATCTCGTCCAGTCCGCCAAGGTTCTGCCCGCTTTGCCCTTATGTGCCTCCCGAACCAGGGCTCCAGTGAATAGGCCGCGAACACGTCCCGACCTGTAGGTAGGCGAACGAGGAATGTCGGCGATCTGCGACAGAAACCCATCGGCCCGATCCGTGCACACCTGAACCCGCGTTGCTCACGATGCGCCTGTCCTGCTTCAACCACTATGTCGACGGCTACCCGGAGCCGGGCAGCACGCTCATCCACAACACGCTGTCCGGCGGATTCGTCGTGGTCGACGCCGAGACCATGGCGGCGCTGCGCAAGGCAGACGGCGGGGGTGATCTCACCGCCGAGGAGAGGGCGCTGGTCGACGATTCCGATCTCAGCGACACGGACGTCGCCGTGGTGGTGGAGAGCCGCGAGGCCGAGGAGGCAGAGTTCCGCGCCTGGTTCGAGCGGCGGCGCTCGCGCACGACGCGGCTCGAGGTCCTGGTCAGCATCAACCTGGCCTGCAACTTCGAGTGCCCGTACTGCTCGCAGGCCGGGATCCTCGACGGCACCGTGATGAAGCCGGACGTGGCCGACCGGACGGCCGACTGGCTGGTCGAGCGCGCGCTCGAGACCGGAGTGGGCGGCATCCACCTCGTCTTCTGCGGCGGCGAGCCGCTGCTCCACCCGGATCGCATCGCGCGCATCGCGACGCGCATCCGCGACCGGATCCTGCCGGCCGGCCTGACCTTCTCGTTCATGACGATCACCAACGGCTACTTCCTGACCGAGGCGGTCCTCGATCAGCTGGTGCCGCTCGGGTTGATCGAGGCCGAGGTGACGATCGACGGCGACGAGAGCACGCACCGCCTGACCCGCGTGTCCAAGAAGGGCGAGGACACCTACGCGCGCGTGTTCGGCAACGCGATGGCGGCCAGCCGCCGGATCCGCATCTACGTCAACGGCAACTACACGCCGCAGACCGTGGACGGCTTCATACCGCTGCTCGGCAAGCTGGCCGACGCAGGGTTGCCGGCGGGCTCGTTCGTGCGCTTCACGCCGGCGGTCGAGGGACTGTCGTCTCCCGACTGGAACGGGGGCGGGCGCCTCTGTACCTGGAGCGACGCGGACACCACCATGCACGTCGCGATGCAAGACGAGGTGCTGCGGCGTGAATTCAGCGCCAGCGCGATCAACGCGGTCGGACCATGCGAGTTCCACGACCACCACAGCTTCGCCATCGATCCCGATGGCGTCATCTTCAAGTGCCCCGGCTTCCTCGGCCACCCGGAGTGGGGCATCGGCCACGTCACTCGCGGGCTGGAACAGGACCTGTACCAGCGCATGCTGCGCGCGACCCCGCAGGGCTCGTGCGATGGATGCAGCCACCGGCCCAACTGCGGCGGCGGCTGCGTGGCGTCCGAGTGGCTCAAGACCGGAAAGCCGGAGGGTGTGAACTGCGACAAGCCGTACTTCGAGCGCGTGAAGGAGGATGCGGTGGTTCGCAACTTCCTGCTCGCAACGTGTGACAGCGTCTCCGAGGCCGTGGCGGCATTTCCGCTGCCCCGGCAGTCATCACAAGTCCCGCCCGCGAAGACCCGCCCCGCGCGTCTTCGGGTCGTGGCGTAAACCCCTCGCAGGAGAACTGACATGAAGCAGACCAAGAGCGACAGCAAGAAGCAGAGCAAGAAGATCGTCGTGAAGGGGAAGAACAAGGAAAAGCCGGTCCTGCTGCCGTGCAGTCGTTTGTACGGCTAGAATACGGGGTGTGGCATCGAGGGGAGCGCCGGCCGGCCTGCTGTTCATCCTCCTGTCCGCCTGCAGCGGATCGAGCGACGGACAAGCGGAAGACATCGTTTTCCGGGTCGGCGCCACGGCAGGACTCTCGGCGTTCATCCCCGGCGCGACCCTTCAGGGATCCTCCGCGGCCGCCGCCGATCTCATCTATGAGCTCGGGACCGAGCACATAGAGGGAATCGAGCGCGCCGGACCGCGTCTGATCCTGAAGCGGCGAGCGCGCTCTCGCTTCACGGTCCAGCAGCTGGCTTCGTCTCTGCGCTCGCAGAACCTGGTATCCGCGAGGGCGATCGCACCGGATCTCATCGAGGCAGTTTTCACGGACGCCGCCTCCGCGGAGCGGACGGATCCGTGGAGCCTGGTTTTCGACGTCGGCCCCTTCAAGGTCGAGTCGCAGTCGCAGGGACACGCGCGCCTCCGGCGGCGCGGCCGCTCCGCGATCGACGTGATCGAGATCGTCGAGGTGTCGGCCTCCGACGAGTGGCGCAAGCTCATGGCGCGCGAGCTCGACGTGATGTCGTCGTCGCCGGCGCTCTTCCGCGAGCAGTTCGCCGGCATGGCCAGCGTGCGGGTGCTCGATATCCCGGCGACCATCACGGCCACCCTGTTCTTCAATGTCCACAACCCGGCGCTGGCGGCCGTCGAGGTGCGCCGGCGCATCGCCGCCGGGCTCAATCGCGAGGCGATCGCTCGCGTGGCGACCGGCGACGCTTCGAGCGCTCGGCCCAGCCAGGCGGGAACGCAGGGCGCGGTCAGGCTTCCGGGCCGGCTCTCGCTCCTGGCGCTCGAGGGCGACTCCACGACCGTGCTCGCGGCCAGCGTGATCCGCCACCAGCTGGGCAGGCTCGGCGTCGTGGTCGACGTCCTGCCGGTATCGCTCGAGGAGTTCGGGTCGCGCCTGGACAGCGGCAGTCACGAGCTGGCGCTGGGTCCCCTGCCCAAGGGCGATCGCCGCTTCGGGCGATTCATGACGCCAGGGCCGACCACCCCGTCCATGACCGGGTTCGCCGACCCCGACTACGATGCCGCGGTCCGCCGCCAGGACCTGGCCCAGGCGCGCGCAATCCTCGATCGCGAGGTGCCGGCGACCGAGCTCTACGAGGTGCGGACCTTCGCAGCCATCGACGCCCGCTTCTGCGGCGACGTCACCCCCAACGACACATCGTGGCGCTGGATGGCGGATCTGCACCTGTGTCAGAATGACGAGGGCGAGGGCGGAGAAGAGGAGGGGGAGGGGGCCACCCGGTGAGGTTCCGCATCTACGCGCTGCTGGTGCTCGTGGTGGTGGGGCTGGTGCCGCTCGCCGCGTTCGGGATCCTGGCCGTCCAGCGCGCCGGAAGCACCGCGGTGGCCGAGGTGCGGGGCGGCAACGAGCGACTGGCCTACGCCATCGCGCGCCGCATCGACGCCCACATCGAGGCGGAGCGCGATCTGCTCCACACCATCGGCATCGCCATCCTGCAGGCCGACGTTCCGGACCTGACCCAGAACGCGTTCTCGATCCAGTTCCCCAACTTCCACGACCTGACGGTGTACGCCCCCGACGGGCGCCGCGTGGCAGGACCTCCGGTGCCGGACAACAGCGCAGACCACCGCCTGGTCGCCGCGCAGGCCCGGGCCGGGAAATCGGCCGCCGCGCCGGTGCGCCCGCCGGCGGAGGGGCGGTCCGGCCCGTTCGCCCACACCATCACTGTGGGTGAGCCGCTCGTCCTGGCCGGCGAGCCGGCCGGCGCGGTGGTGGCCCAGATCGACCTCATGGAGGTGTGGAAGCCCATCAACCAGGTGCGCGTCGGCAAGAGCGGCTTCGTCCGGCTGGTCACGGCGGACGGCACCCTCCTGGCCCACGGCGATCCGGAGGAGCGGCGCTACGTCTTCTCGAGCGAGGGCAACCGCAAGATCGTGGCCAGCGCGCGCGCGGGCAGGACGATCACCAATCAGCAGGGCGTGGAGTCCTTCGCAGCGGTGGCCGACGTCGGCGAGCGCGGCTGGATGATCGTCGTCGAGCAGCCGGTGGCCCAGGCGCTCGGCGCGGTGACCGCCATGAAGCGGAGCCTCTTCCTCCTGGTCTGCGTGACCCTGGTGATCGCGGTCCTGGCCGCCTACTTCGCCGGCCGCAAGGCGGTGCACGGCATCGAGCGGCTCGGCCTGCACACCCGCGTCCTGGCCTCGGGCAAGCTGGGAGAGCGGGTCGACATCCGATCGGGGCTGGCCGAGCTCGACGCCCTCGGCGCCGGGATCAACGAGATGGCCGCCTCGCTCGAGGCGCTGCACGACGACGCCAGGCGCCGCGAGCGCCTGACCACGTTCGGCCGGGTCGCCGCGGGGCTCACCCACGATCTCCGACACCCGATCGAGAGCGTCCGGACCGCCTGCGAGAGCCTCGCCGCCCATCGCGAGGACGAGGACGCATGGGAGCTGTTCGAGTTCATGCGGCAGAAGGAGCTACCCAAGCTCAAGAGATACCTGGAGGATCTGCGCCGCTTGACCGCTGCGGGGTCAGTCTCCTTGAGCCTTCACCACATCGAACCGGTCCATCTGCTGGAGGACATCGCTGCCGACCTGCGGGCCAGCCCCAAGTGGCGCGGCGTTTCGTTCGCGGTCGAGAGCAAGGCGGAAGCGATCGACGCGGACGAGAATCTCCTGCGCCGGGCGGTGTACAATCTCGCAGCTAATGCAGCAGACGCCTGCGTCGTCAATGGCCGCGGCGGCGAGGTGATCCTGGAGGCGGCCGAGGGGACCGGAACCGAGGTGACGATCCGCGTGCGCGACAACGGACCTGGGATGTCGACCGAAACGCTCGAGCGTGTCATGTCGGGCGAATTCCATTCCACGAAGCGCTCCAACGGAATCGGCCTTGGGCTCGGAGTCGCTCGCCACGTCGCTCAGCTGCATGGTGGGCGAATGGAGGCGACCTCGCAGCTCGGGGCCGGCACAACGTTCACGTTGGCGTTACCACGTGCAGGTGAGGAGGGGCAGGCGGGCGTGCCTCCCATGGGTTGAATCAGGCCGAACCAAAGGAGTAGGGTATGGGGGCAACGTTTGAGCCTTCCGAGAGTTCGGTCGAGCAGGTTGCAGAAATCGCCGGTGTGCATGGTGGGGTCGAGGTCCGCGCGCGTTTCTACGCTCTTCGTTCGTCCCGAGGGACGCGCCATGAGATCGCACTGGAGGCCAGCGGGCACCGGGCGGTCGTCGATGTTCCTCGAGG
>DATFRY010000314.1:0-6879 GCA_035262925.1 Kofleriaceae bacterium | reverse complement strand
GGCGGGCAGCCGGCCTGGCTGCCGCGCCTGTCGCGCACCACGATGGCCGACACCACCGTCGCGCTGGTCGGCACGAACACCATGGCCGACCTGTTCGCCAGCGAGGGCGCGCGCGACACGCCCTATCGCATCGACAACCTGCGCGTCGAGTACACGCCCATCCAGTCGCGCCTGCCGGTCGGCTTCTGGCGCTCGGTCGGCCACTCGTTCAACGCCTTCTTCATGGAGGGCTTCATCGACGAGCTGGCGCGCGCGGCCGGCCGCGACCCGTACCAGCTCCGGCGCCAGATGCTGCCGGCCGGCTCGCGCGAGCTGCGCGTGCTCGACGCGGTGGCCCGGATGAGCCAGTGGGGCGCGCCGTCGCCCCCCGGGTTCGCGCGCGGCATCGCCCGCCACACCGCGTTCGGCACCGAGGTGGCAGAGGTGGTGGAGGCCGGCGTGGTTGACGGCCGCATCCGCGTGTCCCGGGTCTGGTGCGCGGCGGACTGCGGCCTCGTCGTCAACCCCGACATCGCGGCGTCGCAGATGGAGAGCGCGATCGTGTTCGGCCTCTCGGCCGCCGTCGATCAGGAGATCACGCTCGAGGGCGGCGTGGTGCAGCAGGGCAACTTCGACACCTTCCCGGCCCTGCGCATGCACGAGTGCCCCGAGATCCGCGTGGAGCTGGCCGACAGCCGCGAGCCGCCCACCGGCGTCGGCGAACCGGGCCTGCCTCCCGTCGCGCCGGCGCTGGCCAGCGCGCTCCACGCCGCGACCGGGGTGCGCCTGCGCCGCCTGCCGCTGCAGCGGGCGTGGAACGAGCGCGATCGCAGCGGCGCCCGGGCGGCGAGGCCATGACCGCCCGCATGACCGCCCGCGCCGCATGGCCTGCGGCGGCCGCGCTCGCCCTCGCCGGCGCGGCCGCGCTGGCCCTCGCCGGCAGGGCCGCGCTGGCCGGACCGCGCCGCGCGCCGCCCGCGCACCCGGCCGCCGCGCGCCCGGCCCCCGGCCCGGAGGCGGTGGCCGCGGGTCGGCGGGCCTTCGCCGACGTCGCCCGCGTCCTGCAGTCGCCGCGCTGCCGCAACTGCCACCCGCGCGGCGACGCGCCGCTGCAGACCGATGCCGGCCGTCCGCACAGGATGAACATCACGCGCCTGAGCGCCGAGGCCGGGCTCCCGTGCGGCGCCTGCCACCAGGAGCGCAACGCCGAGACGCTCGGCATCCGCGGCGGTCCGCCCGGCGCGCCAAAGTGGGGTCTGCCGCCGGCCGCGACGCCGATGGTCTTCGAGGGCAAGACGCGGACGGCGCTGTGCGAGCAGCTCCGCGACCCCGCGCGCAACGGAAAGCGCACGCTCGAGCAGCTGCTCGAGCACGTCTCCTCCGACCCGCTGGTCCTGTGGGGATGGAACCCGGGCGGCCGGCGCACCGTGCCGCCCCTGTCTCACCGCGCGTTCGTCGCCTCCTTCCGCACCTGGGTCGACTCCGGCGGGGCTTGCCCCTGATGATTCACCACAGCCGAGATGACCGGTTCGCGTAGACGTGGTCGTTGCGTGGTCGTGCTCGTTGACCTTGACGGCGCCGGCGCCGTGGACGTGAGCGCCACCTTTGTCCATCACGTCGACGATGCGATGGTGCGTCAACCACAACGATGGCGCCGATGTCCACGGCGCCGGCGCCGTCAAGGTCAACGACCAGGTCAACGCAGCCGGTCATCATCGCCGTGGCGAGGGCGAGCGCGGTCAGCGCGGGCGCTGCTGCTCGATCCAGGCCGCGAACTCCCGCATGAACTCGGTCGCGAAGGCGATGGCGGCGGTGTCCACCAGCTCGCCGTCGGCGTCGAACAGCTTGGCCGCGCCGCCGATGTAGGCCTCGGGGCAGGGCATGACGGGGACGTTCACACCGGTCAGCGACTGGCGCAGGTGGTGGTTGGCGCCGAACCCGCCGAGCGCGCCGGGCGACACGCTGATGACCGCCGCCGGCTTGCCGTTCCACACGCTCTTGCCCCACGGCCGCGATCCGACGTCGACCGCGTTCTTGAGGACCGCCGGGATGCTGCGGTTGTTCTCGGGCGTCACGAACAGGAGCGCGCCGGCGGCGGCGATGGCGCGGCGGAAGCGCCCCCAGGGCGCCGGTGGATCGGCCTCGAGATCCTCGTTGTAGAGGGGCATGTCGCCCATCTCCACCGGAGACAGGACCAGGGTGTCGGGCGCCAGCCTGGCGAGGGCGCGAGCCATCATCTTGTTGAACGAGCCCTGGCGCAGGCTGCCGACCAGAACGGCGACATCGGTCTTTGGCATCGAACGACTCCGTGAAGGGGGGACGGGAAAGGACTGGACGCTCTGCTCTTGTCGGGCAGCTCAGGTCGTGGGCCACAGGCGCCGGCTGGCGATGCGCGCGCCCTCGGCCAGCGCCTCGAGCTTGAGGTAGGCCACGTCGGGATCGACCGGGCCGAAGCCGGCGAAGGTGCCGAAGCCGCAGTCGGTCCCGGCGATGACGCGCTCGCGCCCGACCAGGTCGGCGAACCGACACAGCCGCTCGGCCACCAGCATCGGGTGCTCGACGTAGTTCGTGGTCGTGCTGATGACGCCCGGGATCAGGATCCCGTCGTCGGGCAGCTGGTGTCTGGCGAACACGGCCCACTCGTGCGCATGGCGGGGATTGGCGCCCTCGATGAGGAGGGCGCCGGCGCGCACCCTGGAGATGATGGGCCAGATGAGCTCGAGCGGCACATCGTGGTGGTGGGGGCCGTCGTAGTTGCCCCAGCACACGTGCATGCGGACGCGCTCGGGCGGGATGGCCCGCAGCGCATCGTTCAGCACCTCGATGTGGAGCTCCGCGAGCCGGAGGAACTCGTCGACCCCGCGGTCGCGGTACATGGTGTGGCGCCCCATGGCGAGGTCGGGGGCGTCGATCTGCACCAGGATCCCGGCCGCGGCGATGCCCTCGTACTCGACGCGCATGGCGCCGGCGATCGCCTCGAGGTACGCGTCCTGGGTCTTGTAGTAGTCGTTGGGCTGGAAGAGCGCGATGACCCCGGGCGAGGCGGTGTTCATGAACGCCTCGCCGGCGCCGCCGGCGGTCGCCGCGCGCCGCAGCGAGGCCAGGTCGGCGCGCAGGGGCTCGAGGCTGAGGGTGCGGATCTCGCCGACGCAGCGCGGGCGGGCGTAGGTGGCGGTGGAGCCGAGCACCGCCAGCTTCTTCAAGATGCGGGGAAACTCGACCAGGTCCTGGCCCGGCTCGCGCGGCGAGTCGCCGGCGAACCCGGTCAGGCGGCGCGCGATGTACGTGGCGTAGCTGATCTTGCTCATCTCGCCGTCGCTGACGATGTCGATGCCGGCCGCGACCTGGCGCGCGACCACCTCGTCGACCGCATCGGAGATGACCCGATCGGCCGCCGCCTCGTCGGCGACCTCGCCCCGCTCGCGGGCGAAAAGGACGTCGGTCACCGCCTGCGAGCGCGGCAGGCTGCCCACGTGCGTCGTGAGGATCCGGTCGGTGCTCGCGAGCAAGCGTCGCCTCAGCGGTAGGTGTTGTTGGAGGTGTGGTCCCCCGCCAGCCAGCGCCGCAGCTCGGCGTGGGCGTCCTTGCGCCGGGCCGCGGTGATGGCCTCGACCTCCGGGTGGTCGACGGTGAACTCGACGATCATCCCGTCTGGATCGACGGCGTAGAGCGAGCGGCAGTAGCCGTGCTCGAGCACGAACATCTGCGGCGGCTGGTAGCCCGCGGCCTCGAGGCGCTTCTCGATGTCGGCCTGCACGCCGGCGTCGACCTTGAGGGCGATGTGGTGGAACGGGGTCTCCGGCATCTTCGGTCCGAACAGCTCCTGGTCCTCCGGGCTGGCGAACTTGAAGAAGGCCAGCGCGCCTCCGTCGGCCAGACCGAAGAAGAGATGGCAGTAGGTGCGCACCGCGCCGAACAGCTCGTCCGATTCGCACCAGGTCGCGATGAGCGGGAGCCCGATCAGGTCCTCGTAGAACCCGCGCGTCTTCTCGAGATCGCTCGAGACGTAGGCGGTATGGTGCAGGCGGGAGGGCAGTCTTGCGTCGGCTTTCATGATGGTGCCTCCATCGAGGGGGTCGAACCTCGAACCTCGGTCTCGTCCAGCTCGGGCCAGCCGGGGCCGGACGCGGCCACGGCCTGGCGGATCGCGGCGCCGTGCTCGTCGAGCAGCGGGGCGGTGCGCACCGCGGCCGCGCGCTGCCGGTCGAACTGGACGGCGGGCCGCACCGCGCGCGCGCCGCCGTGCGCGCTGTCGACCGGCACGATGAGGTCGAGGTGGCGCACCTGCGGGTCGCTCAGCACCTGGTCGATCCGGTGGATGGGGGCGAACGGCACGTCGTTCTCGCCCAGCCGCTCCACCCAGTGGGCGGTCGGACGGCCCGCGAACCGCGCGTCGAGCGCGGCGCCCAGCGCCTCGTAGTTGTCGATGCGCGCCTGCCGGGTCGCGAACCGATCGTCGCGGGCGAGCTCTGGCGCGCCCAGCGCCCGGGTCAGGCCGAGCCAGAACTTCTCGAGCGACGACAGGTGAATCGCGATGAGCCCGCCGTCGCCGGTGCGAAGGATGTAGGCCTGGGCCAGGCGCGGCCGGTCGCTGGAGCGCGGCACCTGCCCGAGGGCGAAGAACGCGGCGAACGGCTCGATCGCGAAGTGCGACATGGCCTCGAGCATCGAGATCTCGACCAGGCGGCCGACCCCCGTCCGGCCGCGCTCGACCAGCGCGCCCAGCACGCCGTAGGCGGCGTAGATCCCGGTGATGGCATCGGCCAGGGCCGGCCCCATGAAGCGCGGCTGGTCGGGATCGACCACGACGCTGAGGAACCCGGACAGCGCCTGGGCGACCGAGTCGTAGCTCGGCCGGTCGACGTACGGGCCGCTCGACCCGAAGCCGGTGATGGAGCAGTAGACCAGCCGCGGGTTGAGCTCGTGCAGGCGGGCCGTGCCGGCGCCGAGCCGCTCGGCGGTGCCCGGGCGGAAGTTCTGGATGTAGACGTCGGCGCCGCCCACCAGCCGCTCGAACACGGCGAGGTCGGCCGCATCGTTCAGGTCGAGCGCGATGCTGCGCTTGTTGCGGTTGTAGGCCTGGAAGTGGGGCGAGAACTGCCCGCCCTGGTAGCTGCGATAGGGGTCGCCGGCGGGGCTCTCGACCTTGATCACGTCGGCGCCGAGATCCGCCAGCATCATGCCGGTGCACGGGCCGGTGATGAAGGTCCCCTGCTCGACGATGCGGACTCCGTGGAGGACCGGGGGCATGTCAGTGGAACGCCTCGCTCGCCAGGCAAGAATGACGGGTGGTGTTTTCGTATAGCGAAACTCGGGTCGCTATACGAACATGCTCGGCCGTGGCTCGGGCTCCTGTCAAGCTGGCGCGCGCGGCACCGGGCGGGAGCGCAGGCCGACGCGAGGTCATGGGCGGGCTGGCCAAGGGGCTCGACGTCATCCGCGCCTTCAGCCGCGAGTCGCCCGCGCTGACCTTGAGCGAGGTCGCCGGCGCGGCGCACCTGCCGGCCGCGACCGCGCGCCGCTGCCTGCTCACGCTCGAGGAGCTCGGCTTCGTGACCCGGGCCGGGCGCCGCTTCCTCCTGCGCCCCAAGGTGCTGGAGCTGGGCGCCGCCTACCTCGAGTCGATGGACATCGAGACGCTGACCAAGACCCACCTCGAGGACCTGGCCAGCCAGACCGGCGACTCGTCGGCGCTGAGCGTGCTCGACGGCACCGAGATCGTGTACGTGGCGCGCGCGTCGGTGCGCACCCTGGTGCGGCTCGAGGCCCACGTGGGCAGCCGCTTCCCCGCCCATCCCACGTCGATGGGACGCGTGCTCCTGGCCGGCCTCGGTGCCGACGGCCTGCGCCGCTACTTCGCGGAGGCCACGTTCACCGCGCTGACCCGGCACACGGTGACGGACCGGTCCAGGCTCGCGCGCGCCATCGAGGCCTGCCGCCGCGCCGGCTACGCCGCCGTGCAGGACGAGCTCGCCTACGGCGTGGTCGCGGTGGCGGTGCCGGTGCTCGACGACGCGAACCGGGTGGTCGCCGCGCTCAACAGCTCCAGCCACTCGAAGAAGATCACGCAGTCGCAGCTGGTGCGCGAGCGGGTCGGCATGCTGCAGGAGGTGAGCCGGCAGATCTCGCGCGAGCTGCGCCGGGTGCCGGGCCTCTCGCTCAGCGCGCAGACCTGAGCGGCTGGCGCCGAGGCCTGGCCAGAGGCGGGGCGGATCACTCCGCCGCGACCTCGGCTGAGACGGCGCCGACCCGTTCGACCCGCACGATGCGCTGCTTGTCGAGCACGACGCGCAGGTGCTCGCGCTGCTCCTCGGTCGCGCCGTCCGCGTCGTCGCGCCGCACGACCAGGATGACGTTGACGTGATAGACCTTGGGCAGCGCGGCGGTGGCGAAGGCGCCGCTGCGCGCGTCGAAGTAGGACTGCCTGGCCAGCGGCTCGTCGAGCCGGACCATGAAGTGGCGCATGTTGAGGCGCAGGATGTCGCGCAGCCAGTAGCCGGGCGGCATCGGGGCGTCCCCCTCGACCTCGAGGCTGATGAGCTTGCGGTAGTGGATGACCTCCTCGCCGGTGTTCTCGGCGCGCAGGACCGTGCGCCGGGCCAGGCGCAGCGCGGCCACCGACTCGGGCGCCTCGCTGCTCCTCAGGAAGCGCATCGCCTCGCGCGCGCGCAGGCGCACCATGCCCAGGCCGAGCACCTCCATCGACGGCCCGTGCAGCCACGACTTGTGGTCGAACTTGCGCAGCCGCGCGCTCAGGTACTCGTTTGTGAGCGCCTTGATGCGGTCCTTCATCACGTAGGCGAGCACGGGAATGCCAAAGACGATGAGCTTCGTGTCGCCTGAGGCACTGCCAACGGCGGCGGGTAGCTGAGCAGCAAGCGCCCAAATCGCCGCAAGAGC
>DATFRY010000313.1:0-11829 GCA_035262925.1 Kofleriaceae bacterium | reverse complement strand
CGCGGGCAGCGGCGCGAGCGGCGCATCGAGCGCGCCGGCGTGGAGGCGCGACGGATAGCGCTCGCCGTAGGCGCCGATGAAGGAGTCCGGGATCGAGTCGCGGCCCACCCCGCCGATCTTGACCACATGGGACCGCGACGGCCACATGGCCCAGATCTCGTTGGTCCCGCGGATCTCCACCAGGCGCACGCCCTTCACCTCGTGCTCCGAAACGCGGTATCCCGACTCACTGGCCAGCCGGCGCACGAACTGGACGACGGCCGGTTCGATGCCTTCGTCGCGCTGGTAGCTGGTCACGAAGGCGACCACCACGTCCTTCTCGGTGAGCCTGCCGCGCTTCTCCGCGTCCTTCCGGGCGTAGCTGGCCGTGTGGGCCACCGCGCGGTTGTCGCTCACCCAGACCTCGACGTCGAGCAGCGACTGATAGCGCCGGAAGCTCCACGCGTCGATGTCATTCTCGATCACTCCGCGCGGCGGCGGCGGCGCGGCTCCCCCGCAGGAGGTGACGAGCGGGATTCCGACGCCCGCCAGACCCACTCCTGCGACCGCCGCGATGACAATTGACCGCATGGCGCGCGGATCTTACGCCAATGGTCCGCCGTTGACACCACCGGCTCCCCGATGCCTATAGTGCACACAACATGCCGAGCTATCTATTCACGTCAGAGTCGGTGACCGAGGGGCACCCGGACAAGGTCTGCGATCAGATCTCCGACGCAGTCCTCGACGCCATCATGGGTCAGGATCCGGACGGCCGGGTCGCGTGCGAGACCCTCACCAAGACCGGATTCGTCGTCGTCGCCGGTGAGATCACCACGAGCTGCTACGTGGAGATCCCGAACATCGTGCGGCAGACCGTGAAAGAGATCGGCTACACGTCGAGCGACGTCGGCTTCGACTACGAGACCTGCGCCGTGCTGACCGCGATCGAGCAGCAGTCGCCCGACATCGCGCAGGGCGTCGATCGCGGCGATCCGTCGAAGCAGGGCGCCGGCGATCAGGGCCTCATGTTCGGCTACGCCACCGACGAGACCAAGGAGCTGATGCCGTACCCCATCCAGCTCGCCCACAAGCTGGCGATGCAGCTGGCCAAGGTGCGCAAGAACAAGACGGGCGGGGTCGACTTCCTGCGCCCCGACGGCAAGACGCAGGTCTCGGTGCGCTACGAGGACGACCGGCCGATCGCGCTCGACGCGATCGTGGTGTCGACCCAGCACGCGGCCAGCGCCAAGAACAAGCAGATCGAGGAGGCGATGCGCGAGCTGGTCATCGCCCCGGTGGTGCCGACCAAGCTGCTCTCGCCCAAGACCAAGTTCCACATCAACCCGACCGGCCGCTTCGTCATCGGCGGGCCCAAGGGCGACGCCGGCCTGACCGGGCGCAAGATCATCGTCGACACCTACGGCGGAATGGCGCGCCACGGCGGCGGCGCCTTCTCCGGCAAGGACCCGTCCAAGGTCGACCGCTCGGCCTGCTACTACGCGCGCTACATCGCCAAGCACGTCGTCGCGGCCGGGCTCGCGCGCCGCTGCGAGGTGCAGCTGGCCTACGCCGTCGGCGTGGCCAGGCCGGTCTCGATGCTGGTCGACACGTTCGGCACCGGCACCGTGGCGGACGAGCGGCTGAGCCAGGCGGTGGCCCGCGTGTTCGACGCGCGCCCCGGCTTCCTCATCGAGGAGCTCAAGCTGCGCCGCCCGATCTACCGGCAGACCGCGGCGTACGGCCACTTCGGCCGCACCGGCAAGGACTTCACCTGGGAGCAGACGCCGCGCATCGAGGAGCTGCGCGCGGCGGCCGGCGTGCGCAACGGCGTGCACGCCAGCACCAACGGTGCATCGGCCGGCAAGCGCCGCCGTCCGGTCGGCCGCGCGGAAGCCAAGTCGGCCGCGCAGTAAGTTTGGCGCCATCCTCGATCGGCGCGCCGGTCGACACCGGCGGCGCCGGTCGACACTGACGGCGCCGGTGCGCATCTGCGGCACATGTACGCGGGCGGCTCTTCTCGCGCACGCGCCGCGCAGGCGGCGGGGGTTCCCAACCACCGCGCGCGTGATGCATTCTCGACGGGCTCGCCGGGCGGCCGCCGCTCGCGAGTGGTCGAGCCGATGCGCGACAGCCCCAGCACCGCCCTCACCGTCCCGGCCATGTTCCTCGCTGCGGCGGGTGAGTATCCGGCGCGCACGTTCCTGCGCTGGATGCAGGGAGGCCGCGCCTGGCGCTGGAGCTACGCCGAGGCGGCCGGGCGCATCGCGGAGCTGTGCGACCGGCTGGGCGAGCACGGCGTCGGGCCCGGCGACCGCGTCGTCGTCTACACCGGCGAGGCGGTGCCGTCGATCCTGCTCCATCTCGCCTGCGCGCACCTGGGCGCGGTGTTCGCCCCGTTCGACACGCGGTCGACCCCGGCGCTGTGCGAGCTGTGCCAGAAGCTCGACGCGGCGGCGGTGCTCACCACGCTCGACCGCGCGGCCGAGGTCCGCGATGTGGGCCTGAGCGTGGTCGCGATCGGCGCCGGCGGCGAGCCGGCCACCGACGATCCGGAGCCGGGCCGCCCGTTCCCGGACGGCGCCATGGCCGCGCTCGAGCGGCTCGCGCGCGACCTCACCGGCGACTCGCTCTACATGCTGCAGCCGACCTCGGGCACGACCGGCGGCTCCAAGCTGGTCATGCGCCGTCACCGCGCGTTCGCCCGCGTCTCGCGCGTGCTGGGCGCCGATCTCGGCCTCGATCGCGCGGCCGAGCCTGCCCAGCGCATCCTGGTCGTGCAGGCCATGACGCACGGCTTCGGCCAGTACCTCCTGGCCACCGGGCTGGCGCTGGCGGCCGAGCTCTCGGTCACCAGCCGCATCGACACCGCCACCCCGCTGGGCGAGCTGCGCGAGCTCGATCCGACCTACGTCGGCTTCACCCCGCGGGTCATCCGCGCGCTGGTGCAGGACAACGGCGGCGCCGCGGCGCCGCGCCGGCTGCTCGGCCCGTCGGCCCGCCTCCTCCTGACCGGCGGCGCCCGATCGGACGACGACCTCCTCCGCCTGCTCCACGACCAGGGCCTCCAGATCGTCGAGGTCTACGGCGCGAGCGAGTTCTCGCTGGTCGCGGCCACGCGGCCCGGACAGTGGGAGCCCGGCTGGGTGGGCCCGGTCCTGCCCGACGCCGAGCTGCGCACCGCCCCCGACGGCGAGCTTTTGGCCCGCACCTCGGTGATGATGGCCGGCTATCACGGGGAAGCCGAGCTGACCCGCGCGGCCTTCACCGACGACGGCTTCTACCGCACCGGCGACCGGGTCGAGATCGACGGGCGCGGGATGCTGCGCTACATGACCCGCGCGCGCGACATGTTCAACCTGTTCGACGGGTCGAACGTCTCGCCCGCGCCGGGCGAGGACCGCATGGCGGCGCTGCCGTGGGTCGAGCAGGTGGTGCTGGTCGGCGATCAGCGCCCGTTCGTCGCCGCGCTGGTGGTGCCGCACGCGAGCCTGCGCGAGCCGCTGGCCGCGCTGTCGGGCGCGCTGCGCCGGCAGGTCGAGGTCGACGTCGGGCGGCTCAACTGCGCGCTCGAGCCCGGCGCGCGCATCCGCCGCGTGGCCCTGCTCGACGAGCCGCTGGCCGCCGAGCACTACCAGGTGGTGGCCAACGGCAAGCTCCGCCGGGTGCGGTCCGCGATCGGCGAGCTCGAGGCCGGCGCCATCGCCGCGCTCTACGGGACGCAGGCGGCCGCGCCGCAGAACGGCCGCGCGCTGCCGCTGGCCATCATCGATGTCCCGGGCGCGGGCGAGGAGCGGCGGCGCAGCACGCGCACCGCGGCCCGGTTCCTGCTCCTGTTCCGGGCCGGCGACGAGATGTGGCTGGCCACCGCCGCCGACATCAGCCGGACCGGCCTCCTGGCCGAGAGCCAGCTGGTCCCGCCGGTCGGCCAGCGCCTCACCGTCGAGATCGTCGAGCCGTGGGCGGGCGCTGCCGACGGGGCCGGCGCCGCGGGACCTGTGCGGCTGGAGTCGTCGGTGGTGCGCCACGCGGCGCGCGGCTTCGCGGTCGAGTTCACGGACCGCGAGCACAGCCGCAGGCTGCTCGGCCACCGGCTGGCCCCGTGATCGGCGACGCGACCGGCGCGACAGATCGCGAGCAGGGCCGCGAGCGAGCGCGGGAGGCGGCGCTCGAGCGGGCCGGCTGGAACGTCCTCAACCTCGACCCGCGCGCCGTCGAGATCGATCTCCTGACCGACGTGCCGCGCGAGCCGGCGCCGGTCGTGGCCGAGCGCGCGGCCGCGAGCCCGGGCGACGTCGACGCGGCCGAGCTGGCCAGCCTGGCCGAGGCGCTCTACGGGCCGGCGCGCTACCTCTTCACCACCAAGGGGAGGGCGGCCGAGCTCGCGCTGTCGGCCGCGCTCGCGCCTCGCCTGCGCGGGGCCCACGTGCTGACCAACGGCCTGTTCCGCACGACGCAGCGCTCGGTCGAGGTCCGCGGGGCCGCGGTGCTGGTGTCGCCGCTGGCCGCGCGCGGCTCGTCGGCCATCGACCTCGACTGGGCCGGCGCCCGCATGGCCGAGCACACCGTCGCGGCCGTCTACATGGAGCTCGCCAGCAACGCGCGCGCCGGCTGGCCCGTCGACCTCGACGGCCTCCGCGCGGTCCGCCGGCTGTGCGACGAGCGGGGCGCGCTGCTCGTGGTCGATGCCACCCGCGGGCTGGCCAACGCGCGCTCGCTCGGCCTCGATCCGGTGCCCGCGGTGCGCGCCGCCGCCGGGCTGGCCGACGCCTTCGCGGTCAGCTGCGCCAAGGAGCTCCTGGTCCCGGGCGGCGCGCTCGTCGGCCTGCGCGATCTCGCGCTCCAGCGCGCGGCCTGGCTCCACGCCTTCGAGGAGGGCACGCTGCTCGAGACCCCGGGGCCGCGGCGGCTCCTGGCCGAGGGCCTGCGCGAGCTGGCCGCCCGCCCCGGGTGGATCGATCGGCGCGCGCGTCAGATCGCCATGCTCGCCGGCGAGCTGGGCCGGCTCGGCGTGCCGCTGGTCGAGCCGGCCGGCGCCCACGCGCTCTACGTGCAGCTCGACCCGGCGGCGGCGCCGGGCCCGCACGATGGCCGCGCGCTCGAGGCGCTCCTCTACCTCGTGTCCGGCGCCCGCACGCTCGTGCACGACAGCGCGCTCCTCGGCGGCCGCGTCGCGCGCCTGGCGGTCGGGCTCGGCCGCCACACCGACGATTCGCTGCGCCGCGCCGCCGCGGGCGTCGCCGAGTGGCGTCGCCGCGCGGACGAGGCACCTGCGCTCACCCCCGAGCCGAGCGAGTGCCTCCACGAGGCCTACTTCGCCCGCTACCGCCGGGTGTGAGCGCGCGCGCCGCGTCCGGCTCCAGGACCGATCAGGTCCCGGCCGAGTAGTCGCTGAGGTAGGCCTGCTGCTCGGCCGAGAGCGCGTCGATCGACAGACCCATGGTCGTGAGCTTGAGCCGCGCCAGCTCCTGGTCCTGCTCCGGCGGCAGCGCGTAGACCTGCTTCTCCAGCTTGCGCCCGTTCTTTGCCAGCTCGCACAGCGCGAGGAACTGGTTGGCGAACGACATGTCCATCACCTCCGACGGGTGCCCCTCGGCCGCCGCCAGGTTGATGAGCCGCCCCTTGGCCAGGAGGTAGACCCGCCGCCCGTCCTTGAGCAGGTACTCCTCGTTGCTCTGGCGGATCTCGCGCTTGCTCTTCGCGCGCTGCTCGAGGTCGCCGATGTTGATCTCGCAGTCGTAGTGGCCGGTGTTGCAGATGATGGCGCCGTCCTTCATGACGTCGAAGTGACGGCCGACCAGGATGTCCTTCATGCCGGTGGCGGTCACGAAGATGTCGCCCAGCCTGGCCGCCTCGTCCATCGGCAGGACCCGCAGCCCCTCGAGCACCGCCTTGAGCGCCTGGGTCGGCCGGATCTCGGTGGCGATCACGCTCGCGCCCATGCCGGCGGCGCGCATGGCCACGCCGCGGCCGCAGTGGCCGTAGCCGGCCACGACCACGGTCTTGCCGGCCAGGAGCACGCTGGTGGCCCGCAGGATGCCGTCGAGCGACGACTGCCCGGTCCCGTACACGTTGTCGAAGTCCCACTTGGTCTCGCTGTCGTTGACGGCGTAGACCGGGTAGAGAAGCTTGCCGTCGCCGGCCATGGCGCGCAGGCGCTGCACGCCCGTGGTGGTCTCCTCGGTGCCGCCGATGACCTGGGCGGCGAGCTGCTGGTGGTTCTTGTGCACCTGGAAGATGAGGTCGGCGCCGTCGTCGAGGGTGAGGGTCGGCTTGAAGTCCAGGGTGCGATCGATGCACCAGTAGAACTCCTCGACGCTGAGCCCGTGCCACGCGTAGACCGAGATGCCCTCGGCGGCGAGCGCGGCCGCGACCTCGTCGTTGGTGCTGAGCGGGTTGCAGCCGGACCAGCTCACCTCGGCGCCGGCGGCGATGAGCGTGCGCACCAGCACGGCGGTCTCCTTGGTGACGTGGAGGCACCCGGCGATGCGCATTCCCTTGAGGGGTTGCTCGCGCCGTCCCTTCTCGCGCAGCGCCATCAACACCGGCATGCGGGATTCGGCCCATTCGATGCGCAGGCGGCCTGCGTCAGCGAGTTTCAGGTCGGCTACTTTGTGGTTCACGAGATCTCCTTCTTGGTCGCGTTTGCGTCGTCCAGTTCGAGCTGCCAAGCTTTAACGGCAGCTCACCGCGAAAAGCAAGCAACGGGCGCCTAATACCCTGAAAACGCTCTGTTGACAGCCCTCCGAGGCGACGCCTACGATGGGTACCTGGCCATGAAAAAGCGCGGTGATGCCCGGGAGGGAGAGGATGGCTCCCCGCCGGCCACCACGCCCGCGAGTGGGGCGCCGGCAGTGGAGAGGGCGACGCCGGTCGGGGCCGTGGACAGCCATGCCGACACCGCCGTGGCCTCGCGCTCGGAGCGGATGGCCGCGGTGACGCCGCCGGCCGATGCGCTGATGACGACCGCGCCGCAGGAGACGCGGTCGTCGCCCGGCGCGCAGTCGCCCGGCGCGCAGTCGCCCGGCGCGCAGTCGTCGGGCGCGCAGTCGTCGCCCGGAACATCGTCGTCGCCCGGCTCGTCTTCGTCCGGCTCGTCGTCGTCGCCCGGAGCGTCGTCGTCGCCCGGCTCGCCGGCTGCGTCGGGCGACCCGAAGGACTCGCTGGTCGGCACCGTGCTCGAGAATCGATACGAGATCATCCGCAAGATCGGCCAGGGCGGCATGGGCGCCGTGTACGAGGCGAACCACAAGCTGATCGGCAAGCGGATGGCGGTCAAGGTCCTGCTCGACAAGTACGCGCAGAAGGATCAGATCGTCGCGCGGCTCGAGCAGGAGGCGCGCCTGGCCTCGCAGACCAGGCACCCCAACATCATCGACATCACCGACTTCGGACAGACCGCCGACGGGCGCACCTTCGTGGTGATGGAGTTCCTCGAGGGGGAGTCGCTCGCGTCTCTCATCTCCCGCGGCGGACGGCTCGAGATCGGGCGCGCGGTCCACATCGCGCGCCAGGTGGCCGGAGCGCTGGGCGCCGCCCACGAGAAGAGCATCGTCCACCGCGACATCAAGCCGGAGAACATCTTCCTGGTCCAGCGCGGCGACGACGACTTCGTCAAGGTGGTGGACTTCGGCATCTCGAAGTCGATCCGCCCCGAGCAGGACGGCGAGGAGTCGCCGCGCCTGACCCAGACCGGCATGGTGCTGGGCACGCCGCTCTACATGTCGCCCGAGCAGGCGCGCGGCGACGAGCAGCTCGACAGCCGCATCGACATCTATGCGCTCGGCGTGATCCTCTACGAGATGGTCACCGCCGAGGTGCCGTTCCGCGGCACCAACTACCTCAACATCCTGTCGCAGGTGCTGGCCGACGAGGCCACGCCGCCCAGCCAGCTCAACCCCGAGGTCAGCCCGGACCTCGAGGCCGTCATCCTCAAGGCGATGGAGAAGGACCGCGACGAGCGGTACCAGACCATGGAGGAGATGGACGCGGACCTCATGGTCCTGCAGAGCGACTCGATGACGGCCACCGGCGCGCGGCTGACCGCCAACCGGCGGCGTCGGCGGGCCGCGCGCCGCTCCGCGCTGCGCGGGCTGCGCTGGGTGGGCGTCGCGATCGTGGCCGCCGCGGCCATCATCACGGTGCGCGGGGTGATGGGGGGCGGAGAGCAGGGCGCCGGCGGAGCCGTCGTGCCGCCGCCGCCCGCGCCGGTCGCGACGGGGACCGCTGCGCCCGCGCCGCCCGCGCAGGCCGCAGCCGCGCTCCCTGCGTCGCCACCGCCGCGGCCCGCGGTCGACGAGGCGACCATCCAGATCGAGTCGACCCCGAGCGGTGTCGAGGTGTACGAGGGCGACCGGCAGCTCGGCACGACGCCCTTCGAGTGGCGCGGCGAGCGGGCCAATCGCGCCATCGTGCTGACCGGCGAGAAGCTGGGCTACGACTACGCCACGATCACGATCAACCCGTACTTCGACAACGGGAAGCCGGCGGTCCTGCGCCTCAAGCGGGCGCGCAGCGGCACCGGCAAGCGGCCAAACCGGCCAGGGCACGAACAGGCGGCGCCGCAGCCCCCGGCGCGCGACGACACCGCCGGCGGCGACCTGACCGGATCGCCGTACAAGCCAAAGTGAGCCGGCGGGCATGACGGGCCGCGGGCGACGGCGGGTCGCGCTGGTCGGGGCTGCGCTCGCGGGGATCGCGGGGATCGGCGCGACGGTGGGCGCCCCGCGGACCGCATCGGCGCAGCCACCGGCGCAGAAGCCGGTCAAGCCGACGGCGGGGCCGGAGCGGACGCCGGAGCCGAGCAGCCCCGCGCAGGCGGAGCGGCCCACCGTCGCGACCGGCTACCTCGACCAGCTCAGCAAGGGCACCGAGGAGGTCGACCGCTGTCACCCGAGCCAGGGCGGCAGCGAGCGCGAACGCATCGAGCACGCGGCCGACCACTACGACCGCGGCCTGGTCCTCTACGAGCAGGGCGACTACCAGGCCGCGGTGCGCGAGTTCGTGGTCGCCTACTGCGACAAGCCGCACCCCAAGATGTTCCTCAACATCGGCCAGGCCTACGAGCGGATGCTCGACTTCGAGAAGGCGGTGGCCTACTTCGAGCGCTTCATCCTCGAGTCGGACGAGAAGGGCCCCAACCGCAAGCGCGCCGCCATCCGGGTCGACGTCCTGCGCAGCCTGCCCGCGCGCATCCTGGTCGCCACGGTGCCGCCCGGCGCCGAGGTGACGCTGTCGGGCGAGACCGGAGTCACCGCGCGCGCGCGCGCCAACGGTATCGATCCGATCGAGGTGCGCAAGGGCGTCTACACGATGCGCGTCGAGATGGCCGGCCACGAGCCGGTGGTCCAGCGCGTGGTGGCCGAGATCGGTCGCCCCTACAGCTACTACTTCCGGCTCGAGCCCAAGAAGGGAACCGTGCGGGTCGTGGCGTCCCCGGCCGACTCGCGCATCTTCCTCAACAACCGGCTCGCCGGCATCGGCAGCTACCTCGAGACCGTGCCGATCGGCCGCTACCGGCTCGTGGTCGAGTCGGCCGGCCGCCCGTCGCGACGCCAGCAGATCGAGGTGAAGGCGGGCAAGACCACCGACCTCGCGGTCAACCTGCCGGCGAAACCGAACTCGGGGCGCTGGGAGCTCATCGTGGCCTCGGGCCTGATCCTCGGCTCGGCCGCCGGCGGCATGGCCGACACGCTGTTCGATCAGGAGTCGGCGGTCAGCTCGATCGTCGGCCTGGGCGGTCTGGGGCTCGGCTTCGGCGCCGCCTACCTGGGCGTGCCGCGGGACGTCCCGGTCGGCACGAGCTCCTACATCATCGGCTCCACGCTGATCGGCGCGCTCGAGGGCGCGATGGTCGCGTCGGCGTTCTCCGGCGAGGAGTGCTTCAACGACACCAACCTGGACACCAACGGCGACAACATCCCCGACAGCAGGCCGTGCAACGACGGCGCGGTGGGGGGAGCCTCGCTTGCCGCCGGCGCCGCGGGGCTCCTCTTCTCGTCGCTGACCGCGCCGCGCTTCGACCTCGACGCCGGCGACGCGGCGCTCATCAACTCGGGCGCCATGTGGGGCACCGCCAGCGGCGCGCTCTTCTGGGCCGCGTTCGACACCGACGAGGAGGTGCTCGAGCCGATGATCCTGGCCGGCCTCAACCTCGGCGTGGTGGCCGGCGCGGTGCTGGCCCGCGGCGCCGACGTGAGCCGCGGCCGCGTGGCCCTCATCGATCTCTCCGGGCTGGGCGGCACCGTGGCCGGCTTCGCCCTCGGCACGGTCTTCGACACCAACGAGGAGCGGCTCAGCCACTTCGCCCTGGTAGGTCTGGCCACCGGGCTCATCGCCGGCACCTGGCTCACCCGCCGTCTCGACGCGCCCAAGATCCAGATCCAGCCCGGCCTCACCCCGACGGCCAGCGGCGACGGCGCCACCGCCGGCATCGCGTTCCAGTTCTGACCCGGGCGCGGCCCGCGCTGAACCCGACCGGGCGGCCGCGCGTTACAGCCGGTCATGGGCCCGTCGACCGCTCCTCGCCGCGCGTCCGCCATCGCGCTCTCCCTTCTCAGCATCGCCATCGCGGCCTACCTGGCGCCCCGGGCCCGATCATGGGTGACGCCCTCCACGGCGCTCGTCACCGCGGGCCTGGCCATCGCGGTCGCGCTCGCCATCGCCGCGCTGTGGCGAGGCTCGCCGCGCAGGCGGGCGCTCGGCGCGGCCCTGCTCCTGGTCAACACCGGGATGATCGCCTGCGACGCCGCCGGCGTCTCCATCGCGGGCGCGTCGATCGGCCCCGCGCCGTACGCGCTCCTCATCGCGGCGGCCAGCGCGGTCGCCGGCGCCGGCATCCTCCTCCGCCGGCGCGGCGCCCGCTGGCTCGGCCTCGGCCTGGCCGCCGCCGGCGCCGTCTCGACCGGCCTCAACCTCTCGCAGTGGATGATGGCCGGCCTGCTCGACGGGACCAGCTGGGCCATGTGCATCTGGTGCCTCGGCTCGCTCGTCGTGGTCACCTCGCTGACCGGAGGCGACGTGGCCGGGGCCGACCGCCTCGCCGCTCACGAACAGGTGTGGACGCGGCGCGATCCGCTGGTGCGCTGGATGCGCGCCGCGACCCTGTCGGCGATCGCGGCCACGCCGATGCTGCTCATCTACGCCTGGGGCCAGGACCACGCGGTCGCGCAGGTGAAGGCCGCCGCGCCGCTCCTGGCCGGCGTGCTCGCCGTCGGCGCGCTGCTCGGCGCGCGCGGCCTCGTCCTCGGCGGGGTGCTGCTGGCGCTGGGCGCGGTGGGCCTGGCCGCGGTGTCGGCGCTCGCGGTCTGGCTGGCGCCGGCCGACGGCGGCTCGCGCGTCGCGGTCTACTTCCTGGCGTTCTGGGTGCCGGCCGCCGCGTGCGGACTCGGGTGCGGCGTGGCGCTCGCGCTGCGCGCCGCGGGCGCCGCCGCCCCGCTCCCACGCCGCTGATCCTGGCGGCGGCCGCGCCCGTGTGCTGTGATCGCGGGCGCCATGACCGTGTCGAGAGATGGTGTGTCGAGGGATGGTGTGTCGAGGGATGCGGTGTCGAGGGATGTGGAGGAGGGGCAGGCGGTCTATACGCCGCTGGTCCTGTCCGTCGGCTACGACCTCGCGGTCCTGCGGCTGTCGAATCCGCTGATCTGGCGGTGCCCGACCCCGCGGCTCCTGCGCATGTACGACGAGCACGTGTCGGCCAATCACCTCGACGTGGGCGTCGGCAGCGGCTACTACCTCGACCGCTGCACGTTTCCGTCGGCGTCGCCGCGCCTGGCGCTCATGGACCTGAGCTCGCACAGCCTCGAGCACGCCGCCCGCCGCGTCGCGCGCTACCGGCCCGAGACCTACCGC
>DATFRY010000312.1:0-7858 GCA_035262925.1 Kofleriaceae bacterium | reverse complement strand
ACCAGCGTTCTTCCCGACGCCGGAAAGCGCTTCCCGTCTCCGAGCACGTCTTCCGTCAGCAGAGCGGTGCCGGCGTGCTGATGACACCCGATGCAGTTGGTGGCGGCGTTTGCCCGGCCGTGCTCGATGTAGGGGTTGCTGCACCAGCTCGGCTGGCCGGGCGCGCCGGCGGTCGCGTCGATCGCTGCGGCCAGGGACGGCAGGTCGGCGTAGCGCCGGCCCAGCTCCGGGTCGCGCTCGTCGAACCAGCTCACCGCGCACATCTTGTAGCGGCTCCACACCGGCGGCAGCTCGGCGAAGCGCGCCGGCCGGTCGGCGCCGAAGTCGTCGCCCGGCCGGTCGCTCCACCACAGCGTGATCCACTGCCAGTGGCGCAGCTCCTTGGTCATGATGTGCATGCCGGCCAGGCGGAACACGCTGCCGTCGCTCAGCCGGATCGTGTAGATGTCGCGCGGCGACGGGTCGACCTTGCGGTCGCCCTCCTCGGACCAGGTCGCGCTGCCGGTCAGGCGGCGGGCCATGGCGTCGGCGTCGGTGTCGAAGGCGGGCAGCTCGGGCTGGAAGTCGGCGCGCACCCACTGCGCCTTGACCAGCACCGCGTCGGGCGGCAGCTCCTCGCTGAAGCAGGCAGTGAAGTTGTCCGCGCTGGGCGGCGCAGCGTCGAGCGCCAGCGAATCGAGCGCGTCGAGGCAGGCGACCGCACCGGCGTACTGGCCGAGCAGGTGGCGGGCGGTCCCGGGGCTGTAGAGGATGCGGGTGGTCCCGGTCACCGCGCCGCCGAGCAGCTCCTCGAGCGCGGGCGCGCACTCGTCGGCCGGCGTTCCCTCCGGGCACTGGCCGAGCTCGCGCACGTGGTCGAGGTAGCGCTCGAGCGGCCAGCGGTCGGAGCGCGCGGCGGCGCCGGCGTTCCACACCTCGGCCTCCGCGAGCGCGGCGGCGGCGAAGGGCGCGCGCGACGCGCGGCCGTCCGCGCCCAGCCCCTCGTAGAGGTGCTGGAACATGCGCTTGAGATCCTCGACGCCGTACCAGGTCTCCCACCGCGCGACGTGCGGCACGTCGTCGACGGGCCAGGACACCTCCGGGTGATCGGCGATGACCTCGGCCAGGCCGAGGAGCGGCACGGGCTCGAGCACCTTGAAGGCGGTGGCCCAGCCGGCCTCGCGGCGTGCGCGCACGTCCGCGGCCAGCGCGTCGCCCGCCTCTCCCGCCAGAGCAGGGTCCGGCTCGTAGGGCGCCGCCACCGCGACCAGGCTGCGCCCGAAGACGTCGGTCTTGCCGGTCGCCACGTCGGGGAAGTCGATCGAGTCGCCGGTCGAGTCGCCGTCGCCGGCGGGCGCGTCGGGTCCGGCCGCGCAGGCGGCGAGGCCGAGGACCAGGCCGACGGCGAAGCCGGGCGCGGCGATCGCGGCGAGCACGGCAGCGGCGGAGCGCGGGCGCGTCACGGCTGGGCCGCGATCCGCAGGGCCGCGTCGCTCGCCGCCATGGTCTCGGTGCCGGCGGCGTCGACCAGGAAGTAGATCCACCCGTCGGAGCGGAAGTGCGGGTAGCGCGCCTCGGTCCCCACCGGCACGTCGGTCACCTGGTGGAGCTCGCCGGTGGCCAGGTCGGAGAGCAGGATGTCCGACTTGCCGTCGTGGTAGTGGTGGGTGACCATGAAGCGCTCGTCGAACGAGATGTTCGCCTTGGCGCCCGGCATGCAGATGGTCGCCAGCTTCTGGTCGATGGCGACCTGGTAGCTCTGGCCGAAGCGAGTGGCGCGCACGCGGCGCAGCACGTAGCCCAGCGCCTTGCCGTCGGCGCCGGCCAGGCGGCTCACCACCAGGCGCGCCGAGGGCGAGAGCACCGAGTCGCCCTCGTAGGGCGAGTCGACCACGGTCGCCGTCATCGGGTCGTAGGTGGTGCCGTTGAAGACCATCGGCGTGAACTTCATCGTCGAGCCGGCGTCGAAGAACGCGCTCGGGTCCTGCCCCGCGTTGCCCGGGTCGCTGACGAACTGGCTGTTGATGACGAAGTAGTCGCCGCCGCCCGCCCCGCGCGCCACGTGCTGGTAGAGGTTGATGCCCGAGGCGGTGATGCACTCCGGCTCGTGGAAGTCGATCTGCGGGTAGCGGGTCAGCACGCTCTGCGGGCAGATGCCGGCCCCGCCGACCGCGCCCTGGAAGATGAAGCCCGAGTTGTCGGGGAAGAAGCCAGGGTCGTAGGACGCGTCGACCGGGATGTTGGTGCCGGTGGAGAGATCGGTGATGGTGGAGCCGAGCGACGAGCCGCCGCCGTTGCCCACGTAGCGGCCGTCGGCCGAGCTGCGGGTCCAGTAGCTGGTGCGGAAGCCGAGCGGCCTGAGCTCGCGCACGGTGGCGCCGCCCTCGCCGCTGCCCCAGTCTGCCGTGCGATCGGCGAAGCCGCCGCCGGTGAAGCAGGCCAGCGGGTCGTCGCCCGAGCAGCCGAACATGCGGATGCCCGCCTCGCGGTTGACCGCGCTCCAGCCGTCGAAGCGCATGTCGTCCAGGTGAGCGGCGATGGCGGCCTCGTCGCGGGTCGGCTCGCACGCGGTCGGCGCCGGCGGGCTCGCGATGACCTGGTCGATGGCCGGCAGGCGGTCGGCGAACCACTTCTGCACGGTGGCGAACTCGCGCTGGCTCATCTTCTGATGGCTGCCCTTGGGCATGCCGACGCGCGCCTTGAACTGGAGGTACGGGGTGAGCCAGGCGTCGTCGCCCAGCGCCGCGCGGAAGAGGTCGCGGAACTGGCCGTACTGCACGCCCGCGGCCAGGATGCCGAGCTGGGCGGCGGCGAAGGGCGAGCTGGGATCGGCCGGATCGCCGCGCAGGCAGTCGATGGCGCGGCGCGCCTGCTCCTGGGTCATGCCGGCCGGGTCGGCCGACAGGCCGCACTGGTTCCACGCGTGGTCGGTGTAGTCGAGCCAGCGGCGCAGCGCCGCGGGCGAGAGCGAGTGGCACTCCGCGCAGCGGCGCGAGGCGCACTGCCCGTCGGGGCAGCCCGGGTCGGCGACGTCGGCGCCGAGCACCGCGCCGGCCGCCGCGCGCGCCAGCGCCTCGCCCTCGAGCTCGATGGGCGGCAGCTCGCCGTCCTCGCCGAACGGCTCGGTGGGCAGGGCCGCCCACTGGCAGCTCGACGGATCGCGGCCGCACCCCTGGATGAAGGCGACGGCGCGGCCGAACTCGGAGTCGGCCCACGACTCCTGATCGATGCCGTCCATGTCGGGCGGCATCCAGAAGGTGTGCGCGAAGCTCTGGTAGGCCTCGGTCGTGATCTGGGTCCAGCTGGCGTCCTGCCCGACCAGGCGGGAGATCCACTCGCTCGACCACTGGCCGTCGCCGATGCGGTGGCAGTTGGTGCACGCGCGCGCCTCCTCGCTGACCAGCTGCCGGGGCATGGTCCAGCCCTGGCCCTCGCTGTTCACGATCGTGTAGGGCGCGTCGGCGTAGCCGAGCGCGAAGTCGTCGTCGATGCCCATCTTGGGCACGACCGGGTCGTCGGTGTCGCGCTCGGCCTGGTCGATCCACGGCGTGTGGATGAACGCGTCCGCGTCGTGGCAGCGGGCGCACTGGATGCCGCTGCCCAGGCCGCCGTGGATGCCCGACCACAGGCTGGCGCTCTGCTGCGGCGAGCCCTGCGACTCGACGGTGTCGCCGGGGTGGGGGACGTGCAGTCCGTCGGTGCGCGAGTAGAGCGCGTTCTGGAAGAAGCAGGTCTTCCCGGTGTACGGGTTGTGCCCGATCATCGCGATGTCGTTGTAGGCGCCCTCGTCGGGCTTCGCCTTGCGGCAGAGCAGCACCCACTCGGTGCCCTGGTCGTTGGCCGCGCTGGTGACGCGCGGGCCGTTGGAGGTGCCGCCGACCGCGTTGCCCTCGCACAGCGAGTAGATGTACTGCGGGTTGTCGCACTGATTGACCTGGGCGCCCGGGCGGCCGACCTGCCCGTCGGCGCCGGTGACCGTGGTCGGGATGGGCGTCGCGTCGAGGCAGTTGAAGGTGCCGTAGTCGCCGTCGGCGAGCCGGTCGAAGAAGGGGATGTCGCCCAGCTCGGCGACGCAGGCGTCGGCGTAGGCCTCGGTCGACGCGATGACCTCCTGCTCGCCGTCGGCCTTGCCGTTGGCGCCGGTCCGGTCGAGCGCGCGGCGGACATCGAACTCCGCCTCGCGCACGACGCCGCCGTCGGACACCAGGCAGACGTCGATGATGGCCTGGCCGTCGGCGATCCGGGCCAGCATGTCCGGGGTCGGCTCGGCCATCTCGAGCCAGCGGTCGTCGTAGACCGGCGCGAAGATCGACTCGTCGACCTTCGGCCCGGCGAAGGTGGCGGCCGCGCGACCCGCGCCGGCGACCGGCTGGCCGTCGATGCGATCGATGCCGCCCGCGTCGCGCGCGCAGTCGAGCTCGCCGATCGCGCCCATGCGCACGCGTGCGTGCAGCCGCTCGCCCGACTCGAGCGCGCGGGTGAGCGAGACGAGGATGCGTCCGCTGGCGGCGTCGTAGCCGACGTCGACCTCGGTGGCGCTCGAGCTCTGTCCGCACGCCGGCGCGAGGACGGCGAGCAACAGGGGCAGCAATCGGGGACGGAGATGTGTGGGCAGGTGCGACTCCATGCGGGGCCCCTTCTACTCGCTCCCGATTCCGAGGTGCAATCAGAAAGAACTGACCCCCGGGCAAGCTGGTCTCATGTCGAGCCGCGCGAGGAGCGGCGAGCCCATATGCTCCCCCGGTGGCCGGCCAGCTCATGGGCGCAGGGGACGGAGGCGGCGCGGTCGCGCGCTGCGCTCTGTGCGGGACGGACGCCGCCGGCCCGTGCGCGCGCTGCCGCGCTCCGGTGTGCGGCGACTGCTGCACGCTCACCGACGGAGGCGCGACCACGTTCGCCATCTGCCTGCGCTGCGAGCGCCGCGGCGGCGCCAGCCTGCGCCCCGCCTGGCTGGGCCTGATGGGCTGGCTGGCCCTCGTCCTCCTGGCCGTCGCCGCCGTCGCCGCCCTCCTCATCCTGGCCCGGAGCTGACGTGGCCACCAGGCGACCCGAGCGCACCGAGCGCCGCGCCCGCGAGCGAGCCGCCCGCCGCCTCGTCCGCGACCGCGAGCGCCTGGCCCGGCTCTCACCGGGCGGCTCGGCCGATCACCCGATCGAGGTCGACTCGCCCGCGGTCATCGAGGGCCGCGCGGCCTCGCTCCGCTGCCCCCAGTGCGACGGCGAGTACACCGTCGACGAGCACCGCAGCGCCGGACCCGGCCTCCGCGTCGTCGCGGTCAAGTGCCGCACCTGCCGCGTGGCCCGCGAGCTGTGGTTCCGGCTCGGATCGTCAGCGCCGAGCTGACCGGGGCAGGTCGTCCCGGGGCGGTCGCGGCGCGTGGCGATGCCGACGCGAGCGCACCGAGCGGCGCGTCCGCGAGCGAGCCGCCCGCCGCGGTGGGCCGTGATCCCGAGCTGGGTGGCCGAGACTCTTGCCGGGCCGGGCGGCTCGGCCGACCCGCTCAGATCGAGGTCGACTCCCCGCCGTCATCGAGCGCGGCGCCGGACCCGGCCTCCGCGTCGTCGTCGTCGAGTGCTGCACGTGCCGCGTGGCCCGCGAGCCGTGGTTCCGTGGTTCCGGCTCGGATCGTCGGCGCCCGGGCCACAGCCCGAGAGGTCGCCACGGGACGCTCGCGGGGGCGCTCTGGCCAGGGTGGTCAGCCGATGACCTTCTTGCGGGCGGCGCGCTGGATGGGTTCGCGGACGTGGGACTGCTTGGCCAGCTGGCGGAGCTCGGTGGGGGAGACGCGGTCGAGGAGCTTGATGGCGAGGGGGACCGGGGTGCGGGGGTTGCGGACGAGGGCGACGGCGATCTCGGGGCGCTCGGCCCACTCGCGGCGGCTGGCGATGAAGGTCAGGACGTCGATCGCGACGGTGGTCATGCGGGCGATCGCGGCCACCTCGTCGAGCTGGATCTGGGGGTTGCGCAGGACGTAGCCGTGGATCATCTTGTTCGGCTCGCGCAGGATGGCGGCGCGCTGGGACTTGTCGCCGTGGAGGGCGAGCTGGATCTTTCGGGCGGTGGCCGCGCCGTGGCTGGGCTCGGGGGCGGCGGGGCGGCCGGAGCTGCGCACGGCGTCGACCAGCTCGGTGACCTGATCCGGTGACACGGTCACCGCGACGCCGACGCCGGCCAGGATCTGGATGACCTGGGCCTCGAGGCGGATGGTCCCCGCGGGTGTCACGAGCTCCAGGTCGACGGCGGCGCCGCGCTCGAGGTCGGGGGGGATGTCGCCCCGCACCAGCAGGCCGCCGCGGGCGATCTGCTGCTCGTGGTCGCGCAGGAAGTCCTCGGCACGGGTGTAGATCGCGCGCAGCACGCCTGCGGCAGATCGTACCCCGGCCGGAGCACGCGGCCAGCCTGACGCGCGGGCCCGACGCTCTAGCGGCTGAGCGCGGCCGCCAGGAACGGCAGGCTCTCGTCCATCCGGTAGTCCACCTTGCTGTGGTCGTCGGCGAACTCCTCGTAGCGGTGCTCGACGCCCAGCCCCTCGAGGGTGCGGTGCAGGCGGCGCGAGCCGTACACCAGGTTGTATTGATCGGTGTCGCCGCAGTCGATGTAGAGCGCCCGCAGGCGGCGCAGGTCGCCGGCGTGGCGGTCGACCAGGGTGAGCGGGTCCCAGGCCAGCCAGTTCTGCCAGCGGTCGGCGATGCGCTCGCAGGTCTCGAGGTCGACCGGCAGGCGGATGCCGAGGAACGCCGACGGGGCCGGATCGTACGTGGCCGCCATCGCCAGCACCATCAGCGCGCTGACCTCGTCGTCCTTGTGCTTGTCGCGCGACTCGAACGAGCGGATGAAGTTCTCGATCGAGAGGCCGTGGCGGGCCAAGACGCGCAGGCAGGCGGGAAGCTCGGCGGCGAACAGGAGCTCGAAGCCGACGTCACCCGAGTGCGAGGCGGCGGCGGCCCACACGTCGGCGTGGCGCATCGCGTGCACCATCGCGCCGTAGCCGCCGGAGCTCTTGCCGAACACGCCGCGCCGGCCCGCACCGCCGCAGCCGAAACGCCCCTCCACCGCCGGCAGCATCTCGCGGATGAGGAAGTCCTCCCAGCGGCCCATCGCGGCGCTGTCGATGTACTGGTTGCCGCCCAGGCGGGTGAAGCAGTCGGGGAAGGCGAGCGCGACCGGCGGCATGCGCCCGTCGGCGATCAGCCGGTCGACCCGCTCGGGCACGTTCTCGCCGAAGTTCTTCCAGCCGGTGTGGCTGAGCCCGGAGCCGGTGAAGCCGGCCAGATCGACCAGCAGCGGCAGCCCGGCGGCGTCGGTGCGGCCGGGCGGCAGGTAGACATCGACGTCGCGCCGGCCGGGATCGCCGAGCAGGTTGCCGGCCAGCGCCTCGCTGTCGACCGTGACGCGATGAAGCGCGCCGCGCGGGGCGTTCGAGTTTCGCCGCATCCCGGCAGTCTAACCCGGCGCACCGCGCGAGGACGGGTCAGCCAGGTCCAGGTCCAGATCCAGATCCAGATCTGCCCGGTCGTCAGCCCCGCGCCCAGAACAGCGCGGCACATCCGACCGCGGCGACGCGCGACGACGCGAAGCGCCGGGCCAGCGCCTCCTCGAGACCGCGGGCGGTGTCGAGCCGGTTGTGGAAGATGCCCTTGCGGTTGTAGAGCTCCATCAGCCGGCGAGCGACGCGGCCGCGCGGCAGATCCTGCACCAGCGTCGCGCCGAACACGCAGCCGCCCGGCTCGAGGAGGACGCGCAGGTGGTCGAACACCACCGCCTTCTCCTCGAGAGAGCCGGGGATGCAGTGGAGGAGGTAGGTGATCCCGATCGAGTCGAACCGCGCCATCTGGTGCGGCACCGGCTCGAGGACGTTGCAGCGGTAGGTCTCGGGCC
>DATFRY010000311.1:0-20530 GCA_035262925.1 Kofleriaceae bacterium | reverse complement strand
GGCCAGAGACGACGAGGCCAGGGAAGACTGGTGATGCCCCGATGCCGCGCCCTATGCTGACATTGAACACGATGACCGGCCCGCGAACCCGCGCTCGCGCGCTCCTGCCGGGCCTGTTCGTCCTCCTGTGGAGCACCGGCTTCATCGGCGCCCGCCTCGGACTGCCCGACGCGGAGCCGCTCACCTTTCTCAGCGTCCGCTACGCGCTGGTGATCGTCCTGATGAGCGGCGTCGTGGTCGTCACCGGCGCCCGGTGGCCGCGCGGCTGGCGACAGTTCGCGCACATCGCGATCACCGGACTCCTGGTGCACGGCGTGTATCTCGGCGGCGTGTACATCGCGCTGCGGCGCGGGCTGCCCGCCGGCCCCACCGCCCTGGTCGTCGGGATGCAGCCGCTCCTCACCGCGGTCGGCGCCGGCGTGCTCTTGCGCTCGCGCGTCAGCGGCCGCGAGTGGGCGGGCCTCGCGCTCGGCCTCGCCGGCCTGGTCCTGGTGGTGGGCAGCAAGATGGGGATGAGCGGGCTGGGCGCGGGGAGTCTCGCGCCCATGCTGGTCCCCGCGGTCGCGGCGCTCCTCGGCATCACGGCCGGCACGCTCTACCAGAAGGCCTTCTGCCCGCGCTTCGACCTCGCGACCGGCGCGCTCATCCAGTTCGTCCCGACCCTGCTCGTCACCGCCGCCGTCGCGTTCCAGACCGAGACGATGCACATCACGTGGACGGGCCAGTTCGTCTTCGCCCTGCTGTGGCTGGTGGTGATCCTCTCGCTGGGGGCGATCACGCTGCTCAACCTCCTCATCCGCCAGGGCAGCGCGGTCAACGTGGCGAGCCTCTTCTATCTCGTCCCGCCCACGACCGCCCTCATCGCCTGGGCCGTGTTCCGCGAGACTCTCCCCGCGCTCGCCATCGCCGGGATGATCGTGGCGGTCGCCGGCGTCTGGCTGGCGCGCAAGGGCCAGGAGGCCGCGGCGTAGGGACGTGACACTTCGGTGTCGCGCGCGCCGCGGCGGCGACGAGATCTGCCGCGGCGAGCGCCGCGTGCGCGTGAGGCTGCGTGGACAGGGCCCACCATCCACGCTATCTAGAGCGGCTCCCCATGACGATGGCCAACGACACCGGCGAGCACCGGATCCGCTCCGTCCTCCGCGACGTCCGCGCGGCGCTGGCCGGCGGGCACCACGACTACACCGAGGAGCGGCTCAGCAGGGCCATCTTCCTCCTGGCCATCCCGATGGTGCTCGAGATGATCATGGAGTCGATCTTCGCGGTGGTCGACATCTTCTGGGTCTCGCATCTCGGCTCCGACGCGGTGGCGGTCGTCGGCATCACCGAGTCGATCATGACGATCGTCTACGCGGTCGCCATCGGCCTGTCGATCGCGGCCACGGCGGTGGTGGCCAGGCGGGTCGGCGAGAAGGACGACGAGGGGGCGGCGCGGGCCGCCGTGCAGGTCATCCTGCTCGGGGCGGCGGTGGCACTGATGCTCGGCGTCATCGGCGGCGTCCTGGCCCCACACCTGCTCTCGGTCATGGGCGCGTCGCCAGAGGCGCAGGCGCACGGCGGCTTCACCCGCATCATGCTCGGCGGCAACGCCACCGTCTTCCTCATCTTCCTCATCAACGCGGTCTTCCGCGGGGCCGGGGATGCGGCCATCGCGATGCGCACGCTCTGGCTGGCCAACCTCCTCAACATCGCGCTCGGCCCCTGCTTCATCTTCGGCTGGGGTCCGTTTCCCGAGCTCGGCGTGGCGGGGGCGGCGGTCGCCACCAACACCGGCCGCGGCATCGGCGTGCTCTACCAGCTCAGCTGCCTCGTGCGCCGCTCCGGCCGCCTCACCGTCCGGCGCCGGCACATCAAAGTGGACCTCGCGGTGCTCGGCAACCTGGTGCGCATCGCGGCGAGCGGCATCGGCCAGCTCCTCATCAACACCACCAGCTGGATCGCGCTGATGCGCCTCATGGCCACGTTCGGCAGCGCGGCCCTGGCCGGCTACGCGGTGGCGATGCGGATCGTCATGTTCGCGATCCTGCCCGCCTGGGGCCTGTCCAACGCCGCCGCCACCCTGGTGGGACAGAACCTGGGCGCCCGCCGGCCGGAGCGCGCCGAGAAGGCGGTGTGGACCGCGGCCCGCTACAACCTCTACTTCCTGGGCGCGGTGGGCGTCGTGTTCGTCGCGCTGGCGGGGCCGATCGTCCGCCTGTTCCCGGGCGATCCGGCGATGCAGCAGTTCGGCACCACCGCGCTCCGCATCGTGGGCCTCGGCTTTCCCCTGTACGCCTATGCCCTCGTGGTCTCGTCGGCCTTCAACGGGGCCGGCGACACGTGGACGCCGACGCTCATGAACCTGTTCTGCTTCTGGGCATGGGAGATCCCGCTCGCCTGGCTCCTGGCGCGCCCGCTTCGCATGGGCCCGACGGCGGTCTTCATCGCGGTCACGGTCGCGTTCTCGACGCTCGCGGTGGTCGCGGTGGTCCTGTTCCGCCGCGGCCACTGGAAGCAGCAGCGGGTCTGACAGGCGATCGGGACCTCGATCAGGCCTGGGCCGTCGTCCGCGACTGACCGTTGGACTGGACGATCCGGAGGAGGTCGCGCGAGAGTCCGGCCAGCTCGGAGGCGGTCTGCTGGGTCTGCGACGTGGCCACCTCGCTCTGCTTGCTCTGCTGCGCCACGTTGGTGATCGCGATGTTGACCTGCTCGACCGCGGTGGCCTGCTGCTTGGTCGACAGCTCGATCTCCTTGGCGGCGTCGGTGGTGGTGGAGACCCGCCCGGCGATCGACTCGAAGGCCTGCGCCACCTCGACGAACTGCCGCGATCCCGACTCCACCACCTTGGCGCCGCCCTCGGTCGTCATGATGGTCGCGTTGACCGCGCCGCGCACGTCCTCGACCATCTCCCGGATCTGCTTGGTCGCTCCGGCGACGCGATCGGCGAGCTTGCGGATCTCGTCGGCCACCACCGCGAAGCGCCGCCCGGACTCGCCGGCCCCGGCCGCCTCGATGGTGGCGTTGATGGCAAGGATGTTGGTCTGCTCGGCCAGCTCCGACACGATGTCGAGCACGCCGCCGACCTCCTGCGACTTCTTGCCGAGCGAGAGCATGTTCGTCACGATGAGGTCGACCTGGCGCCGGATGGCCGTGATCGCCTCGTTGCCCTTCTCGACCGCGCCGTCGCCGCTGCGCGCCGCGGCCGCGGTCTCGCGCGCGATGCCGGCCACTCGCTGCGCGCTCTCGGCGATCTGGCGCGAGGTGGCCATCAGCTCGCTGATGGTGGTCGAGATCTCGCTCATGGCGGTCGCCTGCTCGCGCGCGCCGACCGCCTGCTGGGTCGACGCCGTCTGCAGCTCGGTCGACGACGACTGGACGTGCTGGACGGCGCTGCCTATCTGGCGCGACAGGGATCGGGTGATCACCCAGCCGAAGATCGCGACCACGATCAGCGCGATGACGGTGCCCCACAGGCTCACCGCCTGGGTCAGCGACGCGCTCGACGCGGCGTCGGCCATGCGCCGCTCCAGCAGCCGGTTCTCCTCGGCGTCGAGCTCGGCGACGACCGCGCGGATCTGGTCCATCGCCCGCTTGCCATCGCCGCCCGCGACGGACGCCTGCGCGGCCTCGAAGCCGGTCCTGCGCAGCTCGATGGTGTGCCGCATCTCCTCGGACTTCCGATCGATCAGCGGCCGCAGCCTGTCGAGACGGCGCTGCTGGCCCGGGTTGTCGGAGGTCAGGCGCCGCAGCTCCGCCATCATCGCCTCGATCGCGCCCAGCCCCCTGGTGTAGGGCTCGAGGAAGGCCTCGCTGCCGGTGATGACATAGCCGCGCTGGCCGGTCTCGGTGTCGACCACCGAGAGGAGCAGGCTGGCGAGGTCGCGGCGGACCTGGTGGCTGTGAGCGACCCAGGTCTCGTCCTCGATGAGGTTGGTGGCGCTGCGATACCCGAAGGTCCCGACCACGATGAGCGCCAGGCCGGCGACCGCGAAGCCGGCGCCCAGCTTCTTTCCGAAGGTCCATTCCTCGAACATGCGCATCTCTCCCCGTCCCCTCGATCGATGGATGTCAGCTCGACCGCAAGGGCCCGCCCGGGCGGTCGCGACGAATCCGGTCGCCCCTGCGAGCCCGCGCGGTCCCCACCGCGGCTTTCATCTTCGGATGCTGCCGGCGGCCGCGCAACAGCGCCGTTCGCACCCGGCCAGGGTGATGCGCGACGGCGGGTGAAGAGCGGCCGCGGTCGCAGCGCAATTCTCGCGGCCGCGGCGCGCGCGGAGGGCGGTCCGCGCCCGGCTCGCGCCTCGGGCGCCGGGCCCCGGGCCTCGGACTCGATCAGAGATCGATCTGCGTGCCGAGCTCGACCACCTGCCGCGGCGGGATGTTCATGTGCTGCGCGGCGTCGCGCGCGTTGCGCGCCAGGAAGGCGTAGACGGTCTCGGTGACGCGGCCCATCTGGCCGAGGGGGGTGGCCAGGAACGTCTCGCGCTGCAGATAGTAGGTCGCGTCGTCGAGGACCAGCGGCACGCCGTGATGCTCGATGGCATGCGCGAGCAGCGCCGGCACGTCGGCCTGCTCCATGAAGCCGTAGTGGGCGATGATCTGGAAGTAGCCGCGCGTCAGGTCCGCGACCTCGCAGCGCTCGTCGTCTTCGACCACCGGCACGCGGTCGGTGACCAGCGTCAGCAGCACGACGGTCTCGTGCAGGACCCGGATGCGGGCCACGTGGTGGAGCAGGATGGGCGGCACGCTGGTCGCGTGACTGACCAGGAAGATCGCGCAGCCCGGGACCCGCGCCGCCAGCCTCGTCTCGACGATGGCGGGCAGCTGGGACAGCGCCGGCGCCCGGGCCAGATATTCGGCCAGGATGAACCGGCCGCGCTTCCACACCATCATGATGGCGAGCAGCAAGGCGCCGATCACCAGCGGCACCCAGCCGCCGTGCAGGACCTTGAGCAGGTTGGCGCCGAAGAACGGCAGGTCGAGGGCGAGGAAGGCCACGACCAGCGGGATCGCGAGCCACGGCGACCATCCCCAGCGATGGCGCACGACGTAGAAGTACACGATCGACGTGATCGCCATCGTGCCGGTGACCGCGATGCCGTACGCGGCCGCCAGCCCGCTCGACCGCTGGAAGGCCAGCACCATCGCGATGCAGCCGAGCGCCAGGAGCCAGTTCACCTCCGGTACGTAGATCTGGCCGACCTCGGTGTGCGACGTGTGCTTGATGGTGACGCGCGGCAGGTAGCCGAGCTGGACCGCCTGGTGGGTGAGCGAGAACGCGCCCGAGATGAGCGCCTGCGACGCGATGATGGTGGCCAGGGTGGCGAGGACGATGAGCGCGATGGTGAGCGGGCCCGACGGCACCAGCGCGTAGAACGGATTGTCGACGGCCTCCGGGTGGCGCAGGAGCAGCGCGCCCTGGCCGAGATAGCACAGGACCAGCGCCGGCATGGCCAGCCCGAGCCACGCGGTGCGGATGGCGCGGCGGCCGAAGTGGCCCATGTCGGCGTAGAGCGCCTCTCCGCCGGTGACGGCCAGGACGACGGCCCCCAGCACGATGATGCCGTGGACGTGGTGGACGCGGAAGAAGTGGACGGCGTGATGAGGTGAGAGCGCCGCCAGCACCTCCGGCGCGCGCGCGATGTGGATGACCCCGAGCGCGCCGAGGACGACGAACCACACCACCATGATGGGGCCGAACACGCGCCCGACCACGCCGGTGCCGCGCCGCTGGACGAGGAAGAGGGCGACGAGGATGGCGCAGGTGACGGGGACCACGGCCGGGCGGAGCGCGGGCGTGAACACCTCGAGCCCCTCGACGGCGCTCAGGACCGAGATGGCCGGCGTGATGACGCCGTCGCCGTAGAGCAGCGCGGCGCCCAGGAGCGCGATGATCGCCAGCCACCCGATGCGGTGCCTGCCGGGGTGGCGGACCCGCTCGGGCACCAGCGCGAGCAGCGCGAAGATGCCGCCCTCGCCGCGATTGTCGGCCCGCATGATGAAGCCGAGGTACTTGACGGTGACGACGAGGGTGATGGCCCAGAAGATGAGCGAGAGCACGCCCAGCACCGCCGCAGGCTGCGCGCCGAACCCGTGCGGGCCGGACAGGCACTCCTTGAGGGCATAGAGCGGGCTGGTCCCGATGTCGCCGAACACGACGCCGAGGGCGCCCAGGGCCAGCGCCGCCAGCGCGCCGGTCGGCCCGTGGTGACCGGCGGGCGCGAGCGCGCGCGCGGGGGGCGACCCGCTCGGGGTCGGGGAACGGGGGGCGGCGCCGGGCACGGCCCGAGATGCTACCTCAGGCGCGCGCGCGCCGCCGGATCAGGGGGAGCCGTGGGTGAGGGCCAGAAACTCGGCCCGGGTGCGCGGGTCGTCGCGGATGGCGCCGTGGAGCGACGACGTGACGGTGCGCGCGCCGCGGGCCTTCACGCCGCGCAGGGTCATGCACAGGTGCTCCGCCTCGATGACCACGCCGACGCCCCTCGGCTGGAGGTGCTCGGCGATCCACTGGCCGACCTGCACGGTGAGGCGCTCCTGGACCTGCAGCCCGCTGGCGAACTTCTCGACCACGCGGGCGAGCTTCGACAGGCCGACGATGCGCTCGCCGGGCAGATAGGCCACGTGGGCCACACCGACGAAGGGGAGCATGTGGTGCGCGCACAGGGAGCGCACCGGGATGTCCCGCGCGACGACCAGCTCGTCGTAGTGGTCCTCGTTCGGGAACGTGGTGGGGTTGAACGCGGGCGGCGTGAGCATCCCGGACAGCGAGGCGACCACGCGGCGCGGCGTCTCGCGAAGCTGTGGATCGTCCAGGTCCTGGCCCAGCGCGCGCAAGAGGTCGGCGACAGCGGCCTCGGCACGGACGCGATCGATCCGATCGATCCGATCGGCCCGATCGGCCCGATCGGCCCGATCGGTCTGACCGACGCGTTCGACCCGGCCTGCGGGCTCGCCGGCGTTCACGAGTTTCATGTCACTCCTCCGTCTAAAACAAACATAGACTGACCATAGAATGGCCGATCGAGATTCTATGTCAAGACAAGATTGTCGATAGAAGCTACCCTCTCCGGGAGAGAAGTTCAGCCCCGCACCGAGGATGATCCATGCCCGCCGCTCCCGACAGCGAAGTCCTCGACGATCTCGACGCCATCGGCGCGCTCGCCGAACCCAACCGCCGGGCCCTGTACGACTACGTGGCGGGCCGGCGCACATGGGTGAGCCGCGAGGACGCCGCCGACGGGGTCGGTCTGCAGCGGGGCATCGCCGCTCATCACCTCGATCGCCTCGCCGCCGACGGTCTCCTCGAGGTCGACTATCAGCGCCAGGGCAGCCGGAGCGGCCCCGGCGCGGGCCGGCCGGCCAAGGTGTACCGGCGATCGAGCAGCGAGCGCGGGGTCAGCCTGCCGCCGCGCCGCTACGAGCTGGCCGGACGGCTGCTCGCCGAGGCCGCCGATCGCGCGCTCGAGGACGGAGTCCCCCTCGAGCGAGCGATCGATCGGGCCGCGCGGGACGAGGGGCGCCGCATCGGCGCCGCCGCGCGGGGGGCGCTCGGTCGCCGCACCGGCGCGGGCGCTCGCCGGGCGTGCGTCGTCGACCAGCTGCGCCGCCGCGGCTTCGAGCCCGAGACGCGGGACGACGGCGTCGTCGTGCTGCACAACTGTCCCTTTCACCTGCTGGCGGCGGAGCACACCCAGCTCATCTGCGGCATGAACCTCTGCATGCTCGACGGCGCCCTCGTCGAGCTGGGCGAGACCGGGCTGGATGCCCGGCTCGAGCCCGAGAGCGGCTGCTGCTGCGTCCGGCTGCGGCCCGCCGCGGCCGGGACGCGCGGCTGAGCCACCTCGCGGGCCTGACTGGCGAATCGGCCGGTCGCTGCGAGCCGCGTGCGAGCGGGCGCGAAGGAGGTATGACTCCCGGCGATGCTCGAATCCGATGCCCTCGTCTTCTTCGGTGCCACCGGGGACCTGGCCTACAAGAAGATCTTCCCGGCCCTGCACGAGCTCATCCGGCGCGGCCAGCTCGACATCCCGATCATCGGCATGGCGCGCGCCGGCTGGAGCCTCGACCAGCTGCGCGAGCGCGCGCGCGCCAGCCTGCAGGCGCACGGAGGTGCCGACCCGGCCGCCTTCGAGAAGCTGGTCTCGCTGCTCCAGTACATCGACGGCGACTACAACGACCCCGGCGTCTACGTGCGCCTCCGGCAGGCGCTCGGCGGCGCCAGGCGGCCGCTCCACTACCTGGCCATCCCGCCCAGCATGTTCGCGCCCGTGGTGAAGGGCCTGGCGGCGGCGGAGTGCGCCGCGCGGGACGCGCGCGTCATCGTCGAGAAGCCGTTCGGCCGCGATCTCGCGTCCGCGCAGGCGCTCAACCGCGTGCTGCACTCGGTCTTCCCCGAGTCGGCCGTGTTCCGCATCGACCACTATCTGGGCAAGGAGCCGGTGCAGAACCTGCTCTACTTCCGCTTCGCCAACTCGTTCCTCGAGCCGATCTGGAACCGCCACCACGTCGACAGCGTGCAGATCACCATGGCCGAGAGCTTCGGCGTGCAGGGCCGCGGCGCCTTCTACGAGGAGGTCGGCGCGATCCGCGACGTGGTGCAGAACCACCTGCTCCAGGTCATGGTGCTCCTGGCCATGGAGGCGCCGATCGGCCACGGGCCGGCCGCGATGCGCTCGGAGAAGCTGCGGCTCCTGCGCGCCATGCGCCCGCTCGATCCTGCGCACGTGGTGCGCGGGCAGTTCCGCGGCTATCGCGACGAGCCCGGCGTGGCCCCCGATTCGCGGGTCGAGACCTTCGCGGCGCTGGCCATGGAGATCGACACCTGGCGCTGGGCGGGCGTCCCGTTCTACATCCGCGCCGGGAAGTCCATGCCGCTCACCGCCACGCAGGTCGTGGTCGATCTGAAGCCGCCGCCGCTGGCGATCTTCGACCAGATCACGCCGGTGGAGTCGAACTACTTCCGCTTCCGCCTGGGCCCCGAGGTCGTCATCTCGGCGGCGGCGCGCATCAAGCGGCCCGGCGACGAGATGGTGGGCGAGGGCGTCGAGCTGGTGGCGCACCACACGCACGGGGCCGAGGACACGCCCTAC
The DNA here is from genome assembly GCA_035262925.1 of Kofleriaceae bacterium. Lineage (GTDB taxonomy): Bacteria > Myxococcota_A > Polyangia > Haliangiales > Haliangiaceae > DATFRY01. Next base: position 11,459 of record DATFRY010000311.1, on the reverse strand, counting down.
GCGCGGCTCCTGGGCGACGCGATGCGCGGCGACGGCTCGCTGTTCATCAGCGACGAGAGCGTCGAGGCCGCCTGGCGCGTGATCGATCCCATCCTGGGCAGCACCGAGCCGCCCGCCGAGTACGAGCCCGGGTCGTGGGGGCCGGCGGCGGCCCGCGGCGTGGTCGCCAGCGAGGAGGGCTGGCACGATCCGAAGGCGGAGGCGACCGCGCCCGATCGCGCCGCCTCGGCATCGACACCCTGAGCGGAAGTTGGCCGTGCTCGGCCGCGCCCGCCCGCGCCGCGAGTCGTGCCTACCGGGACTCTGGGTCGACCGGCGCCGCGGCCTTCGCGGGCGAGCGGCCTCCGGCGACGTACAGCTCGTGCTGTCGCCTGGCGTCGTGACACCCGGCCACCTCTGCGCCGCCGTAGGCCGCGGACGTCACCGCGGCGAGGGCGACGACACCGGTGGGGATCGCGGCGGGCCGGCACTTCACATAGGTGTCGTCGGGATCGCACTTCACGATGAACAGCACCGTCAACACCGAGGCGATGCCCGCGAGCGCGAGGTCGGCGACGGGCGCGCCGACGCCGGTCGTGCATCGCTGGGAGCTCGCCGGATCGACCGGGCGCCTGGGACCGTCGACGAAGACGAAGGAGCACGCGGCCAGCCACAGCGCGGCCGCAGCCGCAGCCGGGCGCGCAAGCGCCGCCCCTCCCCGCACCCGCCCCACGCCGCCAACGTTACCAGACGGCGAACCGGCCGCCACCGCTCGGCGTGGCGCGGCGCTGTGGTAAGCAACGTGGCCATGCAGCCCTGGCGGATGATCGACAGCGTCATGACGCCGGAGGGCCTCCTCGAGCTGCGCCGGCGGGGACAGCGCAGCTTCCTCATCACCATCGCCGGGCGCGTGCTCATGACCAGCGATGCTCACCGGTCGGAGGACGCGCTGGCCGAGCTGGCCTGCGCGCCGCTGGCCGGGCGAGCGCGCCCCCGCCTCCTCCTCGGCGGCCTGGGAATGGGCTACACCCTGCGCGCCGCGCTCGATGCGCTGCCGGGGCCGGCGCATGTCACGGTCGCCGACCTCAACCCGATCGTCGTCGGCTGGTGCCGCGGTCCGCTCGCCGCCCTGACCGCGCGGGCGGTGGACGATCCGCGGGTGACGGTGGTCGTCCGCGACGTCGCGGCGGTCATCGCCGCCGCCCCCGCCGCCTCGCTCGACGCCATCGTCCTCGACCTCTACGAGGGGCCGCACGAGGCGAGGAACCGCGAGTCGTCGTCGCTCTACGGCGCGGCCGCGCTCGAGCGAGCCAGGCGCGTGCTCGTCGCCGGCGGGGTGCTGGCCGTGTGGTCCGAGGAGCCGGATCCTCCGTTCGAGGGCCGGATGGCGGCGGCCGGCTTCGAGGTGGAGCGCCACCGGCGCGGCCGGGGCGGCCGCGCTCACATCATCTATACAGGGCTCCGCCGCGCCTCGCCCCCCGGGGGTCAGCGGCCGCGGCCGCGCCGATCGCGGCCGGTCAGCGGATGACCAGCTCGGCGGGCGCGGCGGCGAGCTGGCGGCGCGCCGCGCGGTGACCGGCGAGCGCGGCGCGGCGCAGGAGCGCGGCCCGCCTCCGTTCCGCCGGTGGAGCCGAGGCCCACACGACGAGCGCGCCGGCGTCGAACGCGTCGCCGGCTCCGGTCGTGTCGGCGGCCGCGATCCGCCGGGCGGCGACCGCGAAGCGCCGCCGACGACCGTCCTGCTCGACCAGGACCGTCGCGCCCTCCCGTCCGCGCTTGACGATCGCCGCCGGCGCGAACGCGAGGAGGTCCTCGAGCGGCCGCCCGGCGCCGATCAGCGCCCGCGCCTCGGCCGCGGTCGCGAACAGGAGGTCGGGCCTCGCGTCGCGGACCAGCGCGCCGGCCCGGCGGCGACCGCCGGCCATCAGCGGACCCGTCGACGACAGATCGAGGCTGAGCGGCACGCCCTTCGCCCGGGCCAGCTCGATCGCCCTCCGCCCGGCCAGCCCCAGCGGATCGCCGAGCAGCGAGTAGACCGGCAGGTGGAGGCCGTCGAGCCCGGCGAACCACGACGCGCGCAGCGAGCCGGGCACGAGCCGGTCGGCCGCGCCGCGATCGGCGACGAAGCTGCGCTCGCCATCGGCGGCGACGACCACGCCGATCCGGCCGGTGGGCGCGCCGGCGACGCGCGACACCCGCACGGCGACCCGGTCGCGGCGCAGCGCGTCGACCAGCGCCCGCCCCTCGCGATCTCGACCGACGGCGGTCACCAGGGTGGAGCGAGCGCCGAGCCGCGCCAGCCAGCGCGCCGTGCTGGCGGCCGAGCCGCCCTGCCGCAGCTCGACCCGACCGGGGACGTCGGTGCCCCGGGCCAGCACGCGCGCCGGCGCCAGCACGACGTCGACCACGAGGTCGCCGAGCACGAGCAGGCGGGGCGGTCGGTGGGCCATCGCGGCGGCGAGCTCTGCTCTACAGGAAGAGCTGGCCGCTGGCCACGACGATGGCGCGGGCCGAGATCTTCACGCTCTTGCCCTGCACGTCGACCTGGATGACGCTGGTGCGACCCATCGCGGTCCCCTGCTCGACCCCGATCGGGCCCGGCCTGGCGAGGCCATGCGCCACCAGATGAGCGGCCAGCGGACCGGCAGCCGTGCCGGTCGCCGGATCCTCCGAGATGCCGACGGTCGGGTTGAAGAAGCGCGCGTAGGCGACGGCGTCGGCCTGCCGCGGATCCAGGCTGAAGGCATAGCAGCCCTCGCCGCCGACCCCGCCGAGCACCGCGAGGAGCGCCCTGGCGTCGGGCCGGATGCGGTCGACCGCGTCGCGGTCGCGGATCGGCACCATGAGATGTGCCGCCCCGGTGGAGACGACCTGGCAGGGCGCGCGGTCCGGCGCGAGGTCCGCGGCGCCGAGGCCGAGCGCCGCCGCCAGACGGGCCAGGTCCTCCACGCGCCTGCCGGCGACGGGCGCGTCCTGCTCCATCACCACGCTCGCGAGCCGCCCCCCGGCGCGCGCGATGGTCACCGGCAGCACGCGGTCGCCGATCTGCTGGTGAAACAGCGCCGCGTCGCCGGCGAGCGCGAGCTTGCCCGCCTCGGCGAGCCACCACCACGCCCCCAGCGTGTTGTGGCCGCCGGCGCCGAACACCTCCACCCCCGCGGGCGTGAACGAGCGGAGCCGCCAGTCCGCATCCGGTCGCGTCGGCGGCAGGACGAACGTGGTCTCCGACTGGTTGAACTCGCGCGCGATCCGCCCGAGCGTCAGGTCGTCCAGCTCCTGGTCGGCCAGGTCTTCGGTGCCCTCGACCACGGCCAGCGAGTTTCCGGCCAGCGGCTCGACCGCGAAGACATCGACGATGTGAAACGGGAGGGTCACGCGCCGGGAGGACGTCATGGGGTCTCAGTATGACTCCGCGGCGAGCCCTCCGTCGCGAAACGGATCTCAGCGGTCCACGAGGCGCTGCCACACGTCGGTCGCGTGGTCGTGGAGCGTCTTGGGCCACTTCTGCTGCGGCGGATCGGAGGTGAAGTCCCCGCCGACTGGCTTGCCGCCGCCCGGATCGACCCGGCTCTCGCCGCGCAGGATCCACTTCTCGCCGTTCTCGAGCACGACCACCTTGCGCCCCTTGGGGCTCACATCGCTCATGCAGCCGAGGTCGTAGGCGAACGTGATCTCGCCGAGCCCGTCGCCGTCGAGATCGGTCACCGCCAGCGAGCCGTCGACGAAGCGGGCCGCGTTGTCGAGCTCGCAGTTCTCCTCCTTATCGCGCACGGTGCGCAGCACGCGCCGCTTCCCGGCCGCCTCGACGTAGTGGTAGGCCCACAGCCGGCGGTTGTTGCGATCGCCTCCCTCCTCCACCTGATGGACGAGGACCACCACGTTGGCGCCGTTCCTGTCGCTGAAGCGAATGCCGGCGACGACGACCCCGTCCTGCCCGGCCTCGGGCGGCCTTTCGAAGGTGGCCGGGTCGAGCGGGGACTGGCGCACGGGAGGCGCCTCCGGATCGGGCTGCACGCCGGCCGCGATCGCTCCCCCGGCATCGCGAGCGGCGGGGGCGGGCGCCGGCGCCTGCTCCGGACTCGCGGACGCACGCCCCGCCGCCGCGCTCCCCGTCTTCTCGACCGCGGGCGGCGCGCCCTCCGGCGTGCCCTTGCGGTCGCCGCTGCATGCCAGGAGTCCGAGGGCCATCGCGGCCAGCGCTGCGCTCGTCGTCATGTCGGCGACAATACGTCCACCGGTGCAAATCGCCCACGCCCTGACGGTTCGCGACGCCACCCTCGGGCTTGACCCATCGCGCGCCGTGGAGTCCTATGCCGTCGTGGTCGATGGGGCGACCACCAAAACGGAGGTACGCACATGACGCACCGTGGTCTCCTGATGGCGACAAGCACTGCGTTCGCGATGCTCGCGCTGGCCCTGGGCGCCCGGAGCCTGGACGCGCAGGCGCCCGGCTTCAAGCGCGTGGAGCTTCAGCGGCACGATATCGGCGCGACCGGCCGGGAAGCGGTCATGGTGCGCGCCGAGTTCCAGCCCGGCGCCGTGACGCCCAGACACACTCATCCCGGCGAGGAGGTCGCCTACGTCCTGCAGGGCGAGCTGACGATCGAGCTCGAGGGCAAGCCGGCCGCCAAGCTCAAGACCGGCGACTCCTTCTTCGTGCCGGCCTCCACCGCCCACATGGGCAAGAACACGGCCAAGGGCGAGACCATCGTCATCTCGACCTACATCGTCGAGAAGGGCAAGCCGCTCGCCACGACGGTCAAGTAGTCGCCGGTGGAGGTGAGGCGGCGGCGGCGCCCGCGGCCCGCCGCCCTCTCCCCCGCACCAGCATCGCGCAGCCGGCGAGGATCGCGGCCCCGCCGATGACCTCTCGCGGCGAGAGCGCCTGACCGCCGGACAGCACGGCGCCGAGCGGGATCAGGACCACGTAGATCATCCTGAGGATGACCACCCTGGCCACGCTGAGGCGGCGCAGCGCCTGATAGAAGCAGAGCGTGTTGAGGAACGGGCCGACCAGGCCCATGGCCGCGACGAGCCCGGCGGTCCGCGCGCTCGGCGCGGTCAGGGTGCCGCTCGCCGCCGAGATGCCGAGCAGGCCGAGCGCGACGATCGCGGTGCGGACGAACGCCACCTCGGCGGGCGAGCGCGAGTCCAGCGTCCGCTTCGCCAGCACGGTCCTCGCCCCCGAGGCCAGGGACGCCACCAGGATCCAGGCGAGACCGGCGCGGCCGGCCGTCACCGGGCTCCACTGGATGACGACGACGCCGGCGGCGGCGACCAGCATCCACAGCGCCTCGGTCGACCGGTAGCGCTCGCCCAGGACGAGGACGCCCAGGGCGATCGTCACCACCTCGCCCAGGAGCGAGCAGAAGCCGTGCGCCGCCGACGTCATCGACCGGAGCGCGGAGAAGAGCGCCACGTTGTAGACGAGGTCGAAGGCGCCGATCCATGCCGAGCTTCCGATGCCGCCGGGGCCGAGAGTCAGGCGAGATGTCCGCCGCTCGCCCGAGAGGAGAAGGTGCCCGAGGAAGAAGAGCGCCGAGCAGGAGTAGACGCTCGTGACCAGTTGCAGCGCGGAGAGCTCGCCGAGCACCTGCTTGCCCAGGAGGAAGGCGCCGGCGGTCAGGACCGCGCAGCTGGCGGCGAACAGGACGCCCTCGCGGCCGGCCGCCCGCGAGCCGCGCGTCAACAGGAGCTCTTCGCCGAGCCTTCCAGCAGGAGGCGCCGGATGTCGGCTGGCGTGAACGCGAGCGAGCGCAGGATGGCCTCCGTGTCCTGACCGAGGACCGGCGCGGCCCGCACCGTGCCGAAGCGCGCGCCTCCGTGGCGGAGCGGCGAGCCCATGGCGGTGTAGCGCCCCACCGAGGGATGGCGGACCCGCTCGAGCGCGCCGGGCGACCTCAGCTGAGGGTGCTCCCACACCTCGGCCCCGAGGAGCACGCGGCCGGCCGGGACCTTGTGGCGCGCGAGCAGCCGGCACCAGTGGTCCGTCGACTTCGCTCGCAGGAGCGGGGCGAGCCGCCTCCTGAGGCGGCCCTGGTTGGCGAGCACTCCGTCCCAGGTCGAGTAGCGCCGGTCCCGCCGGATCGACTCCATCCCGAGCGCGCGCAGAAATCTCACGAACAGACCCTCGGACACGGCCCCCACGCTGAGCCAGCCGTCTGCCGTCTCGAAGTAGGTGTAGAGGGCCGCGTAGGCGTCGGCCGAGCGGACCGCGGGCGACAGGTCGGGCGCCGGGGTCCCGTCCATCCACACCATGCGATGGGCCATGAGCGCCATGCACACGCTCAAGAGGTCGGTCTCCACGCGCCGCGTCCGCCCCGTCCTCTCTCGATCGAGCAGCGACACGACCACGCCGAGCGCGAACATCACCGCCCCGGCCGTGTCGACCACCGGCGACGCGTTCGAGCGCGGCTTGCCGCCCTTGCCCTGGAGCCAGAGGCCCGACTCGCCGCACAGGTTGATGTCGAAGCCGCGCCGGGACGCCTGCGGCCCCGTGGTGCCGTAGGCGGTCAGCGTGGCGCTGATGAGGCGCGGATGGCGGCGCCCGAGCGACCGATGGTCGAGCCCCATCTTCGCGAGCCACTCGCCGCTCAGGTTCGAGATGAAGACGTCTGCGGTCGCCAGCAGCCGGTGAAGGACGTCGCGGCCGCGGCGCGACCGGAGATCGAGAGAGAGGCTCGACTTGTTGCGGTTGAGCGCCAGGAACTGCGTGCTCATGGTCGAGCCCAGCGTGGGCGCCAGGTATCGCCTCGGGTCTCCTTCGGTGGTCTCGACCTTGACGACCTCCGCGCCGAAGTCGCCGAGGTACATGCTCGCGAGCGGACCGACGAGGTGATGGCACAGCTCCACGACGCGGTATCCCGCCAGCGGGCCGGCGCCCCTGCCCGCGGGGCGCGATCCCGGCGCGCGCGTCCTGCGCTTCACCGGCGGCTCCCGGGCGGGTCGCTCAGCCGGAGATCGTCCCAGGCCGGCGCCTCGGGGCGATGCGCGTCCCACATGCGGATCGCGTTTCGCCGCTCGCTGCCGATGTAGTGGGCCTCGTACAGCTCCTGCCGCGTCCCGAAGTCGGACAGGAAGAGATCGTAGAGGCAGGCCGTCAGCCGCTCGCGCGCCGCGATCTCGCCCCCGGCCAGGCCCCAGCGCGCGCCCAGGATCTCGGCCGCCCCGCGCTCCATCGCCTCGGTCGAGAACAGGTGATAGAGCTCGCCGCCGATGATGTGCCGGAGCTGGCCGACGATCCGCGGGTAGGCGTCGATGAAGAAGACGCGCGCGGAGTTCAGGGGGAACAGGGCGGGCGTGAAGACGCCCAGCGCGGACAGGGCTCCGTCGTCGATGGCGCTCCGCTGGCAGGCGACCAAGAGGCCGAGGTCGCGGATCGCGCGGCCGGCGGCCGCCTTGAAGTCGTCGCTCGTGTCGAACCCGTAGACGTCGGCCGCGTATTGGGCGAGGCCGATCAAACTCTCGAGCTTGGCGATCGCGCGCGCGTTGGTCTGCAGGCACAGGTGGGCCGCGCCGTCCGACCGCGTTCGCCACGCCTCGGTCGGCACGTCGGGGTCGTAGACGAACACCCGCCCGCGCGGGATGAAGACGTCCTCGAACACGGCCAGGCAGTCGCACTCCTCGTAGGAGCTCGCGATCCGCGACCGCCCGGGGAAGGGCTCGCGGCAGACGAAGTGCAGGCCCTCCGTCTCGATCGGGATCGAGGCGACCAGCGTGGCGCGCGAGCGGACCCCGCCGGGCGGCTGCGGCAGGATGAAGATCTCGTCGCTGAGCGGCGCCGACGTCGCCATCGCGCGCGCGCCGCGCACCACGAGCCCGCTCTTGCCGTGCTCGACGACCTCCAGATCCGTGTTCGCCCCGGTCCTCGATCGCAGCGCGGTGGTCGAGTGCGTCACGAACAGGTCGTACGTCGCGACCGTGGCGGCGAACTCCGCGATGTTCTCGCCGTACTCACCGAAGTGCGCGCTGGCCGAGCCGTAGGCGGGGATGAGGACGCCCATGTAGTCGGGCGCCCGGCCCAGAAAGCCCTCGTAGCCGCGCGCCAGCGCCAGCAGCGCGTCCGACTTCTGCCGCAGCTCGTCGCGCGTCCGGGGCAGATGGTGGACCCAGCCGCGCCGCTCGCCGCCGGGCATCCTGACCGAGGTCGCGGGCGAGGTGGCCTGGCGCTCGTAGTACCGGGCCACCTCGTGCGCCTGCCGGACCAGCGCCGGCTCCTCGATCCGCGTCGACCGCCTGGTCCCGACCGTGAGCTCGATGCGGCGCCTCTCGATCTGCTCCAGGTACTCGTTGCCGGTTCTCAGCACTGTGCACGTCTCCTGTGGCCGCACGCCGGCGCGCACCCCGGAGGTGCCGGAGCGGGCGGGCGTCGGTGTTTCGCCCGGGAGGAGGCGCCGCGCCGATTGTCGCGCCGGTCGGCTCGACAATCGCGAAGTGCGCTCGAGAGTTGCAAGACGAGACCCGACCGCCCGCCCGCGGTATGCGTCTCGTTGTCCATTGAGACCCGCGCAGTCGCCGTGCGACTATCGCGATCGCGGAGTCCCGGGAGGTGGGTCGTGATGGGCGATGGGTGGTGCGGGGCCAGGCCCCATGAGTGACGCAGCTCGGCCCCGTCGGGCCAGCGTGGCGCCGGCGGCGATCGTCGACTTCCTGGCGGCGACGCGCCTGTTCGCCGGCTGCGACCGCGCGACCATCGAGAAGGTGGCGCCGCACGTGTACCCGGCCGAGGTCGCCGCCGGCGTGGTGATCGTCCGGGCCGGGACCCCCAAGCCGGGCATCGGCTTCGTGTTCGCCGGCCGGGCCGCCGTGCGCGACGGCCGCACCGTGGTGGAGGAGATCGCCTCGGGCGAGGCGTTCGGCGAGACCGGCGCCTTCAACGGGACCGCCCCGCTGCACGAGGTCGCCGCCACCGAGGACAGCGTCGTGCTCCTGCTCGGGCACGACGTCGTGGTGCAGCTGGCGACCAAGGTCGCCTCGTTCTCGTTCGCCGCCGCCCGCCGGCTCGCGGCCCGGGCGATCACGTCGCCGCCCCCGCCGCGCGTGGCGACCGCGACCATGCCGCCGCCGCCCGAGGACATCATCAAGTTCGTGCGCGTCTCGACCTACGACCCGACCGCCGACCTGGTCGCCATGGTGCCGCCCAAGCTCATCCAGCAGCACCGGCTGCTGCCGCTCGAGCTGCGCGACCGCACCCTCACCATCGGCATGGTCGACCCGACCAGCTCGGTGTCGCGGATGGAGATCCAGCGGGTGATGTCGACGATGAACGTCGTCGTCACCGCGATCAGCCAGGACGACTTCAACGAGGCCTACGTGCGGCTCCGCATCGACCCCATGCGAACCGCGCGCGGCAAGCGCACCACCGAGAGCGCGGTCGCGCCGGACCAGCTGGTCTTCGATGTGACCGACCTGGAGCGCGACGCCAAGCAGCCCGGCCCGCTCGGCGACGAGATCGTCGCGCTGGCCAACCGGGTGATCGCGCATGCCATCGAGAACGGGGCGTCCGACGTCCACATCGACCACAACACGAGCGGACCGCGCATCCGCTACCGCGTGCACGGCCAGCTGCACGCCTGGGATCAGCCGGTCTCGCCGCACCACGGCAAGGGGCTGGTGGCGCGGCTGAAGGTGCTGGCCGGGCTCGACGTCACCGAGCGGCGGCTGCCGCAGGACGGCCGGCTGGGCGTGCGCATCGGGCGGCGCGAGGTCGACATCCGCGTGTCGACGGTCCCGAGCAGCCGGGGCGAGAAGGTCGCCCTGCGCGTGTTCGAGGCGGCCACCATGCTGCGGCCGCTCGAGCAGATCTTCCTCGACCAGGACATCCTCGAGGCGGTCCAGCTGACCATCCAGCGCCCCTACGGGGCGATCGTGGTGGCCGGACCGACCGGCTCGGGCAAGACATCGACGCTCTACGCCGCCCTGGGCGAGCGGCTGCGCACGCGACCGGACACCAACGTCCTCACGGTCGAGGACCCCATCGAGTACCGGCTGTCCGGCGTCACCCAGATCCAGGTCAACCACGCCGTCGAGCTCGGGTTCGCCAGCGTGCTGCGCGCCATCCTGCGCCAGGACCCGGACGTCATCATGGTGGGCGAGGTGCGCGACGACGACACCGCCCAGCTCGCGCTCGAGGCGGCGATGACCGGCCACCTCATGCTCACCTCGCTGCACGCGAACAACGCGGTCGGCGTGGTGCAGCGGCTGCAGAACCTCGGCTGCCCGCTCCCGCTGGTCGGCCAGTCGCTCGCGCTGGTGCTGGTGCAGCGCCTGGCCCGCCGGCTGTGCCAGCGCTGCAGCACGACCGAGCTGCCGCCGCCCATCGTGCTGGCCAACCTGGCCGCGCACGGGCTGGTCGAGCGCGACCAGCGCATCCCGATGCCGCGCGCGATCGGCTGCGCCGAGTGCAACCACTCCGGCTACGTCGGCCGGGTCGCCGTGGTCGAGATGCTCGCGCTCGACGACTCGCTGCGGGCCCGCATCACCGCGGGCGCGCCGGTGAGCGAGCTCGAGCGCTACGCCACCGAGGCGAAGATGCTGCGCTCGTTCCGGCGCGCCGCGCTCCACCTCATGGGCCGCCAGATGATCAGCCCCGCCGAGGCCCTGCTGCTGCTCGCGTAGGCCAGGGCGCGGGGCCGATGCGATGGGCTGGCCGACCGCGGCCTGCCCGGAGATGCCGGCGCGGTCGCGATCGGCCAGCGGGCCTGGTCGGCCCGATCAGACCATGTGGATGATGCCGGGCCGTATCAGGGGCTGCCGTACAGCGCGGCGGCGCCCTGGCGGTCTCTCGTGGTCAGCACGAGGTCGCCGCCCTGGGTGCCGTTGCACTGCGGGTAGTGCATGACCGAGCTCGAGTCGTACGTGGTCAGCGCGCGCCAGTTGTTGTCCTCGAAGCAGACGCCCCCCGCCTCGGGCCGGGTGTGCTCGTGGCGGAAGCCGAGCGTGTGGCCGAGCTCGTGGCGCAGGACGCCGGTCAAGGTCCAGGGCGAGATGTTGCCGAACGAGGTGGAGTCGATCAGCACCTCGCGGTTGCGCCGGCTGGAGCTGGGGAAGAACGAGCGGGCCAGGAAGCCGGCGCCGCTCACCTGGCGCACATTGAACACCACGCTGTTGTTGTTGCGCGTGCAGTTCCCGTCCTGCCCGGACGAGTGGACGAAGTTGACGTGCGCCGCTCCCTCCCACGCTCCCGACGCTCCCGACATCGCCGACACCACCGAGTTGAAGCGCGAGCCGAAGCTCGACTGCGAGACGCAGTAGGTGATGTTGAGAGCGGCGCTGGCCGACCACTTGTCGTCGCGGCCGCCCACGCGATTGACGATGAGGCCTTGCTCGATGGTGCCGATGCCGTTCTCGGCGGCCTCCTCGGCATCGACGGTGGCGAGGTAGTTCTGGTAGGCGTCGTGGAGCTGGTCCAGGTTCTCGGCCAGCTCGTCGCCGTTGACGACGTAGGTGCCGCCTGGATCGACGGTGGCCTGGGCCTGGAA
>DATFRY010000310.1:0-3660 GCA_035262925.1 Kofleriaceae bacterium | reverse complement strand
GGTCAACAGCTCGGTCGACGCGAAGCGCGGACCCCTGGGCAAGGCAGATGCGATCGGCTCCTGCGCCGCCAGCGACTGCGACGGCCAGGCGGAGGGCGGCAACTGCTGGTGCGACGATCTGTGCGCCGAGTTCGGCGACTGCTGCGCCGACCGCGTGGACGTGTGCGAGGCGCCCGTCTCGCAGACCTGCGGCGGTCTGGCCGGCTCGCAGTGCGACGACGGCTTCTACTGCGACTACGGCTCCGAGGCCCGCTGCGGCCTGGCCGATCAGACCGGCGTCTGTCGCGAGATCCCGACGACCTGCACCGGCGCGCTCGCCCCGGTCTGCGGCTGTAACGGCGTCACCTACACCAACTCCTGCGACGCGGCCCGCGCCGGCATGAGCGTGGGCAGCGAGGGCATCTGCGAGGGCGACACCGCGCCGGCCGCGACCTGCGGCGGCCAGCTCGCCCGCAGCTGCGGCGACGAGTCGTTCTGCAGCTACGAGCCCGACGCCGCGTGCGGCGTGGCCGACGGGATCGGCACCTGCGAGGCGCGCCCGCAGGCCTGCTCGCGCGACTACAAGCCGGTCTGCGGCTGTGACGGCAGCACCTACAGCAACGCGTGCGAGGCCAACATGGCCGGCACGGCCGTCGCCGCCGACGGCGCCTGCGGCGCCTGATCGCCGCGCCAGGCCGGCCGACGAGAGGCCGCGTTGACATTCGGCTGTACCGGGCGGTGACTCGCGAGGTCGCCGCCCGTTTCATTTTCGGCGCCGACCGGCAAACCCTGCTCGCTGGCCACCGACTGGTTCGACGCCGCACGCCGTGCTCGCCGGCCGCCGACTCGTTCGACGACGGGATGTAGCAGGGTTTACAATCGCTACCGGCAGTGTCCCAAGACGACAGACCCTCCGGCACGGTCGAGCGCACCGACGTCATCGCGCGGACGCGCGTGCTCGACGGGAAGTACCGGCTGGGTCGCCTCATCGGCGAGGGCGGGATGGGCGCCGTGTACGAGGCGGAGCACGAGGGGCTGCGCGCGCGCGTCGCGGTCAAGCTGCTCGGCGAGCACGGCGCGCTCGATCCCAAGTCGGTGTCGCGCTTCCGGCGCGAGGCGCGCGCGATGGGCGCCATCCGCCACGAGAACGTCGTGTCGGTGATGGACACCGGCACCGACGACGAGGGCTCGCCCTACCTGGTCATGGAGCTGCTCGAGGGGGAGAGCCTGGCCGCGGTGCTGCGCCGCGAGCGCTCGCTCTCGCCCGGGCTGACCTGCTGGATCGCGGACCAGGTGCTCGCCGGTCTGGAGGCGGCGCACGCGCGCGGCGTCGTCCACCGCGACCTCAAGCCGGGCAACATCTTCCTGGCCCGGCGCTCGGACGGCTCCCACCGGGTCAAGATCCTCGACTTCGGCATCTCCAAGCTGGGCGGCGACGCCAACACGCTCAACGTCACCGCCGAGGGCGCGATGATCGGGACGCCGCACTTCATGGCGCCCGAGCAGATCACCGGCGAGGCCGCCTCCGACGCGCGCGCCGATCTCTACGCGGTCGGCGTCCTGCTCTACCGCATGGTCACCGGCCGCCTGCCGTACGTGGGCACCTCGTCGGAGGAGCTCTACCAGCTGGTGCTGGTCGGCCAGGTCGCGCGGCCGAGCACCCTGAACCCCGAGGTGCCGGCCGAGCTGGAGGCGGTGATCCTGCGCGCGATGGCGGCCGACCGGACCAGGCGGTACCAGGACGCGAGCAGCGTGCGCGCCGCGCTGCGCCAGGTCGCCGCGCTGGTGCCGGGCGAGCTGCCGACGGCGACGGCGGGGCTGCCGGCGCCGCCGCTCCTGCCGGTGCACTCGCCGCCGACGCCCAGCTCGGCGACCGTGCCGGCCCGCCCGCTCGCCGTGCCGCGGGCCGCGCGCGCGCGCCGGCGCACCATGCTGTGGTTCGCGCTCGGCGGCGCGCTCGTCTTCGCGCTGGCGGCGGCCGGAGCGATCTGGCTGACCCGCCACCAGGGCGCGGCGGCCCCGAGCGGCCCTCTCCTCCACTACGGCATCGTGCAGTACTCGTCGGCCGACAAGGTCGAGGCCGCGCACCGTCCGATCCTCGACTACCTGAGCCGCCGCACGGGCCGCCCGGTCGAGCTGGTCCAGACGGCGGACGAGAAGGAGCTGCTCGACCGCTTCTTCGCCGGCGGCCTCGAGGTTGCCGCGCTCTCGCCCTATGCCTACGTGCGCGCGATGCGGCGCGGCTCGCCCGGGCTCACCCTCCTGGCCAAGCCGGTCACGCCCGACGGCCCGTCGTATCAGGGCGTGATCCTCACCCGCGCCGACTCGGGCATCCGCGCGCTGTCAGGCCTGGCCGGCAAGCGCTTCTGCTACGTCAACCCGGGCTCCACCTCGGGCTATCTCTACCCGCGCGCCCTCCTGCGCGCGGCCGGCCTCGATCCCGACCGCTCGTTCTCGTCGACCTCGTTCGGCCAGGAGCACCTCAACACGCTGCGCCTGCTCGACCGCGGCGCGTGCGACGGCGCCGCCGTGTTCGCGGGCGTGCTGCGCGCCGGCGAGCGCGCGGGCATGCCGGCGGCGCGCTTCTTCCAGCTGGCCGCGACCGAGCGCATCCCGTACGACGCCTACGCGGTGCCGGCCAGCACCCCGGCCGCGGAGGCGAAGGCGATCGGCGACGCTCTGCTCGCGCTCGAGCCCGGCTCCGAGCTGGCGCGCAAGGTCTTCGCCGGCTCCGAGGGCGAGATCATCGGCTTCACGACCGCCGCCGACGCCGACTACGAACCGGTGCGCCGCATCGAGGAGTTCATGACCGGCAGCGATGGGGCGCCGCAGCCGCAGCAGCCGTCGCCGTCGCCGTCGTCGCCGCCGCCGTCGCCGTCGCCGCAGCGATAGCCGTCGCAATCGCAGTGGAGGTGGCGGTGGACGTGCCTCGCGCGGCGGCGATCATCGCCTCGCCGGGGCGGCCCGCCCGGTCGCGCCGGCCAGCCAGGCGCGCAGGGCTCCCGGATCGTACGGCAGGTCGTAGGGCCACACCCGCACCGCGTGGTCGGCGTCCGCGGTCGCGATGGTCAGCCCGCTGGGCGCGATCGCGAAGTCGGCGATGCCTCGCCCGTAGCTGGGCAGTGCGAACACACCGTCGGTGGCGGTGTCCCACAGGAGCACGTGGCTGCTGCGGTCGCGGCCGACCAGGGTGCGACCGTCGGGCGAGAACCCGAGCTGCTCGACCGGCGTCTCGCGGTGCGCGAGCACGCGGCTGGTGCCGGCGCTGCGGGTCCACAGCTGCACGTCGCCGCCGCGCTCGGCCCACGCCACCAGCTCGCCGTCGCGCGAGGCGGCCAGCGCCAGCACCCCGGTCGGAGCGCGGCCGAGCTCCCGCCCCGCCCCGCTGGCGGCGTCCCACTCGCGCACGCTTCCGCCCATGTCGCTCGACACCAGCCGCGCGGCGCCAGCGAACTCGACGTGGCGCACGGCGTCGTGGTGCCCCTCGAGCACGCGGCTGCCTCCCGTCTCGAAGTCCCACAGGCGCACGGTGCGGTCCGCGCTGGCCGAGGCCAGCCGGCGCCCGTCGGGCGAGACGGCGATCCCGGTGACCCAGCTGGTGTGGCCGCGCAGGATCCGCGCCTCGCCGGTGGCGGTGCTCCACACGCGCACCGTGTGATCGACCGACGGGGCCAGCACCAG
>DATFRY010000309.1:0-5459 GCA_035262925.1 Kofleriaceae bacterium | reverse complement strand
GGCGCGCGCACGAGGGTCTGCTCGCGGAGTGGGCGGTCGCAGGACGCCGGGTGCTCGGCGCGGTCCTCACCGTCGAGGCGCTGTCGTCGCTCGGCGCGCTGCCGGTCGCGGCGTGGCTCATCTACTCGCAGCTGTCCGGCGCGACCGCGCTGGGCGGGATCCTCCTCCTCGCCTACTGGGCGCTCAACCTGCCTCTCATCGGCCAGGAGATCGCGGCGGTCGCGCGCGAGGCGGCCAGGCAGCGGAATGTCTCGCTGCGGCTGGCGGAGCTTCTGGGCGCGCCCGCGGCCACACCGGGCGAGGGCGAGGCCAACATCGCGGAAAGCGAGTCGCCGGGCCACGCATCCGCACGCGCGCGCGCGCCCGGGCCCGGGCCGGCGGATCGGCGGGGCATCGCGATCGAGCTCGCGGGCGTGGCGGTGCGCGCGGGCGGCCACACCGTGCTGGACGGCATCGATCTCGCGATCTCCGCCGGCTGTCACGCGGCCATCGTGGGGCCGTCCGGTTCCGGGAAGTCGACCTTGCTCGGCCTCCTCCTCGGCTGGCACCAGCCCGCGCACGGAAGCGTGCTGGCCGACGGCGAGGCGGTCGCCGGTGCCCACCTGGAAGCGCTGCGCCGCTCCACCGCGTGGGTCGACCCCTCCATCCATCTATGGAACCGGTCGCTGCTCGACAACCTGCGCCAGGGCGGCGCGGCCGACGTGGAGCGCCTCGACGAGGCGCTCGATGGCGCGCTCCTCCGCGGCGTGCTGGCGCGGCTGCCGGACGGGCTGCAGACCCGGCTCGGCGAGGGAGGCACGCGCCTCTCCGGCGGCGAAGGGCAGAGGGTGCGGCTCGGGCGGGCGGTGCTGAGATCCGGCGTCCGGCTGGCGATCCTGGACGAGCCGTTCGGCGGGCTCGACCGCGACCAGCGCCAGCTGCTGCTCCGGCGCGCGCGGGCGCGCTGGAAGCAGGTCACGATCCTGCTGGTCACGCACGACGTGGCCGACACCCTCGACCTCGACCGGGTGATCGTCCTCGACGGCGGCCGCATCATCGAGGACGGCGGCCCGCGCGAGCTGGCGTCGCGGTCCGGATCGCGCTACGCGCAGCTCCTCGCCGCCGAGGACGCGGTTCGCCGCGGCCTGTGGGACCGGCCCGGATGGCGACGGCTGCGGCTCGAGGACGGCGCCGTGGTCGAGAGGGGAGCGGCGCAGTGAGCGCAACAGCCTCGGCATCGGCGGCGACGCGGGAAGCGACCGCGCTCGACCGCGTGTCGTGGCCGTTCGATCGCCTCGGCGAGGCGATCGCGGTCCTGGCCCGCCGCGCGGGCCTCGCGCGCTCGGGCGAGCAGCCGCAGCCGCCGCGCGCCGACGTCGCCCGCGACCGCGGCGCCCTCGCGCGCTGGGTCGAGGCGGCCTGCCGCTCGATGGGATTCGAGGCCGAGCCGACCCATGCCGCCCTCCGGGACGTGGACGACATGCTGCGCGGAGCCGCGCCGGCGATGGTTCGCCTCCCCGCCGACCCGGCCGATCGCTCGGGTTCGCCGCGCTTCGTGGCGCTGGCCGGCGCGGTCCGCCGCCGCGCCGTGCTGGTGATCGGCCCGGACCACCGCGCCCACCGGGTCACCATCGCCGCCCTGCGCGGCGCGCTGTGCCGACCCGTCGAGGCCGAGGCGGAGGCCGACCTCGATCAGCTGTCGGCCGCGGTCAGCGCGGGCGGGACCTCGTCGTCGCGGCGCCGCACGCGAGAGGCTCTCCTGCGCGAGCTCCGCGGCGGCACACCGATCGGCGATGTCTTCACGCTCCGGCTCTCGCCCGGGGCGCCGTTCTGGCGCCAGCTGCGCGGCGCCCGGCTCACCCGCAAGCTCGCCGCCATCGCGGCGGCTCATGCGCTGCAGTATGCGCTCTGGGTCGGTTCCTGGTGGATGCTCGGGCGCGGCGCGCTGGCCGGCCGGCTCGACCCGTCCTGGATCGCGGCCTGGGCGCTGCTGGTGAGCGCGTCGCATGCGGTCCGCCTGCAGGCGCTGCGCGATCAGGGCGGGTTCGCGATCGCGGCCGGCGCGCTGCTCAGGCAGCGCCTGCTCCTCGGCGCGCTCCGCATGTCGCAGGACGCGGTGCGCCGGCAGGGCACCGGCCAGCTGCTCGGGCGCGTGCTCGAGTCGGAGGCGCTCGAGTCGCTCGGCCTCACCGGCGGTCTCGCCACCATGGAGGCCGTCATCGAGCTCGTCATCGCGCCGGCGGTGCTGTGGGCCGGCGCGGGGGGCGCCCTCCACGCCGCGCTGCTGCTCGTCTGGGTCGCCGGCACGGCGGCGCTCGCCCTCCGCTATCACCGCGCGCGCACGCGGTGGACCGACGCGCGCGTGTCGATGACGAACGACCTGGTCGAGGCGCTCATCGGCCATCGCACGCGGGTCGCTCAGGAGGCGCCCGGCGCCTGGAACCGGGCCGCCGACGCCGGTCTGGCCCACCACGTCGATCTGGCCCGGGCGATGGACCGCGAGGGAGCGCGGTTTCGCGCGCTGGTCGCGCGCGGCTGGCTGATCGCCGGCGTGGCCGGCATCGCGGCGCCGTTCGTGGCCGGAACCGCCGGCCCGACCGCGCTCGCGATCGGCCTCGGCGGTGTGCTCCTCGCCCATCGAGCGCTGGCCCGGCTGGCGATCGGGATGGTCGCCCTCTCGGGCGCGGCGATCGCGTTCCGGCAGATCGCCCCGCTCCACCGGGCGGCCGCACGCGCCGAGGCGCCTGGACTGCCCGACTTCGCGGTCGCCGGCGCACGAGCCGCCGCGGGCGCCGTCGAGGCCCACGATCTGGCGTTCCGCCACGGCGAGCGCGGCGATCCCGTGCTCGACGGCGTGAGCCTCCGGATCCGCCCGGGCGATCGGATCCTGCTGGAGGGCCCGTCCGGCGGCGGCAAGTCGACCCTCGCCGCCGTGCTCTCCGGGCTGCGCGCGCCGGAGTCGGGCGCGCTCCTCATCGGCGGACTCGACCGCGCCACCCTCGGCACCGACGGATGGCGCCGGCGTGTGACCACGGCCCCTCAGTTCCAGGACAACCACGTCCTGACCGAGACGCTGCTCTTCAACCTGCTCATGGGCGGCGACTGGCCGCCGGAGCCACGGGCGGTGCGCGAGGCGGAGGCGGTGTGCGCCGATCTCGGGCTCGGTCCGCTGCTCGAGCGGATGCCCGCCGGCATCCTGCAGGTGGTCGGCGAGACCGGCTGGCAGCTCTCGCATGGCGAGCGCAGCCGGCTGTTCATCGCGCGGGCGCTGCTCCAGGACCCGGACCTCGTGATCCTCGACGAGAACTTCGGGGCGCTCGATCCCGAGAATCTGGAAGCAGCGCTCCGCTGCGTGCTGGCGCGAGCCCGCTCGCTCCTCGTCATCGCCCATCCATGAGATGGGCCGAAACAATTCCTGGATGTTCAGGAACGGAGGTAAATATGAAATTGATCGAGAGCAGGACACCCGACACTCGCTCGCCGCGCCCGAGAAGTGAGCGGCAGCCCCCCGCGATCCGCATCAAGACGGGCGTGCGGGCAGGCGGCATCGAGATGCAGCACAACGAGACGCTGGCGCGCGCGCGCAGGCCGCAGAAGTCGGCCGGCGTGAAGGTGAAGAGCCACGTCCGCGCCGGCGGCATGGAGATGCAGCACAACGAGACGCTGGCGCGCGCGCGCAGGCCGCTGAAGTCGGCCGGCGTGAAGGTGAAGAGCAACGTGCGCGCCGGCGGCATGCAGATGCAGCACAACGAGACGCTGGCGCGCGCGCGCAGGCCGCAGAAGTCGGCCGGCGTGAAGGTGAAGAGCAACGTGCGCGCCGGCGGCATCCAGATGCAGCACAACGAGACGCTGGTGCGTGCGCGCAGGCCGCAGAAGTCGGCCGGCGTGAAGGTGAAGAGCCACGTCCGCGCCGGCGGCGTGCAGCTGCAGCACAACGAGACGCTGGTGCGCGCACGCAGGCCGCAGGGGTCGGCCGGCGTGAAGGTGAAGAGCAACGTCCGCGCCGGCGGCGTCAACATGCAGCACAACGAGACGCTGGTGCGCGCGCGCAGGCCGCAGGGGTCGGCCGGCGTGAAGGTGAAGACCCACGTCCGCGCCGGCGGCATCAACCTCCAGCACAACGAGACGCTGGTGCGCGCGCGCAGGCCGCAGAAGTCGGCCGGCGTGAAGGTCAAGAGTCACGTCCGCGCGGGCGGCATGAATCTGCAGCACAACGAGACCCTGCTCCACGCATAGATAGATAGATGGACCGACCGGCCGGCAGACCTCGGCGCACTCATCGCCCTCGTCTCCGATGAAGCTCCGAGGTCTGCCGCCGTCATCGCGACGGGCCGCGCGACGCTCGTCGCACGCGAGCCCCGACCCAACCTGCGACCTTGTGCCGTCGTCGGTTGTGTGGCCCGATCCGCCGGTGCGGCGCGCGTCGCGTGGCGAAGAGGAGGCACGAACATGAACCAGATCGATCTGGCGGGGCGCAGCGCGGTCGTGACCGGCGGCGCGCGCGGCATCGGGCTCGCGGTGGTGGAGCGGCTGGTCGCGTCCGGAGCGCGGGTGGCCATCTGGGACCGCGACGAGGCGGCGGCCGCCGCCGCGGCACAGCGGGCGGGTCAGGTGAGCCTCGCCGTCGACGTGACCGACGAGCACGCGGTGGCCGCGGCCGTCGCCCGCAGCGAGACCCTGGTCGGACCGATCGACATCCTGGTGACCAGCGCCGGGATCACCGGGCCCAATCTGCCGACCGAGGAGTATCCGGTCGACGCCTGGCGCCAGGTGATCGACATCGATCTGACCGGGCCGTTTCTGTGCTCGCGCGCGGTCGTCCCCGGCATGCGGGCGCGCGACTACGGCCGCATCGTCCACATCGCCTCGATCGCGGGCAAGGAGGGCAATCCGAACGCGGCCGCCTACTCGGCCGCGAAGGCCGGCGTCATCTCGCTGACCAAGTCGCTCGGCAAGGAGCTGGCCGGGACCGGGGTCCGCGTCAACTGCGTGACGCCGGCGGCGGTCCGCACCGAGATGTTCGAGCAGATGACCGAGACGCACATCCAGTACATGCTGTCCAAGATCCCCATGGGCCGCTTCGGCCTCACGGCGGAGATCGCCGCCATGATCGCGTGGCTCGCGTCGGAGGAGTGCTCCTTCTCGACCGGCGCGGTCTTCGATCTGTCGGGCGGCCGCGCGGTCTACTGAATCGTCGCCGGCGGCGACCGGCCGGATCGCAGCGCAACCGCCTGAAATGGCGCCGCCCGCCGGTTTCTGCGACCAAACACATTGATGTCGAATGATTAGATGTCTATGTATTTGCCATGGGCACGGCACGACCCACCACGCAGCCGATCGGGCTCCAGCTGAGCCGCACCGCAAAGCTGGTCAGTCGCGCGTTCGACGACGCGCTCGTTGCGGCTGGCGGCTCACTCCCCGTGTGGCTCGTGCTGATTTCGCTCAAGGCCCAACGATTACCCAATCAGCGCCAGATCGCC
>DATFRY010000308.1:0-18370 GCA_035262925.1 Kofleriaceae bacterium | reverse complement strand
CGCCGTCGGGCACCGGCAGCGACGGGAACGAGATGCCGCTGGCCATGGCGGTGTACAGATCGGAGGTGGCCTGGCCGTAGGCCAGCTCGCCGCTCAGCGACAGAGAGCCGTCCTGCTTGGCCTCGGTCCCGGGCAGGATGGGCACGAACAGGTCGACCGCGCCGCCGACGGTGGTCTTCGAGTTGGCGCGCTCCGGCGCCGCGCTGAACTCGGGCACCGTGAAGCGGCGAACGTCGCCGGTGAAGGCGATCGACAGCGGCAGGTACATCTTGGTGGTGGAGTAGAGCATCGCGGTGCCGGTGCGGCCGTCGAGCGAGATGCGCAGCCCGGCCTCGCCCTCCGGCGTCCCGGAGTTGCGCTGCGGCGGGCGGGCGGCGGCGGCGGCCGTCTCGATGGTGACGCCGCTGGTCTTGATGGTCTTGCTGACGCGGAGCTGGAGCGATCGCGAGAAGAGCTGCCCGGGCAGACCGGGGATGTCCCAGGTGGCCGGCAGGTAGAGCGGCTGCCAGCCCATGAGCTGCCAGGTCTGACCGACGAGGACATCGACCACGGGCGACTTCAGCTCGAAGTCGGCGACGCGGATGCGGAAGGCCGGGTTGCCGAAGAAGCCGTTCTCGCTGTTGCCGTTCTGCGGGGCGGCGGAGACGCCGAAGAAGTCGGTCTCGAAGGTGGCGTTCACCTTGACGCTGCCGAGCTCGGGCGCCTTGATCTTGATCCCGATGCGCGAGTCGCGCGGCGAGAACTGCATGCGGCCGTGGTCGGCGCCGTAGCTGCCTTCCTTGGCGATCTGGGTGTTGCCGGCCGCGTCGTTGAAGCTCTGCGTGCTGTCGCGGATGAAGTCGAGCTGCACGAAGCCGTAGAGGGTCGCGGCCCACTTGCCCGTCACCGGCGCGGTGGGAGGCGGCGGTGGCTGGGGCGCGGGCGCCGCCTCCGCGGGCGCGGGCGCCGCGTCGGCCGGCGCGGGCGCGGGCTGCGCCGCCGGTGCGGGTGCGGGCTGCGCCTGCGCGCGGGACGCGGGCATGCACCAGAGAGACGCCGCGCCGGCGGCGGCGACGAGCAGGAGACGAGTGCGTGGGGAGCTGTGCCGGGGGGAAGCCGTGCGACGAGCGAGCGCGGACGTCATACATCACCTCCGTGTTGCACCGCGGCGGCGCAATGCGCCGTGGTGTCTGGCTGCGCTCCCGCTGCCGTGTCGCGCTGTCTCAGCATTAACGGAATCCGGGCGCGCCCAGTCAAGAGGTCACCCGTTCAGCTTGCTGTTCATTTTGCGGCTCGGCGGACGGCCGAGGGCACGCGAGTCGCGCATGCGCGGCCGCACGGGCTTACGCTGGAGCGAGGCCATGACCGCGATCGGCACGCTCCTCGCGCGGCAGGCGCGCCGCCGCCCGCGCGACACCGCCGTCGTCTTCGAGGAGGCTCGCCTCGACCACGCCTCGCTCCACGCGCGCGTCGACCGCCTCGCGCGCGGGCTCGCCGCCATGGGCCTCGCCCCCGGCGACAAGATCGTCACGGTGATGCGCAACGGCGTCGAGCTGCTCGAGCTCTACTGGGCCGCGGCGATCTCCGGCCTGGTGATCGTGCCGCTCAGCCCGATGCTCCGGCGGCAGGGTCTGTGCGCGCTCATCGAGGACTGCGGCGCGGCCGCGATCTTCACCGACGCCGCCTGCGCCGACGCGATCGACGAGGTCCGCGGCCAGCTGCGCGCGCTGCCCGAGGGCCGCATCGTCGTGGCCGGCGGCGCGCGGCCCGGCCACGTCGAGTATCGCGACGTGGTCGAGCGCGGCGGCGACCGCCACCGGCCCCGGCCGGCCATCGCCCCCGACGCGCCCTGCTCCATCATCTACTCGAGCGGGGCGACCAGCCGGCCCCGGGGCATCGTCCTCACCCACCGCGTGCGCGCCATGTATGGCTCGGTGTGGGCGGCGGCGTTCCGCATCGCGCGGGGCAGCGTGGTCGTGCACGCGGGCTCCATCGCCTTCAACAGCGCGTTCCTGACCCTCATGCCGGCCCTGCACGTGGGCGCGACCTACGTGCTCATGCGCCGCTACCGGCCGGACGCGTTCGTCGAGGCGGTGCGGCGCGAGGGCGGCACCCATGTGATGATGGTGCCGTCGCAGCTGGCGGCCCTGCTCGACTCGCCCGCGTTCGACGCAGGCGCGCTGTCGTCCCTGGAGATGATCTGCTCGATCGGAGCGCCGCTCGACGGCCGCGTCGCGCAGGCGCTGCAGGGCGCGCTGCCGGGCCGGCTGTGCGAGGTCTACGTCGTGGCCGAGGGCTTCATGACCCTGCGCGACCGCGACGAGCCGCCCTCCAGGCTGGGATCGGTCGGGAGGCCGCCGCCACCGCTGGAGATGCGCATCCTGCGCGACGACGGCAGCGACGCCGCCCCGGGAGAGGTGGGCGAGATCGCCGGGCGCGGCCCTCTGCTCATGGCCGGCTACCACGAGAGGCCGGAGCTCACCGCGCAGACGATCGTCGACGGCTGGCTCAGGACCGGCGACCTCGGCCACGCCGACGAGGAGGGCTACCTCTACCTGGCCGACCGCGCGAAGGACATGATCAAGTCGGGCGGGGTCAACGTGTACCCGCGCGACATCGAGGAGGTCATCGCGCGCCACCCGGCCGTGATCGAGGCGGCGGTGTTCGGTGTGCCCGACGACGCGTGGGGCGAGGCGCCGGTCGCCGCCGTGAGGTGGCATCCGGGCCAGATCGATCGCGACGGCCTGCGCACCTGGGTCAACGAGCGGGTCGCCGCCGCCTACCAGCGCATCCGCGACGTCATGCCGGTCGACGAGCTCCCGCGCGGCCCCACCGGCCAGGTGGAGAAGCGCGTCCTGCGCGGGCGCTATCTCGCCGGCGAGCGCCGCGGCGAGTGACCGACGAGCAGGACGGCGCCTCCCGCCGGCGTCAGGACCGCGATGCCTCGGCCTGCGCGAACGCCTGGGCCAGGAAATCGCTGAACAGGCGGGTCTTGGCCGGCAGCAGGCGCCGCGACGGATAGACCGCGTGGATGGGCGCCGCTCGCCCGGTGTAGCGCGACAGCACCTCGACCAGGCGGCCGGCCGCGAGGTCGTCGGCCACGTCCCAGATGGAGCGGCGCTGGAGCCCGCGCCCGGCCAGCGCCCAGGCATGTACCTGCTCGCCGTTGTCCGACGACAGCCGGCCGCGCAGGTCGATCGCGATGCGCTCGCCGTCGGCCTCGAAGCCCCACTCGGCGCGCGACTCGGGCTGGCGCGTGAGCAGGAGGCAGTCGTGGTCGCGCAGGTCGGCCGGCACGCGCGGGCGGCCGCGGCGGCGGAGGTAGGCCGGCGCGGCGCACACCACGCGCCGGTTCCCGGCCAGGCGGCGCGACACCAGCCGCGAGTCGGGCAGCTCGCCGATGCGCACCGCGAGGTCGAAGCCGCCCTCGATCAGATCGACCACCGCGTCGGACAGGCTGAGGTGCACCGCGACCGCCGCGTGGCGGGCGGCGAAGCGCTCGGCGGCGGGCCCGACCCAGCGCCGCCCGAGGGCGACCGGCGCCGACACGCGCAGGAGGCCGCGCGCCTCGTCGCGCCCGGCCGAGACCACCGCCTCGGCCGCCTCCACGTCGGCGAGGATCGCGCTCGAGCGCTCGAGCAGGATGGCCCCCTCGCGCGTGAGGGCCAGGCGGCGCGAGCTGCGCTGGAGGAGGCGCACGCCCAGCTTGGCCTCGAGGCGCGCGAGCCGCTTGCTCGCGACCGCCGGCGAGAGCCCGAGCACGCGGCCTGCCGCCGACAGGCTGCCGCTCTGCACGGCCTGGACGAAGAGGCGCATCTCCGAGAGGTCCACTGCCCGCCACGCTAGCACGGCGGCGGCCATCTTCAACGCCAGGGCAAAGATCCTTGTCCTCCGGCGCATCTTCTCATCTGCGAGGGAAAACAGCATCGATCCCTCATGTCCACGAGAGACGAGAACGAGAAGCGCGTCGCGCTGGTCATCGGAGCCCAGGGAGTCATCGGCCGCACGCTGGTCGACCACCTGGCCGC
This sequence comes from Kofleriaceae bacterium, assembly GCA_035262925.1. GTDB lineage: Bacteria > Myxococcota_A > Polyangia > Haliangiales > Haliangiaceae > DATFRY01. The sequence continues at coordinate 14,363 of DATFRY010000308.1, read as the reverse complement.
GCAGGACTGGCAGGTCATCGGGGTCTCGCGCCGGGGCGGGGAGTCGGGCGAGCGGGTGCGCCACATCTCCGCCGACCTGCTCGATCGAGCCGCGACGCGAGAGCGGCTGGGCGACCTCCGCGGCGTCACCCACATCTTCTACGCCGCGTTCCAGGACCGCCCGAGCTGGGCCGAGCTGGTCGAGCCCAACCTGTCGATGCTGGTGAACGCGGTCGACGCGGTCGAGCCGATCGCGTCCGGGCTGCGCCACATCAGCCTGATGCAGGGCTACAAGGTCTACGGCGCGCACCTGGGCCCGTTCAAGACGCCCGCGCGCGAGACCGACCCTCCCCACATGCCGCCCGAGTTCAACGTCGACCAGCAGGCCTTCCTGGAGGAGCGGCAGAGGGGGCGCGCCTGGAGCTGGTCGGCCATGCGCCCGTCGGTGGTGTGCGGCGTCGCGCTCGGCATCCCCATGAATCTGGTGATGGCCATCGCGGTCTACGCGTCGATCTCGGCCGAGCTCGGCCTGCCGCTTCGCTTCCCCGGGGTGCCGGGCGCGTACGACAGCCTGCTCGAGATGACCGACGCCGGCCTGCTGGCGCGCGCGACGGCATGGGCCGCCACCGATGAGAGATGCGCCAACCAGGCCTTCAACATCAACAACGGCGATCTGTTTCGCTGGAGCGAGATGTGGCCGGCGCTGGCCCGGTTCTTCGACCTCGAGGTGGCGCCGCCCCTGCCCATGTCGCTCGAGGTGGTCATGGCCGACAAGGCGCCGCTCTGGCGCAAGATGATCGAGAAGCGCGGCCTCGCGCCGAACAGCTATGAGGCGGTCTCGTCCTGGCGCTTCGCCGACGCGGTCTTCTCGTGGAATTACGACTTCCTCGCCGACGGCTCCAAGGCGCGCCGCTTCGGCTTCCACGAGCACGCGGACACCGAGGCGATGTTCCTCCGCCTGTTCGGCGAGCTTCGCCGCCGCCGCGTCATTCCCTGATCCAGCGAATGCCTCGCGCGGGATGGCCGGCCGCCGGCGCAGGGACCAGCTTCGAGCTCGCCGACACCCGCGCTTTGGACGGGCCGTACGGGCTTCGCCACGCGACACTGGACAGAGATGCCCGCCCGATGGACCGCGATGCTCGCCCTGACCGGCGCGCTGTCCGCGGCCCCCGGCTCGAGCCTCGGCGGACCCGTCGAGCAGCCGCCGCGAGGGATGAAGGGTGCGCGGACGGCCCGCGCGGCCCCCGGCTCGAGCCTCGGCGGAGCCGTCGAGCAGCCGCAAGGGCTGTTCGTCGCGCGGCCAGCCCGGCCGACACTCGTGGCTCGGCCCCTGCTCGAGTGGACGGCGGCGGGGCTGGGAGGCGCGGTGTGGCTCACGACCGGCGCCCTCGTCAAGCCGAAGATCGCGCCGGACCGGTGCCGCTGGTGCGACTCGAACGGGTTCGACGACGAGTTTCGCAAGCTCCGCTGGTCGGACCGGCACGCGGCCGACCTCACGAGCGACGTCATCTCGTACGGGGTCGCACCAGCCGCCGCGGCCGGCGCGGTGGTGCTCGCAGGCGCGCACGACGGGCGGCTCGCGGAGGTGTCGGCCGACCTGGCGATCGTGGCCGAGGCGGCGGTCAGCGCCGGCCTGGTGGGCGAGGCCCTCCGGCTGTCGACCGCGCGCGAGCGGCCGTCGGTGCACGCGCTGTCGGCCGACGAGAAGACGCGGACCTCGAGCCCCGAGAACAACAACCTCTCGTTCGTGTCGGGACACGCGGCCATCTCGTTCGCGCTTGCGATCGGGAGCGGCACGGTCGCGACGCTGCGACACCGGCGCCTGGCCCCGCTGGTCTGGACGGTCGGCCTCGGCCTCGCCGCGGCCACCAGCTACCTGCGCGTCGCCTCCGACGAGCACTACGCGACCGATGTCCTGGGCGGCATCACCGTCGGTGCCGCGGCCGGGCTCGCGTTCCCGCTCCTCCATCGCCGGCGCGATCGGGACGAGACGGGCGAGCACGTCGTGGCGACGGTCGCGCCAGCACCTGGCGGCGCGCTCCTGGTCCTGCGCTGGGGCCGCTGAGACTCGGCGTCCGACCATCGCTCCACAACGGGCCAGGCCAATCCAGCTCGCACCGACGCGCCGCCCCGTGCCCGCGCGCACGAGGCCGCCGCGCACACCGGCGTCACGCGCTACCAGCGCGCACCGCAGCGCGTCACGCGCCCACCGACGAGCGGCATGCAAAGAGCGACTTGAAACACACACCCTCGGCGGGTTACTCGAGGGAAGAAAACGTTTACATGGGGCGCAACCGGCGCACACGGGGCGCGGGCAGGAGCGGCCCGGTGGCGAGCATCAAGGACGTCGCCCGCAGGGCCGGTGTCTCGATCGCATCGGTCTCCCGAGTCATGAACGAGCACGAGAACGTCAGGGAAGAGACGCGCGAGCGCGTCCTGGCCGCGGTCCGCTCGCTGCGCTACGTGCCGCACGTCGGCGCGCGCAGCCTCATCACCCGGCAGACCAGCGCGGTCGGCGTTCTCCTGCCCGACCTCTACGGCGAGTTCTTCTCCGAGATCATCCGCGGCATCGACGACGGCGCCCGCCGCCACGGCCTCCAGCTCCTCCTGTCCAGCGTGCACGGCGACGGCGCGGAGGTCGGGGCCGCCATCCGCACGATGCGCGGCCGGGTCGACGGTCTGCTCGTCATGTCGCCCCACGTCGACGCCGCCCTGCTCGACCGCAACATCCCCACCACGGTGCCGCTGGTCCTCATCAACAGCCCGCCGGTCGGCACCTCGCATCCCACCATCGCGATCGACAGCTACGGCGGCGCCCGCGCGATGGTGCGCCACCTCGTGGGTCTCGGTCACCGGAGCATCGCGCACGTGGCCGGCGCCGAGCACAACTTCGACTCCGACGAGCGCCTGCGCGGCTATCGCGACGAGATGGCGTGCTCGCTCCCCGGGGTCGCGCCGCTGGTGCTGCGCGGCGACTTCACCGAGCGAGCCGGCCACGAGGCCGGCCGCACCCTGGCCGCGCGCGCCGATCGCCCGGACGCCGTGTTCGCCGCCAACGACGTCATGGCGGTCGGCTGCCTGGCTGCCTTCCGCGCCGCCGGCCTCAGCGTCCCCGACGACATCGCGCTGGCCGGGTTCGACGACATCCCGCTCGCGGCGCTGGTCAACCCCGCGCTGACCACCGCGCGCGTGCGCATCGCCGACCTGGGCAGGAGCGCGCTCGAGCAGCTCCTCCACGCCATCCACGATCCCAAGCCAACCGGAAGGGACGCGCAGGCATTCGCCCCGGAGCTCGTGATCCGGGAGTCCTGCGGCGCCCAGAATCCGCCACGGCGACGCCTCCGGCGTCCACCAGCGAGGGTGACATGACACTGACGACGACGAGGAAGAGTACGGCGATCGGCCGCAAGTGCATGCTCCTGGGTCTCGTTGGCCTCCTGGCCCCGACCCTGTTCACCGAGAAGGAGGCGCTCGCCCAGCGGACGACGGCGACGATCCAGGTGGACCTCACCGCCGGCGGCGGCGCTCCGCCGTCCGGCACGCGCGTGGTCGCGCTCGACACCAACACCGGCCAGACGACGACCGCCACCGCGCGCGCCGACGGCTCGCAGATCCTCGCCGGGCTGCCGCCGGGCGAGTACCTCATCACCGCCACGCCGCCGAGCGGCAAGGAGGTCTACCGGCTGGTGCAGGTCGGGGTCGCCCAGACCGTGACCCTCGGCCTCGACATCGGAGTCGCCGAGGCGCCGGCCGCCCGAGGAGAGACGATCATCGTGCAGGGGCGAGTGAGCGAGTCGACGACGTCGGAGCTCGCCACCAACGTCAGCCGCGAGCAGATCGACAACCTGCCGCAGAACAACCGCAACTTCCTCAACTTCGCGCAGCTCGCGCCCGGCGTCCGCCTCAACCAGGACGAGTTCCGGCAGGAGATCGTGTCGGGCGCGGTCGGCGCCAGCCAGACCAACGTCTTCGTCGACGGCGTCAGCCTGAAGAGCCAGGTCCAGCAGGGCGGCATCGTCGGTCAGGACGCGAGCCGCGGCAATCCCTTCCCCCAGCTCGCGGTCGGCGGGTTCCGCGTCATCACCCAGAACTACAAGGCCGAGTACGAGCAGGCCGGCAGCGCGATCATCTCGACCCAGACCAGGTCGGGCGGAAACGAGTACCACGGCGACGTCTTCACCCAGTTCCAGAACCAGAGCCTCACCGCGACCGACTTCTTCATCGCCAAGCGCGGCGACCCCGAACCGGACCTGACCCGCTACCAGGTCGGCGCGGCAGCGAGCGGCCCCGTCGTGAAGGACAAGCTGTTCGTGTTCCTGACCTACGAGGGCAACTACCAGAACCGCCAGAACCAGGTCTTCCTCGGCACCGCGCCGGCCGGGATCGATCAGGCCCAGCTGACCCCGTTCAACTTCGAGCAGTACGAGGGCAACTTCACCAGCCCGTTCCGCGAGCACCTCGGCTTCGGCAAGCTCACCTGGCGCCCCCGGTCCGATCAGAACGTCGACGTGTCGGCCAGCCTGCGGACCGAGACCGACATCCGCAGCTTCGGCGCGCCCGGCTCCGCCCAGACCAGCTACCAGGCGGCGGAGAACGTGAAGAACTACGTCGTGACGGCCTCGGCCAGACACCAGTGGTGGATCGGCTCCATGCTGAACGAGGGAACATTCCAGTTCCTGCAGAACCGGTTCAACCCGGTGGCCGAGAACTTCGACACCATCGGCCAGGCCTTCTACTCCGGCGCGGGCGACTTCTCGCCGCTCTACATCAAGATCGGCGGCCGCGACACCAACCAGAACAACGGCCAGCGCGGCTTCACGCTGCGCGACGACGTGACCTTCTCCGACATCGAGGGAGCCGGGCAGCACGTCATCAAGACCGGCGCCAAGGTCTCGTTCCAGCACTTCAGTCAGGACAAGAAGTTCAACGAGAACCCTCTGTTTCAGTACTTCAACGATCCGATGCTGGGCCTCGACTACACCTTCCCGGCCCAGGCGCAGTTCGGCGTCGGCGACCCGCTCATCGCCGCCGACGACACCCAGATCGGGCTCTACGTGCAGGACGACTGGCAGATCGGCCGGCACCTCACGCTCAACCTCGGCGTCCGCTGGGACATCGAGACCAACATGCTCAACAACGACTACGAGACGCCCGACGAGGTGCGCGCGGCGCTGACCGAGGACGCCAGCTACAACTACAATGCGCCCGACGGGACGCCGGTCTGCGCCAGCACCACGTTCGCCGACTGCATGAACATGGTCAACGGGGACGGCTGGTTCGACGCCGACCGCTACCTCACCGACGGCGGCGACCGGCCGATCTGGCTGGGCGCGATCCAGCCGCGCATCGGCTTCGCGTACGACGTGCTCGGCGACCGCCGGACGACGATCTTCGGCGGCGCCGGCCGCTACTACGACCGCTCGCTGTTCAACGACGGCGTGGACGAGAGGTTCCGCCTCCAGCACGAGAACCGCACCATCCGGTTCTCGGAGGACGGAATGCCGCGCCCCGACGGCCAGCCGACCGTCATGTGGCAGAACCAGTACCTGAGCAAGGAGGGCCTGCAGGCGCTCATCGACAGCGGCACCGCGCCGCCCCCGGAGATCTTCCTGCTCCAGAACGACGCCCGGCCGCTCAGGACCGATCAGTTCAGCGGCGGCGTGCGCCAGGAGGTCGGCCCGGTCAACGCCACCGCCACGGTCACCCACATCCGCGGCACCGGCGGGCTCGCCTTCTATCCGATCAACCGCTCGAACCAGGGCACCCGCGACTTCCTGCCCGCCCCGACCGGGTTCGGCAACGTCCTCGTCGGCGTCGATGATCGCGAGTCGCGCTTCACGTCGTTCCAGCTGCAGGTGGAGAAGCCGTTCAACTACGAGCTCTCCGACCATGGCATCGCGTGGGGCGCGACGGCGGCCTACACCCTGGCCTGGGCCAAGCAGCGCGGCTACGACTTCTTCAACTTCGACTATCCGACCGTGAAGGACGACCCGCTCGAGCCGACCGCCAACGACGAGCGCCAGCGCCTCGTCCTGTCCGGCATCGTCGGGCTGCCGCTCGACTTCCGGCTGTCCACGCTCATCACGCTGGGCACCGGCCTTCCCTTCACGGTCACCGACCAGTCGGCCGGGACCACGCCGGACCTGGTCGTCATCGAGCACAACGGCGGCCGCGACGACAAGTTCCTCGAGTTCCGCCAGGTCGACGCCCGCGTGACCAAGGAGTTCCGCCTGGTCGACGAGCACCGCATCAGCGCCTTCATCGAGTGCTTCAACATCTTCAACTCGAAGAACTTCCGCGACTACGACGGCCTCATTCCATTCGACGACCCGGCCAACCCGGACGACGGCAATGGCGTCAACCCGACCTACGGCAAGCCGCGGCAGCTGGCCGGGACCCCGCGCGCCGTCCAGCTCGGCATGGCCTATCACTTCTGATCTGCCGATCCGCTGATCCGCCGACCAGGACCGACCGGGACGCGCCGTGCCGTGCCGCGCCGCGCCGCGCCGCGCCGCGCGCGCGGCACGGCCTCTCACTTCCGCGCGCGGCCCCCGCGCTCTCCTGTGTTACCGTCTGCGCCAATGAGGGCGAGCGGGGGTGGGGTGGTGTTCGCGGCGGCGCTCGTGTGCCTCGGCGCGCACGGCTGCGGGTCGGTATCGTCCCACGATGACGACGACGCCGGCAGCGGCTCGGGGAACGACGCCGGCGACCACGACAGCGGAGGAGGCGACGGAGGCGGCGGCTCGCGCGACGCGGCGCCCGACGGTGGCGAGGCCGACGCCATGATGGTGCCCGCGACCTGCAAGGACGTGCCGATCTGCGGCCTCGCCGGCTCGGTCGGCAGTGCGGCCGACATCGCCGCGATCGGCGACCAGTGCCCGCTGTGGGGCAACGCGGACATCGATCGCTTCCGGCCGCGCACGCCGACCTTCGTGGCCGCGAGCTTCATCAGCGTCTGCCCCGAGGACTTCACGCCGCCCGCCGATTGCCAGGAGACGCCGCTCTGCGGGGCCGGCTTCAACATCAGCGTCGATCCGCAGCTGGAGGGGGTCGACCCGACGGTCGCCTGCAGCGGCGCGCAGTTCGCGGCCGGTGTGCGCTTCCGCGTGCGCTTCAGCATCGACCCGCCCACGGTCGGCTTCCAGTTCCGAATTCCTCATATCCACTTCGAGCGCCCGTGCGACGCCGAGTGCGGGGACGGCGAGCACCGGTGCGAGGAGATCGACAACTGCTATCCGGACGACGACTACTGCCTCGGATGCGGCTTCGGCACGGCCGAGGAGTGCGCGTGTCGCACGCCCGACATCACCGTCCTGCCCGACTGCACCGAGTGCCAGTACCAGCTCGGCGATGCCGTTTTCCTCGGCGCATGCTTCGACGCCATCTGCGACCCGGAGGCGTGCGACACCGACTGCACGTGCACGTGAGCGCCAGGCGCCGGCGAGCGCCGCGACCTGGCCCTACCGGTCGGGCCCGCCCGGCTTGTCGTGGTCCCACTTGAACGCGAGCATCTGGCACGGCCCCGAGAACTGCGCCTCGCCGTCGCCGCCGGTGCCGACCTGGGCGCCGGCGCCGTCCTCGACCTCGCCGTCGAACGCCATGTCGGTCTCGGCCTGCAGCGCCAGCACGCACATCTCCTGATCGCCGATGCCCCAGCCGACCACCTCGGCGCGCGGGTTGTTGAAGCCGCAGACGAAGCGGAGGCCGGTCGCGCCGGCCGCCGCCAGGTCGAGCGGCGGATCGATCGGCGTGCCGAAGTTCTCGCCGAAGCCCTCGTTGCGCATGATGACCTCGCCGTCGCGCGGTCCGCCCGCGATCGACAGCTCCGCGTAGGCGCCGAGCACGTGGTAGTGCGACAGCGCGTAGTAGAGCTTGTACTGGAAGGGGGTCTTCACCACCTGCTCGTACGAATCGGCGAGCTGGCAGTCGGTGCTGAACGATGAACGGCCCTGCGGCTGCAGCGCGAGGTCGTGGTACGTGATGCGCGACGGGACCAGCGACGCCCGCACCTGGTCCCTCGGGATCGTGGTCAGCTCGATGTTCATCTGGGTCGACAGGGTCTGGTCGGACGCATTGAGGATGTGGCTGGCGCCGATGAGCCGGCTGAAGCGCGGGATGCGGATCGCCCCACCCGCCGGGATGGTCTGGGTCTCCCCGGACGACTGCGTGCTGAGCGCGAAGAGGTAGCCGCCGCTCACCGCCGCCGCCAGCTCGCTGAAGTCGAGGTCGCTGCACTTCCAGGTGCCGTCGGGTGCGACGAACTGGTCATCGGGGACGAAGAACCAGTTGGCGTGGTGGTACGCGCCGCCGTTGCTCTGCTTGATCTGTGTGACCCACAGGTCGGTCTCGTTGTCGAGGGTCCAGCTCTGGCACAGGTCCTCGTCCTCGACGCCGGCGCCGACATCCATGGTGCTCGTCGTCTTGCTGAGGACGCAGCTCTCCGTCGCCGGATCGCAGGGCACGTCGTCGTCGTCGTCGCCGGTGCCGCCGGCGCCCCCTCCGCCGCTGCACCCCAGCGCGGCGATCAGCGGGCACGCCCACAGCGGGGACCTCATCCACTGCCACAGAGCCGGTCTTCGCACCATGGCGGCAGCGTACCGAGCCCATGAATGGGATGCCATGGGCTTCTCGGGCCGTGCCGCACCGAGTCAGCCGCTCGCGCCGATGAAAGAACCAGCACATGCGCGGCACATCGGCCGGCATCCCGCGCGCCAGCCGCCGGGCGCACCGCCGCCGATCGCATCCGCGACCACCGCGAGGTCGACCCCTGCCGGGTTGACGCCGGCGGCGTGCACCGAAGTGGGTCGACGCGCTCGCCTACTTCGAACGACATGGGTGGTGGCCGTGCGCGAGTTGCAAGCGGGACGGGCTAAAAATGGCTGACGAATATCGGTCAGGACAATTTGTAGACGATTCATTCGCAGTGATAGCGTGTCGCTCGTTCAGGTCCGGCCTGGTCGCGGCAATCACGGGAAGAGACCGGCCCGGACCGTCGCGTCGAGCAACCCAGAAGGAGCGATCACCATGGCGCTGGCATCAAGTGTCGCTAGGAAGTTCATTCTGCTCGCGGCCGCATCAGCTGCGGCGGCCGCGTGCGATGTGGGTGGGCTGGATTCCGAGCCTGCACCGGAGGGCTCGATCGCGGCCGTGGAGGCGGTCCGCATCGTGGAGATGGACCACAGCAAGGTCGGAAGCGAGGTGTCGCGCTCCGCGCTGTCCTATGTCCACAACTTCGACGCCGAGCTCGGCATCTCCGACCTCGACGACTTCGCCGTGAGCCAGGTCCGCACCGGACACGGCAACCTGCGCCACGTCCGCATGACCCAGTTGCACCAGGGCTTGCGGGTCTGGGGCGGCGCCGTGGTCGTGCATGCCGACGGCGGCCAGTTTCTCGGCCTGAGCGGCGCGGTCTCCAAGAACCTGGGCGAGCTCGATACCTCGGCCTCGATCTCCGCCAGCCGCGCGCTCGCGATCGGCAAGTCGGCCTACGCCGGCAAGGCCCTCGCCGGCTCGTCGCTCGACTTCTCGCGCGAATCGACCGAGCTGGTCGTCTACCCGGGCGACGCCGGCGCCCGCGTCGCCTGGCACGTCGTCTTCTTCACCGAGCTCCAGGCGGGCGTCCAGCCCGGCCTGTGGAACTACTTCGTCGACGCCCACACCGGCGAGCTCCTGTTCGACTTCAACGCCATCGACACCCTGTCGCAGGCCTCCGGCCCCGGCGGCAACCCGAAGATCGCGCGCACCTGGAACGCCGAGCTCGACGTCGAGCCGTCCGGCTCGCAGTTCCAGATGAACACCGCGCGCCTGCGCACCACCAACATGAACCACGCGACCTCGGGCACCGGCACGACCGTGGTCGGCCCGCTGAACCCGATCGGCGACGCGCCCATCAACGACGCGCACGGCTTCGCCGAGGAGACCCTGAACACCCTGTCCGAGTGGTTCGGCCACAACTCGATCGACGACAACGGCTTCAAGATCCTCAGCCGCGTCCACTACAGCACCAACTACGAGAACGCGTTCTGGGACGGCACCCAGATGACCTACGGCGACGGCGCCAGCACGTTCTACCCGCTGTCGGGCGACGTCGACGTGGTCGGCCACGAGATCGACCACGGCTTCACCACCTTCCACTCCAACCTCATCTACTCCGGGCGGTCGGGCGGCAACAACGAGTCGTTCTCCGACATCGCCGGCACCATCGTCGAGTTCCACCGCGAGGGCAACAGCGCCGACTTCGACCTCGGCCGCGACATCTTCCGGGCCAACTCGGCGCTGCGCTTCATGTGCAACCCGACCCAGGACGGCGCCTCGATCGACAACGCCAACAACTTCACCCCGGGCCTCGACGTCCACTTCTCGAGCGGCGTCATGAACAAGGCGTTCTGCCGCACCGCGCGCCGCCTGGCCAGCGGCAGCCCGACCGGGGCCGCCACCCAGGCCAGCGTCCGCCGCGCCGGCCAGGCCTGGTTCGAGGCCAACGCCAGCTTCTGGAACGAGAGCTCGGACTTCATCTCGGCGTGCGAGGGCACCATCGCGGCGGCCAACGCGCTCGGCTTCTCGGCCAGCGAGGTCGCCGCCATCAGCACGTCGTGGCAGGACGTGGGCGTCACCTGTGACGGCTCGCCGCAGCCCATCCAGTGCGACCAGACCTTCACCACGGCGAGCGGCACGGTCACCTCGCCGAACTTCCCGAACAACTACCCGAACAACTTCAGCCGCACCTACTGCATCCAGCCGGCCAGCGGCCAGGCGACGACGCTGACCTTCACCGCGTTCAACACCGAGTCGGGCTTCGACTTCGTGCGCATCCGCAACGCGGCCGGCGCCCAGCTGTCCAACACCAGCGGCACCACCCTGCCGCCCCCGGCCACGTCGACCCTCATCGCCATCACCTTCACCAGCGACGAATCGGTCGTCCGCAGCGGATGGTCGGCGTCGTGGGGCGGCGGCGGCGGCGGCGGCAACTGGTCCGGCTCGGCCACGCCCAACATCGCGACCAGGGACAACGCCAGCGTGTGCACCAACCTGACCGTGACCGGCACCGGCAACGCGTCCGACGTGAAGCTCAACATCGCCGGTCGCCACGACTACCGCTCGATCCTGCGCGGCACGCTGGCCCACAACGGCACCACGGTCACCGCCTTCCCGACGGGCACCTTCCCGAACGGGCCGGGCAACTTCAGCTTCACCAACCGGGCGGTCCCGGGGCTGAGCGGAAGCGCGGCCGGCACGTGGAGCCTGTGCATCATCGACACCGATGCGTTCGGCGACACCGGCGTGCTCAACACCTGGTCGGTTCACAACCCCTGACGCTGAACCCGTGAACGTCGACCGACGCTGCTGACCGCAGCACCTCGCCCCGGGTGGCGGCCTGGCCGCCCCCGGGGCGTTTCATTTTCGGCGCTCCTCCAGCATGGCCTTGCCGCGGTCGAACAGATCGCCGGCGAAGGACAGTCCCGTCGCCACGAGGTTCTGGACGACCTGCGAGTCGGCGATGGTGCGCCAGGTGGCGGCCAGCTGGCCGTTGCCCTCGACGAGAGCTCGGATCCCGCCGGCCAGGTCGGGCGCGCCCGCCCGCCCCGCGCCGTCGTGCCCGTCGTGCCCGTCGTGCCCGTTGCGGCCGGCGCCGGAGGTGAGCGTGTCGGCGAACTGGTGCCCCTGCTCGATGAGCGCAGCGAACTGGCTGGACTCGAGGATGGTGCCGATCGCCTCGCGAAGCCGGGCGTAGCCCTCGGGACCCTGCCGGGCGCCGACGACGTAGCCCACGATGAAGCCGACGAGTGCTCCCATGATCCTCCCCCTCTCTGGAGCTAGTCCTCGCGCCGCGCGACCAGGCGCGCTCGCACCCTCACGTCCGGGTGGACGCGCAGCATGAGCAGCCTGGGCGGGTCGAGGCCGTAGTCCCTCATGTCGATGACCTTCTCTCCCTCGATCTCGATCGTCCTGTCGTCGATGACGCGCACCGCGACCTCGGCGTCTGCCGGACAGGTGACGCCGTGCAGGGTCAGCGCGCCGCGCAGGAGCCAGCGCGAGGCTCCGCCCTGCGACTCGGTCTCGCGCACCTCTCCGATCACGGTGGGGAACTTGCGCGTCTCCAGCCGCCGCTGCAGCTCGCCGTCGATGAGACCCGTGCCGGATCGCAGCCGCGCCGCGTCGATCTCCACGCGAAACGGCGCGCCCAGCCTGACCGCCTCCCCGTCGACCTCCGCGTCCACGGTCCCGGTCAAGCCGCTCGTCTCCACCTTCACCGGGTGAAGGCTGGATCGCGCCTCCGCCCACAGCTGCGAGCGGTCGGGAACCACGCGGTAGCGGGCCATCCGGGCCTCACATGTCGCGCATCTTGAGGTAGCGCGCGAGATCGGGCAACCCGGTCACGACGACGTACGCCGCTGCCAGCACGAACCCGGTGACGAAGAGCTTCTTGAACATGTTGTCTCCTTCTCGCAAGAGCCAGCCCGCTCAGGCCTCGGCCCCCTCCGCGAGCGGCTCGATCTCGTCGGGATAGAAGTAGAGGTAGCGGCCGTGGACGAGCTGGAGGTCGGCCCCCGGGTCGTCGGCAAGGGTCACGGCCACGTAGCGGCGCTCCTCGACGTCGAGGAACACGCCGGCCACGCTGGCGACGCGCCCGGCCAGGAACATGTCCTGGGCGTCGGCGCGCCGGCCGGGTCGGAGGCGCACGCGCGAGCCCCTGGCCACCGGCACCCCGCCGATGTCGACGGTGTCGGTCTCCGGCGAGACCGAGGCGTCGGCCCCTGGATCCCACCACGCCGGCGGCTCGGCCCGGGCCGGCTGGTCGTCGATCGGGCGCAGCGAGCGGACCGCCCCGTGCAGGCGCTCGAGGGCGTCCGACTCCATCCGGTCGACCCGGTCGACGATCGCCGCGGCCCGCGGATCGGTGGCCCGGGCCTCGCGCTTCTCCGCGTCGGTCAGGGTCATCGTGCGCAGCGCGAGCAGCTCGTCGATCTCGGTGGCGTCGAAGAAGTCGGCCTGGCTCTCCGGCGCGACCTGCGGGTGGTCGTAGAGGATGATGGGCGCCGCCAGGACGACGCCGGTCTCGCCGGGCGACCCGGCCAGCACCGGCCACGAGCGCACGCTGGAGCAGGCGGCGGCCGCCGGCCGCGCCCACTCCGGCGGATCGAGCAGGGACACGAACGCGCCGCCCTCGACGGCCAGGAGGAGGTGAGTCCCCACCGCCGAGGTGCGGAGCGCCTCTTCGCGGGGCGCCCCCTCCCCCGGCCCGGGCGAGAGGTTCTCGACCCGCACGCGCACGCGCAGGAGCGGCGAGGGCACGTCGGCCTCTGCCGCCTGCTCCACCGACACGCGGATCTGGCCGTGGATCGGCCACCTTTCGCGCACCACGCGGCCGACCACGCGACCCGACCCGGTGGCGACGGGCTGCGTGTCGCGCCCGCCGCCGACGGTGAACGCCGCCAGGCGCGCGACGCCGGGCGCGAGCCCCGCGGCCGACAGCTCGATCTCGCGCTCCACGCCCTCGTCCCACGCCGTCCACAGCTGCCCCTCGACCTCGAGCGCATCGGTCGGGCGAAACGGCCCGCCGTCCAGTTCTGGCGCGACCACCTCATCGACCGATCGCCGCTGCAGCTGGAGGAAGCGGACCACGCCCACCAGGGCCGGCCGCACGCCCACACCGCTGGGCTCGATCAGGCACTCGGTCTGCATCCACGAGCTCTCGCAGCCGCCGGTCTCGCTCCACGCGCGCGGCGCCAGCACCCCGAACTGCCAGCGCAGCTGGTTCTTGCGCGACGACGCGCGATAGGGATAGAGGAGGTAGCCCTCGTAGAGGACCGCATCGGCGATGCGGCGCGCGACGTCGAACGGCTGCTTCATCGGGCGTCTCCGGCGGTGTCTCCCGCGTCCCGCATGAGGGCCACCATCACATCGTCCCAGCTGGCGAGCGCGCGGCGGACCTTGGCCCGCTGCAGGCCATCGAGCGTCTCGCGCCGGAGCCGCAGCCACCCGCAGCCGGGGAAGTAGGCGTCCATGAGGTCGCGCCAGACCTGCATCGGCAGGCGATGCGACACCTCCTTGTCCCACGGGACCTGCTCGACGCGCAGCCCGGCGGACCCGCGCAGGAACACGGTCCCGCTGAACAGGAACAGCGCCGGGATGTCGCCGCCCTCGAGCGCCTGGAAGTAGTTGCTGGCCGCGACCTCGAGGTCGTAGGTCACCGGGACCGGCAGCTCCACCTCGGTGGCGCCGGTGAAGCCGGAGACGATGGTGGTCACGTGCGTCCACAGGAACGGGCGCAGCGTGTCGCCCCAGCGCGCGGTGTCGCCGAACAGCTCCGCGAGCCGCTCCTCCTCGGTGGGCGTGTAGCGCCGCCGCTGCGGCTCGATGCGGATCTGGCAGCGCAGCGCGAT
>DATFRY010000307.1:0-6749 GCA_035262925.1 Kofleriaceae bacterium | reverse complement strand
CCTCCGGCCCGGGGTCGAACAGCCACGCGTCGGCGCGGGGAGTTCCGCTCGCGTCGACGCCGCCCGTGATGAGGACGCGACCGCCGGTCAAGAGCGTCGCCGTGTGGTCGTGGACCGCACCGAAGTCGGTCGAGTCGATGGCGCGCACCTCGTCGACGATCGGATCGAACAGCTCGACCTGCTCGACCGCGTCGGTGCAGTCGGCCACCGCCGTCTCCGCTGCGCAGCCGCCCTCGCGCGGCGTCTTGCCGCCGACCACCAGGATGCGCCCGTCGTCCAGCACCGTGGCGGTGTGGCCGAAGCGGGGCACGGCCAGCTCGGCGCTCACCAGACGCACGCCGGTGTCCTCCGGGCGGTAGAGCTCGATGGAGCCGGTGACGACCTCGGTCCCGGCGGTCGGGTCGACCGAGAGCCCACCGATCATATAGGCGACCCCGCCCAGGCCGACGCTGGTCGTGTGACCGGCGCGCGCCCGAGTGAGGGCGGCCACCGGGCGAAACTGATCGTCTCCGGCTGCCAGCAGCGCCACGCCGTCGCTGATGACGCCGGCCGCGGTCCGGCCGCCGGTCAGGAGCACGCCGCCGTCGGCCAGGGCGGCCAGGCCCAGCCCGGTCCGCTCCGCCTCGGCCTGGCGCGCGGGGCCGAGCTGCACGATGCGCTCGTCCTCCGCCTGCGAGCCGGGATTGAACTGCTCGACCACGCCGACCGGCACGCCCTCGGCGTCCATGCCGCCGGCGATGACGGCGGTGCCGTCGGCTCGCACCGCGATCGCGCCCGCGAGGCGCGGCACCGCCTCGCCCTGCGGGCTGAAGCTGCCCACGCGCGGATCGAACAGCTCGACCACCTGGTCGTCCTGCGAGCCGCCGGTCACGATCGCGCGGCCGCGATCGTCGGCGAACATGAGCCCCGCGCTGCGCGCCGGCTCGAGCGGCGGGTCGCCCATGCGGAAGCGGCCCACGCGGGAGAAGTAGAGCAGCGCGCTGATCTCGTGATCCTGAGACGCGACCAGCAGCCGGCACGTGCGGCCGTAGGCGAGCACGGCGTCGCCGTCGAGGCCGCTCAGGTCGAAGAGGATGTCGTCGCCGGTCGGCACGTCCGGGAGCCTGAGCTCGCCCGGCAGGCCGTCGGCGATCTGCTGGAGCTGGCCGGAGACGAACTCCTGGCCGTCGGAGACGCGGAACTCGAGCGCGTCGATGTCGCCCAGCAGCGCGCCCATGGCGTCCTCCTCGGGCACGTCGAGGTCGATGCGGACGCGCGCCGACCCGCCGCCGTCGTCGCAGCCCGCGACCAGGGCGGCGCCGAGGGCGAGGACGGCCAGCTCGCGGGGCGCGCGCCGCGCGATGGCGCTTGCGAGGGCGCGCGTCATTCGAGCGGGCCCGGATCCAGCGTGCCCGGGATCCCCGGCGTCCCGTCGGACGAGTCGAGCAGGAAGGGCGTGACCGCGATGAGCGCGCCGGCGGC
This sequence comes from Kofleriaceae bacterium, assembly GCA_035262925.1. Lineage (GTDB taxonomy): Bacteria > Myxococcota_A > Polyangia > Haliangiales > Haliangiaceae > DATFRY01. Next base: position 5,288 of record DATFRY010000307.1, on the reverse strand, counting down.
GCCGACCGCCACCCACAGCCACCGGCTCTGATACCAGCGCCTCCGGTCGGTGCCGGGCGACGGCCGGGCTGCGACCAGGTCGGGACGGCTGCGATCGGCGGCGGCCACCTCGCGCAGCGCGCGCTCGACCACCTGGCCGAGGTCGCGCGCGTTCGCCTCCGGCGAGGGGCCCAGGCGCACCGCGCCGCGGCCGCGGGTGCCATCCGGGTCGAGCGAGCGCAGCTCCGCCGCGTCGATCCCGCCCTGGCGGGACAGCGCCACCACCAGCGGCGTGCCGGAGGCCAGCCGGCCCGCGCGCCGCCGCAGCTCGCGGTCGACCGGCAGGCGCGCCGCGTCGTCCGGCACGACCAGCGCGAACGGGGCGGCCAGCGTGATCGCGCGGCCGAACGGCGCCGCCTCCGGTCGCGCGACCCACACGTAGTGCTCGCCGGGCAGGAGCGCCTCGCTCACCTGCTCCCCGCCGCTTGCCCGGCCGTCGATGTAGATGCGAGCCGAAGCCGGCGCGCTGACCGAGAGCGCGACCGGCGCGCGGGCCGCCGCCTCCTGCACAGCGCGCGCGAACGACTTCACCGCGCTGGGCCGGAACCGCGCCGGGTCCAGGACGCGCGCCGGATCGATCGTCGCGGCGCGCACGAAGTCGCTCCACGCGCCGGCCTCGTCGCCCGACTCGGTCTTGGCCAGGGCGCGGTAGAGGAAGAGATCGACCAGGGCGTCGCGGGTGAGGCCCCACGCGCCGTGCTCGGCCGCCTGAGACGCCGCCGCGTCGAGCTCGACGATGGCGTCGGCGAAGCGCATCGAGTCGTAGGCGGCCACCGCGCGCGACACCCGCGTCGCCGCGTCGGGCGGATCGCCGGCCGGCGGCGACAGATCGAACACGCGCGCGCCGGCCGCGGCCGCCGCGGCCTGCACCGCCGCCAGCATCCGGCGCTTCTCGGGCTCGGCGCGGCCGGGCGACGACCAGAAGAAGACGATGGGCGCCGGCACCGCCTCGGTCGCCGCGGGGGCGGCCGCGCCCGTGCGCGGGCACAGGAGCACCGCTGCGCCGCAAACGACGGCGATCGCGAGAGCGAGGGCGCTCTCTGGCGCCCGGACTGGGACGCAGGTGTTCACGTCTCCCACCGCGCGGGATTCCATCTTCCGCCTATACTAGTTCCGTGCCAAGGGCGGCTGGCCGCTACGAGCTCGTCAGAGCGATCGGCCGTGGCGGCATGGCCGAGGTTTTCCTGGCCCGCCGCCGCGGCGCCGCCGGCATCGCGAAGCGCCTGGTGGTCAAGCGCGTGCGCCAGGACCTGACGTCGGATCCGCGCTTCGCCGAGCTGTTCCTGCGCGAGGCGCGCGTCGCCACCCAGCTCTCGCACAAGAACATCGTGACCGTGTTCGACGTCGGCCGCGATCCGGAGGGGCTGTTCCTCGCGATGGAGTACGTGGCCGGGCCCGACCTGGCCGCTGCCATGGAGGGCGCGCGCGAGCGCGGCATGCGCTTCGACCCGCTCGTCGCCGCCCACATCGCGTCCGAGGTGGCGGCCGGGCTCGACCACGCCCACCGCCTGCGCGACGAGAGCGGCGCGGCGCTCGGGCTGGTCCATCGCGACGTGACGCCCCGGAACATCCTGCTGTCGCTCGACGGTGGGGTGAAGGTGACCGACTTCGGCGTCGCGGTGCTGGGCGGCGACCCGGTGGACGCGCGGCGCGGAACCATCCCGTACATGTCGCCCGAGCAGGCGTGCGGTCAACCGGTCGATGCGCGGGCCGACCTGTTCTCGCTCGGGCTGGTCCTGCACGAGCTCCTGGCCGGTCGCCGGGCCTACGAGGGCGGCGACAGGGACGCGCTCTTCGCGCTGGCGCGCGCCGGCGCGGTGCCGCCGCTGCCGCCGGAAGTGCCCGCCGAGCTGGCCCAGGTGGTGGCGCGCGCGACCGCCGCCCCCCGCGACGAGCGCACCGCCAGCGCGCGCGACATGCAGCGCGAGCTTGCCGCCTGGGCGGTCGGCGAGCGCGGCCGGCGCGGTCAGGCCGACCCGCTCGAGCACCAGCTGGCCAGCTTTCTGGCCCAGGCGGCGCCGGACTGGGGCGAGCAGATCGGCGACGACGCATGCGGCAAGGCGGTCGGTGTGGCCGGCACCGGGACGCTGCGCTCGGTGGCCGAGACGGTCGGCGACGAGCGGGCGCGCGGCGGCCACGCCGGGCGCGAGGAGGCTGGCAGCGGGCAGGAGTCGACCGAGCCGCGACCGGGCTCGCTCCGCCGTGCCGCGGTGTTCGCCGGTGTCGGCGTCGCGCTGGTGGCGGCTGCCGTCGTCTTCGGCGTCGCGCGGAGGTCGGAGCCGGAGGTGGGCGTGCGCGCGGAGGCGCGGAGCGCGGCCGCCGGCGCGGCGTCGGGCGCCGGCGCCGTCGCGGCGGAGCGCGCGCCGGCGGCGCAGGAGGCGCGGCAGGCGCGGGAGGTGCGCGCGGCGCAGGCGGCGCGCGAGGTACAGGTGGCGCGCGAGGAGACACCCGGGCCGGCGGCTGCCAGCGCGCGCGAGCCGGAGCGCGCGGTCGGCGGGTCGCCCCTCCGGCCGCATCGCGCGGGTGCCGCTGGGCGGAGCCGCTCGGGCCCGAGCGGGAGGCTCGATCTCAATGCCGTGCCCTGGGCCTACGTGTCGATCGACGGCGCGCCCGAGGTCGAGACTCCCATCCGCGGCCGCGCTCTATCCCCGGGCCGACACAAGGTCGTGATCCGCAATCCGGTGCTGGAGAAGCAGCGCGAGATCGCGATCGACATCGCGTCGGGCGAGACCACCCGGTACGTGGTCGACCTCAACAGGTAGGCGATCGGGCACCGGAGCTCACTTCGCTCGACCTCGGGGTGCTCCGGTGTCAGGTCCGACCCAGACTTGGCCAGGTCGGGTTCGACACCGGCGAAACGTGGGTCTAGAATGGCGGATCACGAAGAGGAGCCAGTGCGCGACCAGACGCGCGAGCAGGCCGAAACCGTCGAAGCATTGACCGGAATGGAGGCGCCCGCCGACGCGGCCCTGTTCCTGGTCGTGTACGGCGCTGACCGGTCTCGAGCCATCGATCTGCCGACTGGGGCCGAGGTCACCGTCGGGCGCTCGCGCGGCGCCACCCTGTCGTTCCCCGGCGACGAGCGACTTTCCCGCGTCCATGTGCTCCTGCGGCGCGACGGAGACCAGGTCGAGGTGGAGGACAAGGGCTCGCGCAACGGCACGCGCATCAACGGCCACCCGGTGACCGGCACCGGCCGCGCATCGGCCGGCGACGCGATCGAGGCCGGCGCGCTCACCCTGCTGGTCGCCCGGCGCGCCCCGCACCGCGCCGCCATCGTGGAGCCCGAGTCGGCGCTCGACGAGTGCCTGCAGGCGGAGGTGTTCCGCGCCACCAGCTACATCAGGCCGCTGTCGCTGCTCATGCTGCGGCTCGACGGTCCCCCCGAGGCGGTCGACGAGGCCCTCGATCGCATCGCCGGCGACATCCGTCCGATGGACCGACTGGCCAGCTACAGCGACCGCGAGGTGGCGCTGGTCCTGCCCGAGACCGCAGGGCCGGGCGCGCGGGCCATCGCGGAGCGCGCGCTACAGGCCGCCCGCTCGACGCCCGGCGTGATCGCAGCGGCCGGACTGGCGTGCCTGCCGGAGAACGGCCGCAGCCCCGGCGCCATGGTCGACGCGGCGCGCACGGCGCTGCGCATCGCGCGGCGCGGCGATCCGGTGGGCGGCTTCGCGATCGCCCCGCGACTGGCGCGGCCGCTCGAGTCGGTGACGCCCGGTCCCGAGGGGGCAGCCGACGATGCGGACAGCCCGAGCGCCGACGATCCGCGCTCGCAGCAGACGTTTCAGCTGGCCCGCCGGGTCGCGGCCACGCCGATCACCGTGCTGCTGCTCGGCGAGACCGGCGCGGGCAAGGAGGTGGTGGCCGAGCTCATCCACCGGTCCAGCCCGCGCGCCACGCGCCCGTTCGTGCGCCTCGACTGCGCCTCTCTCCCGCCGACGCTGCTCGAGAGCGAGCTGTTCGGCCACGAGCGCGGCGCCTTCACCGGCGCCGACCGGCGCAAGGTCGGCTACTTCGAGGCGGCCGAGGGCGGAACGATCCTGCTCGACGAGATCGGCGAGCTGCCGTCCGGCCTCCAGGCCAAGCTCCTGACCGCGCTCGAGCGCCGCGTGGTCTGCCGCATCGGCTCCACCGAGGAGATCCCGATCGACGTGCGGGTCATCGCCGCGACGAACCGCGACCTCGAGCAGGAGGTCAAGCAGGGGCGCTTCCGCGAGGACCTCTACTACCGGCTGGCGGTGTTCACGATCTTCGTGCCGCCCCTGCGCGACCGCACGGGCGACATCCTGCCGCTGGCCGGACGCTTCGCGCGCGGGTTCGCGTCCGAGCTGGGTCAGCCCATCCCGCACTTCACCGAGGAGGCGCGCGGCGCGCTGCAGAGCTACGCTTGGCCGGGTAATGTGCGCGAGTTGCGCAACGCGGTGGAGCGGGCCGTGGTGCTGACTCCCGACGGCACCATCGGGGTGGACGCCCTCCCCGAGGCGGTGCGCGCGCGCATCGTCAGGCAGGCGCAGGGCGGGGCGCCGGCGCGGATCGAGCTCGACGGCCACGTCCCCAACCAGCTCATGCAGATCGAGCGCGCGGCGGTGGTGGCCGCCCTCGACGCATGCGGCGGCAACCAGACCCAGGCGGCCCGCCGGCTGGGGATGTCGCGCCGCTCGCTCATCTACAAGATGGAGCGCTTCGGACTGAAGTCGCCGCCCAAGGGGCGCTGACTGTCCACGCGCGGCCGGGCGCTGTTCGAGGCTTGCACACCCGTGACACCCAGGTCGCGAAAAAACCCGTTGTCGAATGCAGGCGCTGACCCGGCCTGCGCTGGTCCCGAGATTGCAGCCGGTGGTGCCCGATGAGCCGGCGCGCCGCAGCCACGCTGTGCACCATCGCGACGGCCGTGCTCGTCGGAGCCGCGCCGGGCTGCGACGACGGGGGCGGCGGCCCCGGCCATCCGCCCGACGCGGGCAGGCCGGGGCGCGACGGCGGACCCCCCGACGGTGCGCCCGACAGTGGCGTGATGGTCGAGTTCCGCTATCTCGGCGCCGACGGCCAGCCGATCGAGCCCGGTCGCGGCGACATCGAGCTCCCCGGGTTCTCGATCAAGGAGATGACGATGCAGCTCCACGACCTGGAGCTCATCGGCGACACCGTCGAGTCGGGCGACCTGGTCGACGCGTCGAGCGTCCTCGACTACCCGTGGCGGAGCCCGCCACATATCGCCTTCCCCAGCGCTCCGCCCGGCATCTACTCGC
>DATFRY010000306.1:0-12516 GCA_035262925.1 Kofleriaceae bacterium | reverse complement strand
GGACCCGACGACGGCGGCAAGACCGGACCCGACGACGGCGGCAAGACCGGACCCGACAACGGCGGCAAGACCGGCCCCGACAGCGGCGGCAAGACCGGCCCCGACAACGGCACCGGCCCGGCCGGAAGCCGCGACGCCGGCACCGCCGGCACCGACGGCGACGGGAAGGGCCAGCAGGGAACCGGGGTCCCCGCCCCGGAGAAGGCGTGGGTGCTGGTCAACTCGCGGCCGCAGGGCGCGGAGATCATCGGCCCCGGCGGCGAGCGTCTGGGCCGGACGCCGACCAACGTGCAGGTCGAGCCGGGCAAGCCGCTCCAGGTCACCCTCAAGCTGCGACGCCACAAGGACCTCAGCGTCTCGATCGACGACGCGAAGAAGAAGGTGACGGTCAAGCTGGAGAAGGTTCCGCGGCCCAGCACGGGAGGAACCACCGGGCAGGAGCCGGGCGTCGAGGATCCGGGCACGGGCGAGCCGCCGGTGGATACGACGGAGCCGCCGAAGGACCCCAAGGACCAGGGGCCGTGCGCGGAGGACCCGAACTCGGTTGCCTGCCGCTGCGAGAAGAATCCAGATCAGCCGGAGTGCGCCCTCGAATAGGGGCGCGGCGCGGACGACTTTGCCGCGCGGCGGGCGACCCGCATCACGGCGCTCGGGCCGAAACAGGGCACACTAGTCGGCATGAAGACACCGACCGGATGGGCCCGGCGCGCGGCCCTGGCGGCGTCGGTCGCGGTCGGCGCAGCTCTCCTGCTCGCGCCGCCGGCGACCGGCACCGCCCGCGCCCAGGGCAGCGCCACCGAGCAGGCGCGCGATCACTTCGCGCGCGGCAAGCAGCTCTTCGCCACCGGCGAGTACCGCGGCGCCATCGGGGAGTTCGCCGCCGCCGACAAGCTCGCGCCGTCGCCGCTGCTCGAGTTCAACATCGCCCTCTGCCACGAGCGGCTCGGCGAGCGCGCCGAGGCGGTGCGCCGCTACAAGCACTACCTCGAGCGCGTGCCCGACGCGTCCAACCGCACCGCGGTGGAGGCGAAGGTCGGCCAGCTGGAGGCCGAGCTCAAGGCAGAGTCGCAGTCGAAGAGCGCGGCGGCGCCGCCGGTCCTGGTCCCACCGCCGGTGGGCGGCGAGGCCGGCGCGCCCGAGGGCGCGGGCGAGGCCGCGCCGACCGGTGACCCGGAGCTCGACCGCGCGGCGAAGATCGACATCGGCAAGCTGCGCGCCCAGCGCGCGAGCCGCCTGCCGCCGCCCGACCGGCGCGCTGCCGGCGGTCCGCCGCCCCCGCCGGACAGCGCCGGCCCGAGCGCCCCGCCAGCGGCGCCCAAGGACCAGGGCGAGAACAAGGAGAAGCCGGTCTACAAGCAGTGGTGGTTCTGGGTCGTGGCCGGGGCCGCCGTGGTCGTCGTCGGCGTCATCGCGTTCTCCGGCTCGGACTCGACTTCACGCTCGGACCGCGGCAACGCGCGCATCCTGCCGTTCGGAGACGGCGCGCGCGGCACCACGGCCGACCCGGGGGGCGGCGCGGTGCTCTTGCGGTTCTAGGCCGGGTGGCCATACGCTGCCCCGATCGTGAGTGAAGAAGCTCCCGCTCCGGACACGCCGGCGTCCGCGCTGGGCCGGGCCGCCGCCCGGCTGCTGCGCCAGCCGAACGACCTCGGCTCGTGGTGGGAGGTGTGCGCGACCCTGGCCCGGGTCGGCCGCCCGGACCAGGCGGCGGCCGCCCACGGCCAGCTCGGCCGCGCCGCCAGCGCGCTCGGTCACCCGGCCCTGGCCGTCGCCTGCGCCCGCGCGCTCGACCAGGCCGGCGACAAGCGGGCCGCCGCCGACCTGACCCGCCACATCGCCCGCGAGCACGCGATCGGCTCGAAGCGGGTCGATCCCGCCCGCCGCGCCACTCCGCCTCCGCCGCCGCCGACCGAGCCGACCCAGCCCGGCGCCCTGCCCGATCCACCGGCCGATCTCGACGGCGCCGCCGAGCTGGCCGACAAGGCGGTCCGCGCCGCCGCCGCCGCCGCGCGCAGCCGCACGCCCGACTCGCTCGCGCCCACCCCGCTCATCGGCGTGCTCGAGCAGGGCGAGGTGCGCAACCTGTGCTCGATCATGCAGCTCCGCCTGTGCGCGGGCGGCGAGGTCATCGTCGATGTGGGGCAGCCGGCCACGGCGCTCTTCTGGATCGCGCGCGGCGCAGCCGAGGTCACGCGCGAAGGCCAGCACCTGGGCGAGCTGCGCAGCAACCAGTTCTTCGGCGAGATCGCGCTGGTCAGCGGCACCACCCGCACCGCGCGGGTGGCGGCCTTCGGGCCGGCCGTGGTGCTCGAGATCCCGGCCCACGAGCTGGAGAAGCTGGCCGCCCGCGCCCCGCGCCTGGCCCGCGTGCTGGCCCAGTACGCGCGCACGCGCCTCCTGGCCTCGGTCATGCGCATGTCGGAGCTGTTCTCGCGCCTGACCGACGAGGAGCACGAGCGCCTCTTGCCGCTGTTCGACACCGAGCTCTTCGAGGTGGGAGACGTCGTGGTCGAGAACGGCTCGCCCAACCAGCGGCTCTACGTGGTCGCGTCGGGCAGCTGCCAGGTCAAGAACGGCGAGCACGTGCTGGCCACGCTCGGCCCGGGCGACGGCATCGGCGAGATGTCGCTCCTGGCCCGGCGCCCGGCCAACTTCGACGTGGTCGCGACCGAGCGCACGGTGGCGCTGTCGCTGTCGCGCGAGGCCTTCGACGTGGTGGCGGTGAATCACCCTGGTCTCCTGGCCGAGGTGTACAAGCTCCTGGTCCAGCGCGAGAGCCAGAACGAGGCGCTCGTGCACGATGCCAACGACCTGGTGGTGTGACGTGAGAACAACGAGCACGAGCATGATCGGCGCGGCGCTCCTGGCCGCGCTGATGCTGGCGGGCGGGGACGGCTGCGTCGAGCAGGACGCCTCGCAGAAGAAGATCGACCCCTCCTACATCAAGAGGAACATCCTCCGCGCGGCGCCGGCCGCCATCAAGAACCGGGTCGACGCCGACCTCGGCGGCCAGGTCACCTACCTCGGCAACGACGCCGACAGGTCCAGCCTCGCGCCCGGCGCCAGGGTCAAGGTCGTGCACTACTGGAAGGTGGTCTCGCCGCCGGGGTCGGAGTGGCGAGTCTTCACCCACCTGGTCGGCGCCGGCAAGAACTGGCTGAACCTCGACCAGAGCGACATGCGCATCGGCTATCCGCCCGGCGAGTGGAAGGCGGGCGACATCGTGCGCGACGAGCAGGAGTTCACCCTGCCCTCCAGCTGGAGCTCGCCGACCGCGCAGCTGGTGGTGGGCCTCTACCGCAAGGGCTCGAGCTCGGCCAGCGATCGCATGCAGGTGCAGAGCGGGCCGGCGGACAGCGAGTCGCGCGTGCTCGCGCTCCGCTTCACCGTCGACCGGGCCGGCGCCCACGCCGCCGCGGGCAGGGCGCCGCCACCCATGCAGTACATGGCGCGGCGCGCGACCGGCCCCATCACCATCGACGGCGCGGCCGGCGAGAAGGACTGGCAGTCGGCCCCACCCAGCCCCGCCTTCACCGGCGCCGAGGGCGGCCCCGAGATGAAGGGCGCGGCCAGGGCGCGCCTCCTGTGGGACGACCACAACCTGTACGCGTTCATCGAGGTCGACGACGCCGACGTGCACAGCCAGTACAAGGCGCAGGACGACCCGCTGTGGAAGGAAGATGCGGTCGAGCTCTTCATCGACGCCGACCGCAACCGGCGCGGCTACGTCGAGCTCCAGGTCAACCCTCGAAACGCCCACTTCGACGCCTGGTTCCCGGAGACGCGCTCTCAGGCCAACCACCCCGAGTGGACCTCGTCCATGAAGTCGGCGGTGTCGGTGCGCGGCACGCTCGATCAGCGCGGCGACCAGGACAGGGGCTGGAGCGCGGAGATCGCGATCCCGCTGGCCGACGTCAAGGGCGCGGACGCGGCCATGAAGGTGGCGATCCCGCCGGCGGTCGGCGACCGCTGGCGCATCAACGTGGTGCGCGTCGACAAGCCGGCCGAGGGCCCGCTGGCCGCCTCGTCGTGGAGCCCGATCCCGATCGCCGATTTCCACGCCCTGGCCCGCATGCTCACCGTCGTGTTCGCCGACTCCGACGGGACGGCCCCCGCCGCGGCCCCCTCTCCCGGCCCGGAAAAGACGTCCTACCCGGCCGGCAAGCGCGCCGCGACCGGCGGGGGGTGACCCCGCGGAGGCGCGCCTCGCCGCCCTCACCTGGCGGCACGCTTCGCCTGCGCGCGGCCGATTTGCTACGATCGCTCGTGCCGCGCGGGTCCGGGACGTATGCACTCCTCGCCCTGCTGACCGCGGCCGCCTGCAGCGCGGCGCGCGCTCCCGGCAGGCCGAGCTGGCGCCAGCCCGAGACCATCGCCGGCTCCGGCGTGCGCGGGCCGATGGTCATCGAGATGGCGCCGTCCTCGCCGGGCGCGCGCGCCTACAACGACGCGCCGGTCCCGCCGCCGCGCTCGGCCCTGTCGGACGCGGTCGTCCGCGCGGTGGCGCGGGCCTCGGCCGAGCTCGGCAAGCCTGCCCCGGTACCGGACGGGCGCCTGTACGCGGCCGCGCGCGAGCTGGCCGAGGTGGCGCCCGCCGACGGGCCGCTGGTCTACAGCCTGATCGAGTTCGCCCTGCAGCGCCACGGCATCATCGAGCCGTCGCCGCACCTGGTCGTCGTCTGGGACCCGGGCGACACCGCGTCGCTGGTGGACAGCCTGGCCCCGCGCCTGCCGGCGATCCTCGGGTCGACCGACTTCGCCCGCCTCGGCATCGGCGCGGCGAAGCGCGAGCGCGGCGCCGAGGTGGTCGTGCTCGCCTTCCAGCAGAGCTTCATCGAGACCGGCCCGATCCCGCGGCGCCTCGAGCGCGGCGGGCGCGCCGCCATCGAGGCCTCCATCAGCGCCGCTTACTCCGATCCGGAGGTCCTGGTCACCCGCGAGGACGGCAACGTGCAGCGGCTGGTGATCGCGCCGGCCGGCAAGAACGGCTTCCGCACCGAGCTCGGCTGCGGCCGCCATCTCGGCCGCCAGCAGGTCGAGATCACCGCGACCGACCGGACCGGCGCCACGGTGATGGCCAACTTCCCGGTCTGGTGCGCCGAGGATCCGCCGGCCCGCATGCGGGTGGAGCTCGACGCCGACGAGTCGGCGCCCATCGAGTCGGCCCAGGACGCGGAGAAGCGCCTGGCACACATGATCGACCGCGACCGCGAGAACCACGGGCTCCCCGCGCTCGGGCTCGAGCCGCGCCTGACCGAGGTCGCGCGCGCGCACAGCCGCGACATGCGCGACACCGGCGTGGTGGCCCACATCTCGCCCACCACGGGCTCGGCCGTCGACCGCGTGCGCGCCGGCGGCATCAAGAGCTCGGTGGTGCTGGAGAACGTGGCGCGCGCCTACGGCGTCGCCGAGGCGGAGGAGGGCCTGATGAACAGCCCCGGCCACCGGGCCAACATCCTCTCGCGCGACGCCACCCACATGGGCCTCGGCGTGATCCTGGGCGGCGTGGTGGCGGGCCGCCGCGAGATCTTCGTGACCCAGCTCTTCATCCGCCTGCCGTCCCGCATCGACCACCGCCAGACGCGCGACGAGGTGGCCGACATCGTCAAGCGCGTGCGCCCGCTCGACGAGGACCGCGAGCTGTCGCTGGTGGCCGAGGAGCTGGCCGAGGACGTGGCGGGCGGGCTGAAGCCGGCCGACGCCGCCGCCCGCGCCAGCCAGCGCATGGCGACGATGCGCCTGCCCTACAGCAAGGTCACCACCCAGGTGTCGACGGTCTCCGACCTGGCCGCCTTCCATCCCAGCTCCAGCCTGTCCGCGCCGTCTCTGGCCGCGTTCGGCGTCGGCGTCGCCCAGGGCGACCACGACGTGGTCGGCGAGGCCGCCATCCACATCGTCCTGGTCTTCGGCCACCAGTAGCCGCCGGCGCGCGGCCGTCAGCCCACGCCGCTCGTCCCTACCGGCGCCAGCGATAGAGCAGGAACGCGATCGCCGCCAGGATCAGCAGCACCGAGAAGGCGGTGCTCAGCCACGAACGGCCGCGCGAGGTCGGCTTCGCCTCGCTGCCCACCACCGAGGTCGCCGCCTTCTTGAAACCGCGCCGCATGCCGATCATGAGTCCCTTGCGGCGCGGCGCCTCGCGGCTGCGCCGCCGCCTGCGCTTGGTTCGCTGGGTCATGACGCATTCTACTCCTCGCGTCCCGACAGGCGAGCGACCAGCGCGCGCAGCCGGGGCAGCGCGTCGGCGGCCCACGCGCCGTACCAGAACAGGTCCTTGCCCGAGGTCAGCGCCACGGCGCCCCGTCGGGCGGCCGGGATGGGCAGCGCCGACGCCCACGCCAGATCGTCGGCGCCGAACTCGTGGGGCTCGTCGGGCAGGAGCACGATGTCGGGGGCCCGCGCCACCACCTCGTCGACGGTGACGCGCGGGTAGCGGGTGTCGCGGTCGCCCAGCCGATCGGCCGGCAGCGGCGAGCGGCGCCCGAGGTCCGCAGCCAGCGGGTAGCGGCGCTCGCGATCGGCGAACGCGTTGGCGCAGCCGGCCTGGAGCAGCATGTCGCTGGCGAAGGTGTCCTGATGGAAGGTCATGAGCGGCTCCTTCCAGATCGGGACGAACGCGCGCGGCGGCCCCTTCCCGTCGGCCCTCGCCGCGAGCGCGGCCTCCACGTCGGCGTCGGAGCGCAGGGCCCGGTACGCGCGGCGTATGAGCGCCTCCGCCGCCGGCGCGCGCGCGAGCCCGAGCATGCGGGCCAGCCGCGCCACGTGGGCCATGCCCTCGGCCACCCGGCGCGGGAACGACACGAACAGCGGCAGCCCGCTGCGCGCCATCTCCTCGAGCGGCGCGCGCGCGTTCTCCTCCTGGTTGGCGATGACCAGGTCGGGCGCGAGATCGGCGACCGCGTCGGCGTCGACGTCCTTGGTGCCGCCCACCTCGGGCACGCCGGCGACCGCTTCGGCCGGCAGCACGCAGTAGCTCGTCCGCCCCACCAGCCGATCGCCGGCGCCGAGCGCGCAGAGCGTGAAGGTGTCGCTCGGCACCAGGCTCACGATGCGGCGCGGCTCGCGCATCAGCACCAGCTCGCGCCCCATGTCGTCGCGCACTTTTGCCGCCACGACCGGGAGGGTAAACTCTCGGCCGACTCCGTGAGCAAGAAGCACGCACCGAAAGCCCCGGCGCCCGCGCCCGCGCGCGATCGCCTCGACCTCGACGACGGCGGCGCGCCGGTGCCGATCACCGAGGGAGACGCCGAGCTGGCCCGCAAGCTCCAGGAGCTCACGCCCGAGCAGGCCGAGCTGTTCGTGCGCGCCCTGCACCTGGCCATGAAGAAGCGCCGCATCCTCCTGGTCGGCTACATCGCCGCGGCGATCTCGATGCTGCTCGGCTGGCTGTGGGCGCTCTACATCTACGGCAACACGCGCGAGGGCGGCGACTTCATGGCCTGGCTGTTCCTGATCCCGCCGGCCATGGCGGCCATCATTCTCGTCACATTCGGACGGATCTCGCGGCGCGTCCGCGACTGATGCGCCATCGATGGCGATCGCCATCTGAGCGTTCTCCTCGAACCGAGGACTGCTCCCCGCTCCGGATGACGGAGGCCAGCTCATGACGACATTGGTGCACTGCCTCCGACATGGCAATCGGCAGACGCGTCGAGTGAACGCAAACTCTGCGGATCTACGTAGCTAGGGTCGTCGGATAGAATGGCGAGCCATGGACCCAGTGGCGAGGCTGGTGCGTGACCTCGAACGTTACGGTTGCCCCAGCGACGGGTGGCTCTCTCACTATTCGAGCAGCGGAGAAGATCCAGTGTCCCGAGCGTGGGCGGAATCGCGCGACGGCATGGCGATGCACCAGCTGCTCCAGCTCGCTGACCGGCGCGACTTGACGCCGGCGGCCCTGCGTGCCCGGCAGGCGGCCTTCGCGGCCGTGCCCGAGCTCGGTCCGCGCAGGCGCAGCGATCTGCCATCGGCGCCACGGCCCGGCCTGTGGAACCGCGTGGTGATCGAGCTGGCCAACATGCTGCGCGAAGCAGTGCCGCGCCCGCCCAACCTGCTCGAGCTCCAGCGCGGCGCCGCCCGCGCGCGCCGCCCACGCGCGCTCGGCACGCCCGCGCGCGGCGTGCAGCGCAAGCTCTGATTTCCGAGCGCCGGCTCGGGCTGCGCTCAGGCCGCGCGGTTCTTGCCCGCGGCCGCCTCCCGGGCGGACTTCGACGGGGCGTCGTCGACCTCGACGAACGCGCCGTACAGGGCGCCGATCGCGCCGCCGAGCACGAACTGCCAGTCGTAGATCGGGTGGGTCTCGCCGGCGATCGGCAGATCGAAACCGCCCCACACCTTGGCGACCAGGGCGAACAGGCCGACGCCGATGCCGAAGCCGAAGATGCCCTTGAGCAGCGCGGTCCACATCGTGCTCGACTTGTCGAACAGGTGGGACCAGACGGGTCGTCCGACCAGGAGCCCCACGAGCGCGCCGACCGTGCCGTAGGTGAGCCAGTGAAACACGCCGACCAGGCCCAGGGAATGCGCGCCGTAGCCGACGGCGCCGCCGATCACCAGGCCCTTCACGAGTCCGAGAAATAGTCGCAGCACGCGGTGGGACCTCCCTGATTCAGTGTGACCTCCGCGCGCACTCCGGGCAAGAGTCACCGTCGGGCCGGCCGCACGTTGCCGACCGGCGCGCCCGCAATTACCGCGCCTGGCTCGACGGCGCGGGCGCCGCCGGAGCCCCCGCCCCCGCACCCGCACCCGCACCCGCGCCGGAGCCGGCCGGCGAGCCGGCGGCCGCGCCTGCGCCCTGACCGGCGCTGACCGCCCCCGCCACCGCGCGCCCCTGCACGGTGATCGCGGCGAGCCGCTTGACGAGAGTCCCCGTGTGGGCCTCGAACTCGCCGCGGTCGGCGCGCGCCACCGGGTTGCCGCGGCTCATCTTCATCTTGAGCGGATCGATGAAGTGGCCGTCCTTGCGCACCGAGAAGTGAAGGTGCGGCCCGGTGGCCAGCCCGGTCATGCCGACGTAGCCGATGACGTCCTTCTGGCGCACGCGCCGGCCCACGCTCTGCCCCTTGCGGAACTTCGACATGTGCATGTACGTCGTGGCGTAGCCGTTGTCGTGCTTGATGATGACGCAGTTGCCTGCCCCGCCCTTGCGGCCGCGGAACGTGATGACCCCGCCGGCCGCGGCCGAGATCGGCGTCCCGGTCGGCGCCGCGTAGTCCACGCCGAAGTGGCCGCGCCTGAGGTGGAGGATCGGGTGCATGCGGCGCGGGTTGAATCCCGACGAGACGCGCGTGTACTTGAGCGGCGTCTTGAGGAACGTCTTCTCCACGCTCTGGCCCTTCTCGTCGAAGTAGCTGCCGTCCGCCGCCCCGGCCGGCTTCCAGAAGAAGGCGCGGAAGGTGCCGGCCTTGCCGCTGTACTCGGCGGCCATCACGCGCCCGTAGCGCAGGAAGTGGCCGTTCAGGTACTCCTTCTCCACGATCATCCGGTACGTGTCGCCGGCGTGCGTGTCGATGTAGAAGTTGAGGTCGTAGGCGAAGACGTCGACGAAGAAGGCGACCAGCTGCGTCTCCTCGCCCGACGCCTTGATGCTGGCGTAGAGCGAGCTGTCGATGGTGCCGCCGACCTCGACCTCGTCCATCCGGGTCGACGCCTTGGCCGCCTCGCCCACCAGCTTTCCGTCGGCGCCGCGCGAGGCGCGGATCTGCGTGACGCGCGAGACCTGGAACTCGAACTCCATCAGCTTGCCCGCGTCGTCGAAGCGGATGCGATAGGTCTGGCCCTCGCGGATGGTCTTGATCTCGGGCTGGGCGCCCAGCGCGCGGATGAGCTCGTCCGCCTCCGACTGGGTCAGGCCCTCGCGGCGCAGGATCTTGATGAGGCTGTCGCCGGACGCGACCTCGCCCTCGACCCAGCGCCCGGCCTCGTCGGGGCTGCCCTCGGACTCGTCGGCCGGTCGCGGGGGCTCGCCGCGCTCGCCCTCCTCGGGTTCCTCGGGATCTCCCTTGCTGAGGCCGCCCTCCTTGTCCCCGGCCACGGCGGCCTGCTCCATCACATCGGGGATGGAGGTGCCTCCGCGCCACAGAAACACGTAGAGGTTCACCGCGACCAGGACCAGAAGGATCAGGCCGAGGCGGAGACTGCCGCGCGCGGCCGAGGCCTTGCGGGGCTGCTTTCGCTGTCGTCGTTTGGGTTTGCGAGACATCGGGGTGCCGCGTCCTCGCGCTTCATCCTCTAGCACGAGAATTCGCGCGAGTCATAGTCGCATGATATCAGCGACCTACAAAAAAACGGCACTCGCCGCCGGAACCCCAGGCATGGCGCAGGATAAAGAAGACCAGCTCGACCTATTCCCGGATCCCGAGGAGACGTCTTCCATGGGGCTAAAGCCCAGGGTTGCACCCAGAGGGGCGTCGGGTTCGACGACGGACGGGGCCGCCAAGGCGGCCGCGCCGGCCGCGACCCCGCCGCCCGAACCGACACCACCCCGCCGCCGCGCCCGCGGCGGCGGACGCGGGGCACCGCCCCCACCGGGAGGCGGCTCCGCGGCCGGAGGAGGAGGCGGCGGCGGGCTCGAGCTCGACGCGTCGCTCATGCAGGAGGCGCGGCGCCGCTACCTGAGCTACGCGCTCAGCGTCATCACTGCCCGCGCGCTGCCCGACGTGCGCGACGGCCTCAAGCCGGTGCAGCGCCGCATCCTCTACGCCATGCAGGTGGAGGAGCACCTCGGCCCCGATGCCAAGCACCGGAAGAGCGCGAAGGTGGTCGGCTCCGTCCTCGGCAAGTACCACCCGCACGGCGACTCCTCGGTCTACGACGCGATGGTGCGCATGGCGCAGGACTTCTCCCTGCGCGTGCCGCTGGTCGACGGGTCCGGAAACTTCGGCTCGCTCGACGGCGACGGCGCCGCCGCCTACCGCTACACCGAGTGCCGCCTGACCAGGCCGGCCATGGAGCTCCTGACCGAGCTCCAGCAGGACACCGTGCCGATGCGCGCCAACTACGACGGCACGGCCGAGGAGCCGGTCGTCCTGCCGGCGCGCTTCCCCAACCTCCTGGTCAACGGCTCGACCGGCATCGCGGTCGGCATGGCGACCAACATCCCGCCCCACAACCTGGGCGAGGTGGTCAAGGCGGCGATCGCGCTCATCGACGACCGCTCGCTCACCACCACCGGGATCATGAAACACATCCAGGGCCCCGACTTCCCCACCGGCGGCCAGATGCTCAACAGCAAGGTCGAGCTGCGCCAGATCTACGAGGCCGGCCAGGGCGCGATCCGGGTGCGCGGCGAGTACAAGGAGGAGTCGCGCAAGCGGGGCGGCGAGGACCTGGTCATCACCTCGATCCCGTACGCCGTCACCAAGGCCGCGGTGGTCGAGCGCATCGCCGAGGTCATCATCAAGCGGCAGCTGCCCCAGCTGCTCGACGTGCGCGACGAGTCGACCGACGACGTGCGCATCGTGCTCGAGATCAAGAAGGACGCCGACCCGGCCATGGTGATGGCCTACCTCTACAAGCACACGCCGCTGCAGCTCAACTTCAACGTCAACTTCACCTGCCTCATCCCGAGCGGCAACGAGGACGTCGGCCAGCCGGAGCGGCTCGGCGTCAAGGCGATGCTCGAGCACTTCATCGACTTCCGCTTCCAGGTCACCAGGAAGCGATTCGAGTACGAGCTGGCCGCCCTGCTCCGCCGCATCCACATCCTCGAGGGCTTCATCGTCATCTTCGACGCCCTCGACGAGACCATCCGCATCATCCGCAAGAGCGACGGGCGCCAGGACGCGGCCGAGAAGCTGATGAAGCGCTTCGAGCTCGACCAGGAGCAGGTCGACGCCATCCTCGAGCTGCGCCTGTACAAGCTGGCGCGGCTGGAGATCCTGGTCATCCGCGAGGAGCTCGAGAAGAAGCAGGCCGAGGCCAAGCGCATCCAGGCCATCCTGGCCAGCAAGGCCAAGCTGTGGGGCGTGGTCAAGAACGAGCTCGGCGAGGTCGCGGCCGAATACGGGACGCCGCGGCGGACCAAGACCGGAGGCGCCGGCGAGGAGGTCGAGTTCGCCGAGGAGGCCTACATCCTCGACGAGGACGCCCACGTCGTGCTCAGCCGCGACGGCTGGATCAAGCGCGTGCGCGAGCTCAAGGACCCGAAGTCCACCCGCCTGCGCGACGGCGACGAGGTGATGGCGGTGCTGGCCGGCTCGACCCGCGAGAGCGCGGTGTTCTTCACCAACCAGGGCTCGGCCTACGTCATCCGGATCAATGATGTGCCGCCGTCCACCGGCTACGGCGACCCGGCCCAGAAGCTGTTCAAGTTCAAGGACCAGGAGCGCATCGTGGCCGCCTACTCGCTCGACGCGCGCGCCATGGTGCCGGCCTGCCTGCTGGCGGTGTCGGCGCGCGGCTTCGGCCTCCGCTTCGACATCGAGCCGCACAAGCAGGTCTCGACCCGCAGCGGGCGCAAGTACGCCCGGCCGAGCACGGGAGACGAGATGGTGGCGGTGGTGCCGGTCAACCCGG
>DATFRY010000305.1:0-10832 GCA_035262925.1 Kofleriaceae bacterium | reverse complement strand
GACGAGCAGGCTTCCCCCGATCTCGATCAGGTCCCTGTCTGCGAGCGCCCGACGGGTGGCGCGCACGCCGCCGACCAGCGTGCCGTTCTTGGAGCCGAGATCGTGGAGCGTCCACCCCTCGCCCGTCCGCTCGAGGCGGATGTGGAGCCGCGACATCTCCACGTCCGGGATCGCGATCGCGATCTGCCGACCCACGCGCGACCACTGGCGAGCGGTGCCGCGCCCGACCCGCACCTCGTCCACGTCGGCCAGCGAGAGGCGCAGGCCGGGGCAGAGCGGCCGCCTGCACTCGAAGGCGACGATGAGGCGCGGCACCCGGACGAGCGCGGCGCCTTCGCCCGAGTCGTCGAAGCGCCTGGTGATCGTGATGCTGTTGTCTGCCGTCACGCGCGGAGTGGCGGGCCGGCTGGCCCGCGATGGCGTCGTCGCCGCATCTAGCATAGCGACTTCGCGTCGAGCCGAGCAGCGCGATCCAGCCGGGTGAGCAGCGTAAGCGTCGGTACCATCGGTCTCGCCTGCGCTCTGTCCGCCTCTGCTCATTGTCAGTCTGCGACGCTTCTCCTCATCCATCGAATCATCGATACCGATTCGGCGCGAAGAGAGAGCGGGCCGGCGACTCGCCCGCCTCGAGTATGCTGGCGGCCTCGTGACGATGGGCCCCCGGCGAACATGCGATCGCGACGCCGCGCGAGGTGCCGCGCTGTCGGCCGCCCTCCTGGTGCTGGCCGGCGCGTGCGGCGATGTCCCGACGCGCGGCGAGGACGACGCCGGCGCCGGCGCCGGCGGACCGGCCGAACCCGATGGCGAGGTCGGGCTCGAGCGAGCATTTCGCGCCGACGATCTCCCCGGCTGCACCTGGGCATCGCCGGTCCTGGTCGAGGCCGCGGGCGAGACCCGCGTCGTCGTCGCCACCACGCAGGGGCGGGTGGCGGCCTACAGCCGCGCGGGCGAGCCGCGCTGGAGCCTCGACCTCCCGGCCGCAGGCGGCGAGCGCGCCTGGCTGGCGGCGACCCCGGCGGTGTCCGGCGATCGCATCGTGGTCGCGTGGCAGACGACCGGCGGCGGGCTGGACGATCGCCGCGCCCACCAGATCGCCGTCATCGACGCGGCCGCCGGAGAGATCGACGCGCGCTTCCCGATCGCGACCCTGTCGGCCGAGGTCGATCCAGGCGACGGCGAGGGCCCGGTCCCGTTCCTGGCGCCCTACAGCTTCTCGCGCTCGTCTCTGGTCCTGGGCCGCCGCGCGGGCGACGACCTCGGGCTGGTCTACGTCACATACGGCAACGTGCGCGACATCCAGCCGTGGCACGGCTGGGTCTTCGAGATCGATCTCGACGCCTGGCTGGCCGGCGGCGCGGGCGCTGCCATCTCGTCGGTCCTGGTCACCACGCCGGAGCGCGAGTGCGGCCCGCCCGGCGAGTCCGGCGCCGACGACATGCTGTGCGGCGGCGGCATCTGGAGCCCGAGCGGCCCGGCGCTCGTCCCGCGCGGCGGAGACGGCTTCGAGCTGTGGCTGCCGACCGGGAACGGCCAGCTCGACCTCGCCCGGCGCGACTACGCCAACACGGTCATGCGCCTCGGGCCCGGCCTGGCGTTCGAGCCGGGCTGCGATCCCGACGCCTGCGCCGCCTTCGATCCGATCGCGCCGGCCGAGGCATGCATGGCGTCGTGCCGCGATCTCTTCATCCCGCGCCTGGCCGGCGGCGATGCACCGCTCGCCCCGCCGGGCGGCCTGTGCGACGGCAAGAGCTTCCTCGAGTGCTACGCCGCGCTCGACCTCGATTTCGGCGCCAGCGTCCCGGCGCCCGTGCTCCTGCCGAGCGGGCGCACCGTCGCGGTCCAGCCGGCCAAGGACGGCGCGGTGTATCTGTTCGACGCCGAGCACTTCGGGACCATGCTCGACCGCCTCGTGGTGCGCGATTTCTGTGGCAGCCACGGCGGCGCGTGCCGCGGCAACTGGGCCGGGACCATGGTCACCGAGCCGCTGGTCACCGAGGAGGGCGGCACCCCGGTCGCGCTCATCCCCACCTTCTACATGGACGACAACAACCCGGCCGGCGTGGTCGCGGTCGATGTGGTCGAGGACGGCGACGCGGTGCATCTGCGCGAGCGCTGGCAGGCGCCGGCGCGGGCCTCGGCCGAGGCGGTCGAGCGGTTTCGCGATCACACCGGCCGGCTCGCGCTCGTCGAGCAGGGCGGCGCCGCCTACGCCGTCATCGCCGATCCGGGCCCGGAGGGCAGCCGCGAAGGCCTCCTCTACCTCATCCGCGTGTCCGACGGCGCCATCGCCGATCGCGGCGCGCTCGACGGGCCGGGGGAGAAGTACATCGAGCCGGCGACAGACGACCAGCGGCTGTTCGTGAGCTCGTGCGACGCGATCGAGGACGGGCCCAGCCACCTCGAGGCCTGGGACGTGGTGGCGGGGGCCGGCGCGCCCTGAGCGCCGTGAGCGCTCTGATGGGCCGAACGGCCCCGTCGGATCGATCAGAGCTGGCCGAGGAGCGCGACCGGCAGGTGGCGGAAGAGGGCGGCGGCGGGCAGCGCGCCGTCGGCCGCCTCGACGGTCTCGCCCGACAGATGATCGCGCCAGCGCGGCGGTGCGCCCTCGGGCAGCCTGATCGACGTGTTGCGCCAGGTGCGCCGGCCGAGCGGGAGACCGGAGGCGAGGGTGGCGGGCGCCCGCGGCACCGCGCACACCAGCCACTCGCCGCCCTGCTCGCGCGCGAAGGCGATGAGATGATCGGCGCGCGCGCCGTCGGGCTCGAGCGGCGCGTACGAGCCGCGCTGGAACAGAGACGGCCGGGCGCGCCGGGCGCGCAGCCCGCGCGCCGTGACGAACAGCTTGATGGCCCCCGCCCGCCACGTGCGGCACAGGAGCGCGCACAGCCCGGCGCCGTCGCGCGCGGCGCGCTCGTCGAGCTCGGCCAGGAGCGCGGCGCGGGACGCGAGGTCGACCGGCTCGCGGTTGTCGGGGTCGACCAGGGTCAAGGTCCAGAGCTCGGTGCCCTGGTAGAAGTCGGGCACGCCGGGGCTGGCCAGCTTGAGCGCCAGCTGGGCGAGCGAGTTGACCGCGCCGTGCAGCGCCGCCCGCTCGACCAGGCGGCCCAGCTCGCCCAGGAACGCCGCCGAGCGCGCCGGATCGAGGATGGCGCGGGCGAACTCGAGCAGCGCCGCCTCGTACTCCTCGTCCGCTCGCTGCCAGCTGGTGTGTACCTTGGCCTCGCGAGCCGCCTTGACCAGGTAGCGCTCGACTCGCTCGCCGAAGCGCGGCACCTCGCCTGCGTCGAGCGGCCAGGCGCCGAGCAGCGTCTGGTACACGAACAGCTCCTCGTTCGGGTCCGGCGCCACGCGCGCGCCGACCTGCCGGCGGTGGCCGAGGTTGAGGCGATGCCAGCGCCACAGCGCGCGCTGCCACACATCCGGGATCTCGGCCAGGACATGGAGGCGGCCGCGCACGTCCTCGCTGTGCTTGGAGTCGTGGGTCGAGGAGGCGGTCAGCCCGCCCCACCAGCGCTCGACCTGGGCGGCGGCGTGGCGGTGGAAGCCGGCCGGCCCCAGGTTCTCGCGCGGCGGATCCGGCTCGCCGCCGACCATGTTGAGCGAGAGCAGCCGGTTGTACTGGTAGAGCGCGGTGTCCTCCTGGCCCTTGGCCATGAGCGGCCCGGTCAGCTGCTGCCAGCGCAGCACGAAGTCGAGCCACGCGCGGTCGCGCGCCCACGGCGCCTCGCCGCCCGGCGCGCCGTCCTCGAACAGGAGCACGCGCCGCACCAGGGCCAGCGCGCCCGCGTCGATCTCCGGCCTGCGCCGCGCCGCCTCGGCCACCGCCTCCTCGATGCGCGCGCGGTCCTCGGGGCGGTGCCGCCTCTCGCGCGCGTAGGTGCGATAGGCCGAGAAGGCCGCGGTCACCGCCGCCAGCGCTCGAGCGATCTGGCGGTGCGACAGGTCGCGCGCGACCCGGTCGAGATCGGCCAGCCGGAAGAGCTCCGCGCCCCGCTGCCCGATCTCGCCGGCGAACAGCTCGTCGAGCACGCGCAGCTTCTGGCGGAACAGGAGGTCGGCGAAGCGCTCCGGCTTGCCGGCGAAGCGGTGGTAGAGCCGGTCGAGGGCGGCCAGCCCGGCCGGGTCGAGGAGCGCGCTCGCCGTCGCGCGGCCGAGCTCGTAGCCGGTCGTGCCCGCCACCGGCCAGTCGCGCGGCAGCTCCTCGTCGCCGGCCAGGATCTTCTCCACCACGATCCACATGTCGCCGCCCACCGCTGCCTGGAGGCGACCGAGATAGGCCTCCGGATCCCACAGCCCGTCGATGTGGTCGATGCGAAGCCCGCTGACCAGCCGATCGGCGGCCAGGCGCACGATGAGCTCGTGGGTGCGGGCGAACACCTCCTCGTCGCCGACCCGCACGCCCACCAGGTCCGCCACGTCGAAGAAGCGGCGGTAGTTGATGCGCTCGCTGGCGATGCGCCAGTCGGCCAGGCGGTAGGCCTGCTCCTCGAGCAGGGCGTGCAGGCGGTCGGGATCGCGCTCCGCCTCGAGCGCGGCCGCCAGCTGCTCGCGCGCACCGGCGCGGCCTGCCGCCAGCTCGCCCACGCGCCGGCGCAGTCGGGCCGCCGCGCCGGGCTCGATGAAGCGGATGGGCCCGGGCGCGGTCTCGGCGGCGCGGATGTCGCGGCGGATGGCGGCCAGGTGGGCCGCGCCGGCGGCGTCACCTGCCCGCGACAGGCGCGCCGCCCAGCCATCGAGCAGCGGCGGCCACGAGTGCACGGCCAGCGGAAAGCGGCGGTCGTGGTAGGCGACCGCGGGCGCGTCGTCGTCGATGACCAGACGGATCTCGCCGCGCGCCAGCACGTCACCGTACGCGCCGCCGAGCACCGGCAGGAGCACCTGGCCGCGACCGGTCGCGCCCGTCGGCCGCCAGTCGATGTCGAACACCGGCGCGTCGGGCGAGTCGGGTCCGTCGGCCAGGACGTTGCGCCACCAGCGATTGGCGGTGCTCGCGGCCATGTGGTTGGGCACGATGTCGATCAGGAGGCCCATGCCGCGCGCCGACAGCGCCGCCGACAGCGCGCGCAGGTCGTCCTCGCTGCCGAGCTCGGGGCTGACGATGGTCGGATCGCACACGTCGTAGCCGTGGCCGCTGCCCGGCGCGGCCGCGGTGATGGGCGACAGGTACAGCGCGCCCACGCCGAGCGAGTCGAGGTAGGGCACCGCGGCGATCGCATCGGGCAGGCGCATGGCGGCGCCGAGCTGCAGCCGGTAGGTCGACGAGGCCGGGCCGCGGATCATGGATCCTGCGGGCCGGGATCCTGCGGACCGGGATCCTGCGGGCCGGGCGCGACCAGGAGGAGCGCGGAGCGGGGGGCGACGCGCACGCGCGGGCCGATGTCATCGCCAGACTCGCCGCGGGGCTCGCCGCGCCAGCGTGGGTCGTCGGTGTCGATGGCCAGCCGCCAGCGTCCGCGGGGCAGGGCGACCTCGCGCGGCTCGCGCGCGAAGCTGGCGACCAGGAGCGCGCGGTCGCCGCCGCCCGCGGGGCCGGGCTCGCTCCAGCGCTGCACGAGCAGCAAGTCCTCGTCGGGGCAGGTGACCGCGGTGCGCTCGCGGTCGAGCCGGGCCAGCGCCGGCCGCGCGCGGCGCAGGCGCAGGAGCTCGCGGTGGAGCTCGAACAGCGCGGCGCCCTCGCGATCGGGCGACCCCGGCGAGAGGCGCGAGCGCTCGAAGGTGGCCGCATCCTGAGGATCCGGGATGTCCTCGGCTCGCCAGCCGAAGGCGGCGAACTCGGCCCGCCGCCCGCGTCGCACCGCCTCGGCCAGGTCGGGATCGCGGTGGCTGGTGAAGTACTGGAAGGGCGCCCGCTCCCCGACCTCCTGTCCCATGAACAGGAGCGGCACGTACGGCATGGTGAGGAGGACCGCCGCGGCCAGCCGCTGCTCCGCCGGGGACAGCGTCTCGCTCAGGCGATCGCCGCGGGCGCGGTTGCCGACCTGGTCGTGGTTCTGCGTGCACACCACGAACGCGCGGCCGGGCTCGGTCGCGGCCGAGTTGCCGTGCCGTCGGCTGCGCACGCGCGAGTACTCGCCTGCGTACACCCAGCCGTCCGCGATGGCGCGCGCCAGATGGCCCAGCTCGCCGAAGTCGGCGTAGTAGCCGCTCCGCTCGCCGGTCAGGACCGAGTGCAGCGCGTGGTGGAAGTCGTCGGACCACTGCGCATCGGCGCCGAGGCCGCCGCGCTGCCACGGCGCCACCACCCGCGCGTCGTTGCGATCGCACTCGGCGATGACGGCCAGCGGCCGGCCCAGCTCGCCGCCGAGCTCGCGCAGCGACGCGGTCAGCTCGGCCAGGAAAGGCAGCGCCGAGGTGTCGACGATGGCGTGGATGGCGTCGAGGCGGAAGCCGTCGACGTGCAGGTCGCGGGCGAAGTAGCGCGCCGACTCGATGAAGTAGCGCCGCACCTCGTCGGAGTGGGGGCCGTCGAAGTTGAACGCGGCCCCCCAGTCGGTCACGTGGCGGGCGCTGAAGTACGGGCCGAAGCGGGCCAGGCACGCCCCCTCCGGGCCGAGGTGGTTGTAGACGACGTCGAGCAGCACGGCCAGCCCGCGCGCGTGGCAGGCATCGACCAGGCGGGCCAGCCCGGACGGCCCGCCGTAGGTCGACTGCACCGCCCACGGGAAGACGCCGTCGTAGCCCCAGTTGCGGCCGCCCGGGAACTCCGCCACCGGCATGATCTCGAGCGCGTTCACGCCGAGGTCGACCAGACGGTCGAGGCGCTCGATCGCCGCGTCGAAGGTGCCCCGGGGCGTGAACGTGCCGATGTGCGCCTCGTAGATGACGAGCTCCTCGATCGGCGGCGCGCGGAAGCCGGCGTCGGACCAGGTGGCCGCGGGATCGAAGGCGGAAGAGGGCCCGTCCACCCCGTCGGGCTGGTGGCGCGAGGCCGGGTCGGGCAGCTCCGCGTCCGCGCCCGCCAGGCGGATGCGGTAGCGCGCGCCGGCCGGCAGGTCGGCGATCGCGGCGCGGTGGACGCCGTCGGGGCCGCGCTCGAGCGCGACGAGCCGATCGGGCGCGAGGACGTGCAGCCACGCGCGCTCGACCGCCGGCGCCCACACCGAGAAGTGCCAGCGCCCGCCGCCGAGCGAGACCAGGCCGGGTGGAACCAGGGGCGCGGCGTCGATCGGCGGCACGCGCCAGTCTTAACCGATCGCCTGGCGCCGGGCATTGGAATTCACTGCCGCGCCGTTGCTGGTGCGCGCGCGCGCGCCCGTGCGCGCGCCGGGCGGTGACGTCGCAGACAGCATTCGGGCGCGATGAACCGCGGAGTGGAAGTCTCTTCGCGAAGAGGCTCGCTTGACGAGGCGGAGGGATCGAACACATTGCAGATCATGAGGTACGGAAAAACCACCACGACTCCGAGCGCGATCCTCGCGGCGCTCGGGCTCGCGGCGATCGCCGGCGCATGTCAGTCGCGGTCGATGGTCGCGGGTCGGGACGGCGAGCTGATCGACAAGGCCACCAGGCCGGTCCTCGCGCAGGCGCAGCCAGGGACGCCAGGCACGCCGACGACGCCGGGCTCGCCCACGCCGGGGTCGCCGACATCGCCCACGACGCCGGGCTCGCCCACGACGCCCGCGACGCCGGGTACGCCCACGCCGCTCACGCCGGCCACGCCAGGCATGCCGACGACCCCGGGCGCGCCGCCGCCGATCACGCCGTCGCCGATCACGCCCACCACACCGGGGATGCCGGGCTCGCCGACCTCGCCGTCGCCGATCACACCCACCACACCCGGGATGCCGGGCACGCCGACGTCGCCGTCGCCGATCACACCCACCACACCCGGGATGCCGGGCACGCCGTCGTCGCCGGGCACCACCTCGTCGCCGTCGTCGCCGGGCACCACCTCGTCGCCGTCGTCACCGGGCACCACCTCGTCGCCGTCGTCACCGGGCACCACCTCGTCGCCGTCGTCGCCGGGCACCACCTCGTCGCCGGGCACGACCAAGCCGTCGCCGGGGACGCCGCCTGGCGGCCCGCTGACGACGCCCGGCACGACGTCGACCACGAGCGGCGCGTCGACCTCGAGCTCGACCCCATCGCAGCGCGACGGCGGCACCGGCACGCGGCCCTAGAGGCCAGAGCGGTCAGCGCCGCGCGCGCCGGCGGCCGACGAGCGCGAGCGACCCGAGCAGCGCGAGCCAGGGGCAGCCGCTGCCCCTGGTCGCCGAACATCCGCCCATGTCGCGATCGAGCGACGCCGTCTCGACCCACGCCAGGTACGGCGCGACCCGCGTGTAGATGGCGCCGGTCGAGCACATCCGCTCGCCCCCCACCGCCCGCGAGACCACGCCGGCGATGCGGCGGCCCCCGGCTGTCTCGACGAACACCGGGCCCCCCGAGTCTCCCCGGCACGGCTGCGGGTCCTCGTCCGCGCTCTGCAGCTCCCAGGGGGTCATCATGTCCACGTGCACGAGTGCATCGCGCTTCACGCCGTCGCTGCTCGTGTCGGCCCAGGTGTCGCGCCCGTAGCCGCACAGCTGCATCTCGCTGCCGCTGGTCAAGCTAAGGTTGTCCGCCATGTCGCCGAGCGACTCGGGCGCGATGCTCTCGATCGGCCGCTCCAGGATGAACACGCCGAGGTCGTTGCGCTGGGCGAGCTCGTTGAAGTCCCCCTCGGAGTGGAAGTACGGGTGCTGGTGGAACGCGATGACCGGGACGAGGCCGTCGAGATCGTCGTTGAGATCGGGGTCGAGGGTGAACGAGAAGTCCCCGAAGCCCTCGTCGACCAGGCAGTGGGCCGCCGTGATGGCCACGTCCGGCGCGATCAGCGTCGCGGTGCAGCGGTAGGACACCCCGCGCACGAGCGCGCCGGTGGCCGGATACTCGCCCGGGTCGCTCGACTCACCGCCGACGACGGGCTCCCCGGCGCCGGCGGGCGCGGCGACCGCGAGCGCGCCGTCGACCAGCGCGATCGCGAGCGCGACGACAGCCCCGGTCCCGGCGCGGCGCGCCATTGGCCGAGTATAGGGAAGCGGCTCGTCCGCCACCTAGAACAATGTCTGCAGGGCTCGACCCCGGAGCTCACCTGGGTGGGACCTTCGTGAGATCGGATGTCAGGAGATTCGCGCTTGCGCACTCGGCCGGTCGATCTCGACCGACAGGCGCGCCGACTCGGTCGGCACTCCGTCTGACCACAGCTCGCCTGGTCGAGCTCGACACGAGCGAACCGTGGGTCTACTGCGCGGCGCGCATGCGGCGCAGCCGGCTCGACGCGACGTGGTTGATGGTCTCGATGCGCCGGGTGGCGTAAGCGTCGGCAATGCGGGCGACATGGGCGGCCTGATCGGCGTCGGCCGGCCTGTAGCGATAGACCGGGTCATCGCCTGAAAGCGCACGCGCAGCCACACCGCGCGCGCTGAGCCGGTCCAGCTCCTGGCGAGCGGCGCGCGGCGAGATGCGCAGATGCGCGGCCATCTCGTTGGCCGTCCATGACCGTTCCGACTCGCGGTGGAGCGCGAGCAGCGCCTCGAGCCCGCCGAGCGACTCGACCAGGAGATCGATGCTGTGCGCGATCGACGCGGGCAGGCTAACGGTTTCAGTCATGTACATCATCCATGGTCAGCGATGCTCGCCAGCACTGGCCCGTGCGACGGTGGAGAGTGTCCGCGCATGCTCATCCCCACCATCCGTGACAAGGCGGCCGACTCATCCGGGGTTCGAACCGTGTCGGACCTTGGGCGACGCACCCTCCGGGACTCTTAAACGCCTCCTCAAACCCCTGTCAAGCTGAGGGCTTTGTGAGCCCTCCTCGCAAGGCGCGGGACGGACCGCCGCGCGGGGGCCGAGGCAGTCCGCCCAGCAACCTCCGTCCCCGCGAGGGGCCGGATCGCGGATCGGCGGCCCCGCCCCGTCCCCGCCATGCTCCGCGGTCTGGCCGACGAGTCGCGCCTGCCCGTCGTCGCAGAGCTCGATCGATCCGCCCGCCGCCGGTCCTCCCGCTCCCTCCTGCACGCGCTGCCCGCCGCGATCCCGGGCCGCGATCTCGACCGGCTGCGCCGCAGCCGCGAGCCTCTGGCATCATGGTCGCCATGCCGCTGGCCTGGCTGGACCGACCGTGAGCGCCGGCGCCCTGGCCGCGGTGCTGCCGCCGCAGGCGATCGGCGTGGAGGCCGAGCCGGCCGACTGGGACGCGGCGCTCCACCCGGAGGAGGAGCCGATGGTCGCCCGCGCGGTGGCCCGTCGCCGCCGCGAGGTCGCCGCCGGGCGCGCCTGTGCCCGCCGCGCGCTCGGACTGCTCGGCGCGGAGGCCGCCGCGCTGCCCGCTGACCCCGATCGCGTCCCGCGCTGGCCGGCCGGTGTGGTCGGCAGCATCACGCACACGCGCGGCTACTGCGCCGCCGCGGCGGCGTGGCACCGCGACCTGTGCGGCCTCGGCATCGACGCCGAGCGCGCGATCGGCTCGTCGCGCGCCGAGGTCATGCGCCTGGTCACCACGCCGGCCGAGGCCGCGTGGCTGGAGAGCCTCCCCGAACCGGAGCGCGCGATCGGCTCCGCCCTGGTCTTCTCGATCAAGGAGGCGCTCTTCAAGTGCCAGTTCCCCCTGACCCGCGAGATGCTCGAGTTCCACGACGTCGAGCTGGCCGCCTTGCCCGACCTGCGCGACCTCGCCGATGCGCGGTCCGGCGCGCTGGACGCGGCGTTCCGCACGGGCACGCGCGCGTCACGGCTCCCGTCGCTCGCCGCCCGCTACGTGGTGGCCGGCGATGCCGTCGTCACCGCCGCGTTTCTCCCTGCCTGACGCGCGCGATCACAGGTCGGCGACCGCGACCAGGTCGAGCTCGAGA